>CAVHPN010000042.1:0-22501 GCA_963637995.1 Prevotella sp. CAG:279 | reverse complement strand
GGATCTCTGTCTTCATTATTTGAATATGGTACATAGACATAACGCGGACTCTTTTTTTCATCATCCGGCATCCACTGCGCACGATGAAAAATTATGCTGTCTTTTTTGGCATCACTTCCTGCTACCATAAAATTTTCCGGCATTCCGGAAATTCCTGCATATACTGTAAATTCAAACGTGTCAGATGTTTGGTTAACAGCATCAAGTCCGCCATAACCAAGATACGGATGTGTATCGTAAAAATCCAAAACCGATCTAATTGCGTCTGCCACGGTAATTGAATTACCGTCCTTTTTAGCAGGAACTGCGATCGTCATAACAGGTGAACCGTACACGGTTTTTGTTGCTTTTTCCCCTGGTTTTACTCCACTGATACCATAAATGTCCTTCTCCCCAATGCGGACACCTCTGTCAAATATACCGTTATCAATATCAGAATATATATTTTTTCCCTCAATGGTCTGTTTCGGTGTTGCCTTTCCATGTCTTCGAAGAACTTTCTCTGTTTTAGCCTTCAAATAATAAAAATCTTTTTCGTCAAATATATCAACAAGTTTTTCATTATTTTTCTCTTCAGTCATACCGGATTCTGCCTGCAAAAGAACCTCTTTTATCGTTTCTTCATTCAGTTCCTGCATCTTTACCTGACGCATCCAGCCTGTTTCATAGTTAATAGGCACCTTTTTAGTCATCAAAGTTCCATCGTCATTATATCGTGGATATTGATAATCATTCTCTGCCGTCACTGTTCTTCCTGTATACACCTTTTCATATTTTCCTGTGCCGGCTTCTACCGATACAGTCCCTTTTCCTTCATCCAGCCGATAAAACCTGGCACCATCAGGCAAACCGGATACAACGATATCATAGACTCCGTCTTTAGTATCCTTTGATTCAGCTGAAAAGAAAATTTCGTTTGTATCATCCCCGCCTTCACCGGACTGCTCTTCTCCGTACATCTGCAAGTATATATGCGCATAACCTTCGCCTAAGGCCGATGCACCTGCATCAGTATTCTGTCCCAGATTTGTAACAGCATGAAGTTTATTTCCGATAGATAATTCAAAACCCTCTGAACGGCTTAATTCCTTCACATAATATTCACCCATCAACAGAGGACGACCAATCCATGAATTTCCATTGTTTAAAAGATTATCATAATAAGTGCGTTCCCACTTTCTATCCGGTGTATAGTCATCAATTGATACATCCCTAATATACAGATTTTCCGGTGCCTGACTGCGCCATCCATCTGATGTGTCAACAATTGCACCTTTTGCATAATCATATCTTCGTCCCGGTGCTTCTGTACATGCCATAAATGATGCATCACCATTTTTATCCGTTGTTGCTACAGCAACAAGATTATTTGCACGATATACAACTCCGGTCTTTCCGTCAGGATGTACCAGATCCGAAGCTGCAAACAGCCCATAAACCGCGCCTTCCAAAGTCGCATCTGCCTGAGCATCGCCCAGGGCATCGTAAAGTTCATTTTCACTGTTTTTCAGATCCAGATCCTTTTTATTTATATGCACCTCGCCCTCTGTGCGGTGATCATAAATTCGCCAGGCATTTTTTTCATCATCAACATCATTGCAATGACTGAAATTGTCAGCATCTTTCGGCTCTATCGCTGATCCTACACTTTCCGAGACTAATGCTGCCTCATAGGCAGGCTCGAAGAGAGCCATGGCCGAAGCATTCCCCGAGTCATCGGTTTCTTCATCAATCTCGGCTGTCATCAGCAGATTTTTGGATTTTGGATTTGTATAAACGGGTGAGTTTAATTTGCTTTCAGATTTATCTTCTGATTTACCATCCGAATCTTCATTAATTTCATCTACAAAGACGAAATTACTTCTGACCCGGTTGATATCATGATCGGAAATGGACAACTTAAGTTCAGAATCTGTAGCTTGTTTTTCATCCCGTATTTTTTCTTTTAACTCTGATGATGTTGCCTCTTCCATGATTGCCACGTCAAGGGCTGTAAATAAAACAAGACGCTGCGGTAAAACCTTCATTTTCATTGATGGCAGGAATGTTTCATCCTCTTTGTCAAATGAGAGCATATTTTTCCATATTTCATTTCCGGAATTACTATACTTTGCATCATCAATACCTGTGCCAATCTGTGCAAAACTTATTTTTTCTCTCGCATTTGTTTTGTCAGAATATTTGGCACTATTCCTGGTTTTTCGCCCGGAAGTCTTGTTTAGCAAAATAACATCTCTTGAATAACCGCCTCCGAAGGATGCGTTAGCCCCATGTTCGGATGAATCTGTTGTGATTATCTCTATCGGCAGATCATCTGCATGACCGTCATGAAGAATATATCCGTCTCTGGCCTTAAGCTCCTTAAATGTATAGCTGTATCTCATTGAAATAAATTTTTCATACGTCTCCTCACAATCTTCTTTACAGCCTGACTGTTCATATGATGTTTCGCTGTCTGCACCTTCGGTTAATCCTGCATCCGGTGTTTCACCTTCATCTCCGCCATGTAAGGCTATACTTCTTATCTCATCTTCATCTACTTCTTCGAGTATCCAGTGGAAATGGACACCTTCAAAATCTCCTTCTGACTTTTCCCTGCATTCCTTCTCACATAAAATCCAGCTGCCGGCAAGACGGATGTTTTCTGCCTGCGCCGCTGCTATCTCATCATCGTTGGTAATATTGCCGTCCTCATCCTCCTCTTCCTCAGGAACTGCCACAAATACAGGTGCCGGATGGCCATCGCAGAACGTTTTATCATAATGATATCCATGTTCTATTGTCTTTGATGCATATCCATTTTTATCAGTAGCCACGGATCCTGCCTGCCTGAAGCCATCCCATGTAGCAGGCTCATCCAGATAGTGACCGGCATAAGACTCTCCGCCTTCAAAAAGGCTGACTGCGCCATCGCGTTCCGTATCAACATCATCTTTATCATCAAATCTCTCATAAAAAGCAAACTGCGCACCCTCTAATGGTTTGCCCGTTTCATGATCGTATTTATACATCTGCAGATTATAAGTGGATGTGAAATCTTCTTCATGTCGAAATACCTCAAATTTTATTTCGCCTTCTTTTGGTGTTGTACCTGATCCTCCCATAAGCGAAGCATAGTAATTTACAGGAACCATGGCAATATCAATCCACACCATACGCTGGTGAATCCACGGATCACTTTTCGCCGGAGTTCCCCCGCCATGCGTTCCGGAACATTCCACACACTCCCAAACCTGAAGTGATTCATTAATCAGCTCCTGTACAGATGAATATCCTCCACCGGCTGATGCATACTTAGTCCCCTCCACATGAAAACGAATCAGAGCTTTTGGCGGATCCGGATTTGGATTTTTAAATACAATCTGTGTATCTGTTTTTGTATAGGTCCACCCATCAGTCGGAGTTGTGCTGAAATTAATACCGTTATCATTGGAAAATTCCAGCGGTACGGTCCTTATAAAATCACTGTCGGATCCGTCCGCTGCAAACGTAAGTGTCATTGTCTCACTGTCAATCTGTTTGGCGTTTCCCAGCGAATTGCATGACACTATCACATCCGGTATTTTTCCTCCGCCTATTCCCGAGCTACCACTGTGGGTATTTCCACCTGACAATATGCCTCCCATCTGCATATATGTCTCGCTATTTGATGAAACCACCTCAAGCCACGGGTATTTTGCTCTCACTTCCGGCACATAAATAATCTTTTTCATGTCACTTTCAGACACTGTATTTGTAATACCGACTTTTCCAGAGGATGCTGCTGCCATATTGATATTTCGTATAATTCGATTAGCAGTTTCATCTCCAAGCGCCGCCTTCATTGACAGCATTGACCAGAAGACATATTTTTGCTCCATGCTGCTGAGAGGGACAGAGGCCTGAGACGGCTTATGCACTTCATATATATCCCCTTTCTCTGCAATACCCCATATTGCATATCCGCCTTTATCAATACAGTAAAGCTTATGCCCCAACGCTGTATCTCCGAATGCAGACAAAAGTTCTATCTGCTGTCCGCTGATAACCGAGGCTTTTGCCGGAAGTACCGGGAATTCCGGCAAAAAAGCCAGAACTCCCAGTATTAATGCCATGACAAATGCCATACCTCGTTTTATCTTATCACTGTATTGATGCTTCCCCATAAAAACCTCCCCATCCCTTATACCGGCAATATCGCTGAACAATTATCAGTTTTCTGTTCAATAACTTCACATTAATTTTTTATTCATTTCCCAAATCAATCGGATATGTCTTCATATTGGAAAATAATGGCAGACTTGATGTTGGATCTGTCGCATACCACTGATTTCCGATTCTTACCAGACATGCCTCATGAAGATACTGCGGTGTGTAGATTTCACATTCCAATCCGACACTTCTGCACAAAAGCTTAAATTCTCCTGCAAAATCTCTGCAAACTCCAACTCCGCTTTCCAGCACCGGCAGATTTTTTGTCTCATCAGGTGAACCATAATGATTGTTGTTAAAGCTGCCTTCTCCGTTTGCTATGCGATCATGAACATACTGCAGTCTGGTTTTTTCATCTGCATGAATCCAATCAAATCCATTGACAAAATTACGTAATTCTACAACTGCTGTTTCACTCAAATTTGCCTTTAATTCCCCCTTACTATTTCGCGCCGGATTTGCTTCTCCCGGATAACGTACCAGCTCTTTAAGATAATATTCTCTGTCATTAATTTCAGGATTTAAATCCGAGAAAGTGCTTCCATTTCCATATGCATCTGTCCTTCCGTTCTCCCACTCCCATACTAAAGATTCCGTATCCTTCCATATGCCGGAATTTGTACCCTGATTTCCCGCATAAGCACTCATACTGCCTGCGGCAATCATGGCAACTGTCAATACTGCCGCATATACCTTTTTATCTGTATAATTATTATGTTTCTGCATTATTTTATTCTCCTCTGCACCACACCATCAATCGTCCATAAACCATCTTTATTCACATAATTTCCGTCAGGTGTATAAGCATTTTTATAGAGACGGCCTCTCAAGCCGTCAGATTGCTCCTGAAAATAGTAACAATTAAAACTTCCGTCAGAGGCAGGCAGCCAGTTCCATCCGGTCAGCATGCGTCCTCTGGTTCCATCTGATACGGGCCACAGATAATATGTATTTCCATCTGTGTCTGTATACCAGCCCGTTATCATTTTTCCATCACCGTCAAAGTAGAACCAATCGAAGCTGCTCTGACCCTTAGCCGAATCTGCATATGGGTTATAAACAGCTGCCCATTCATACCTCAGAGTTCTGCCGCCGGTCTCAAATTGCCAGCTTCCGTCAGCGTTATATTTCCAATTACCTGATACTACATATTCCGGCAGACCTGATATTCCGTTTACACCAGATCCTGCCGGTCCGGTTGCCTGTGCCGCACTGCCGCCTGTATAAGTTGCTCCTTTAGAAGAGCCTGAAGAAGATCCGCCTCCTGATCCACCGCTTGAACTACCGCCAGAACGGGAACCTGATCTGTAAGTCTGATCGATCGCCTCAAATTGAATCTTTACTTCTGTCTGAGCCGTAAATTTACCGTCCTCAGTCTCTGCCGTAATATATGCAACATGGCTGCCCGTATTTAAATATTCCCTATCAATATCCTGAATCCATGATGCCTGAGTGTTGACTGTTACAGTGCCATCCGATGCTATAAAAAGTGAATCATCATTCACATGGTATGTCACAGTTTTATTCTCAGCCTGCAGCGGAAATACCGATGTAGTCAATTTCTTTGCACCAGTCCCGGTCCATGTCTCTTCAGGTCGTGAACTTGAACCAGTCTTTGTGCGTTTTACATCATATTGAAGGCTTTCGGGCAAAATACTGACACCTTCCACACGAATTACAGACTCATCCACTGTTTTGAAATTCACTAAAGCCTCACACGATGCCGTCTGTCGGTTTCCAATCATGTCATCTCCGATAACCGTAACCTTGGTACTGCGTTTTCCTGATGCCATCTGTTTTTCATAAGGCGTATTTGCGTGTTTTCCCTTATCCTCTGCGATAAGATCCCGTATCCATTTAGCATCTTTTATAGCCTTGATACTGGCAGATTTATTCTCCCCATCTACTGAAATAACCGATGCATCTCCAACTGTCCACGATATGTCCTTCTTGTCAAAATAATCCGGTGTAAATGTCGCGGTAAGTGCCTGCGGTGCCGTAACGGTAATTGTCTCATCAGGATTTTTTCGATTTCCGGTAAGAGTTCTCACGACTTCAAAGTTGATATTATCCTTACTGAGCGAAGCCCCTTCATTGGCCACATATGTTTTATCCTTGATCTGGAATGTAACCTCTATTCTGGCATTTCCTTTACATGGTTTACCATCAAAGCTGGCTGCCGGTTTTGTCTGTGCCGTCAGCACCGCTACACCTCCGTTTTGATGTCCGGCTCCGTATATATCACTTCCGATAGCATAACGATATCCGGAATCAGCCTGTTCTTTTTCAAGTTTACGAACTATATCCACTATAAATGAACTGTTCAAATTGAGCTTAATCAGGGCACTTTTTTTCGTATAACCGTTATCTTCATCATCATTTGGAAGCAGAGTAATAAGATCCGCATCATCAATACTCCATTTTACAGACGCATCTGCAACATCATTATTCTGATCTACAATCGCCTCAACAGTGACAGGCTGTACCTGAGTGCCTTCCTGAAGATTTCCATTGATATATGTTGCAATTAATTTGCCGTTTCCATCCATGACACGGGTAGTCTTCGTTGGATTCTTTCGATTGCCGGTTCTCTCCTGCACAACCTGAAATTTGGTTACCGTCGGGGTTAATCCCACCGAAACCGCAACTTTTTTGTATATTGCCGAGAGCTGCATGTTTTCTTCAGGCATTGTAAAGCTATATTCGCCACCATTCACATAGGTCGTATTCTTTTTCTTTTGTCCGATGGTATATACCGGAACATCAACCATCTGAAAACGTGCTTTTTCTGTCTGTTTCGCAGATGTAGCAACGGTCACAGTCTTTCCCGGTGCCACAGCCCCCCTGTGTTCCTTGTCAATAGTCCTGTAATAAGCTCCGTTTCCTCTCGCCTCCAGCACTGCAACATCGTAGTAATTTGTTCCGTTCGAAACCGTGTCTATCTGCGGAATTGTTATAAGATAACCCCGAATCGGCCTTCCGGCATCATTGGAGGCAAAATGGTCCAGATCGTATCCAATAACATCGACATTCATCTCGCCTCCCAGCTCATCATCCACTACAGATAAAATACCCTGTTCCAGTTCTTCATAATAATATCTGTCTTCTACATCACGCGTCACACCGCCTGAAACCAATGTAAAGTAATTATCTTTGGCATGAGAATATCCTATGTGTGCAGCGTAGGTATATTGATTATCATCAGAGATTCCGCTTCCGCAGACATTATTTGCAATTTTTTCCTCCGTATCCGCAAACAGATAAGCTATATCATCACCGTATTTAAAATAATTTGCAGGTGCCCTGTATCCTATAAAAGTACCGCGATGTCCGGCAGCTCCGGTTCCGGACTGGCCGATCGTTCCTTCAAACCGTCCCACCTTCAAGTCTCCGCTTATGCGTTCTCCGACGATTCCGCCAACATTCTGACTTCCCGGGCCTCCTATTGTTCCATTTACATATACATTGTAAATATTTGCATCATTTTGAACTCCTACTATTCCGCCTACAGTCGCATCATTTCCTTGAATTCTCGAAGTACTGTTATCTCCGGTACTAACCTTGCAATCAACGATATTGGAACCCTCAGAAGCCTCACCGACTATTCCTCCCACTTTGGCTTCGGCTCCTGCATCACGTCCGGTTGAACGAATTATCACCTGTGCTGTCGCGTTTTCCACAGTACTGCCTTCCATAAGACCTATCAATCCACCAACCGTACCTTTTCCTTCCACATCGCCTTTTACGCTGCATCCAAATATTGTAGAATTTCTTGCATTTCCGGACAGAATCCCCACATGTCGCGTACCCTTTATCGGTTTGCCGGGCTCAAGTACAAGATCTTTAACAGTCGCGCCTTCTAAGGACCCGAAAAATCCCACATTCGGCATGGCATCTCCCGAAAATCTGAAATTGGAAATCTTGTGACCGTTTCCATCCAGATTGGCTGTAAAGGGATGTGTCACTTCACCGGAAAACTCCGAATCATCACGGTAATAGCCAATAGGATTCCATTCCATGCCACCCAGATCAATATTTGCCGTCAGCTCAAACCACGAATTTCTGTAATCACCTACTATCTCTTCTTCGACTTCTCCGTGGTCAGGCTGCATGCCAAAAGCTGCCAGAAAGCTTAAACCCATCAATTGTTGTTTTGTACGTATCTGGTATGGCTTTGTTTTAGTTCCGACACCATGTGTTCCGTCTAAAAAGCTCAGATCTGCCGTCTCCCAGTTTTCCCAAAGATTTCCGAGACTTGAACTTACAGTCACTCGCGCCATGGCAAGCTGTGAAGATGTTGCTATATGATTTTCCATCTCATTTAAATCCGCTGTTTGGATTTTCTGTATACTCGAATCATACACCTCCTCATCTGACTCATCTGAAATTTCACTGTAAGACGCAGCATATTTTCGCTGCAATTTTTTCTCAGATACAACTCTCTGATCCAGATCCTCAAAAACAAAATTGTTTGATGCAAAAGCCGGCAGAGCAGCTGACAACAGCATCGTTGTAGTCACTGCAAACGGAATCACTTTTTTCATCTTCTTTTCCATCTTCTTTTTCCCCATAAAATCTCCCTTCCTTTTTTCTTATCTACATCTGCGGCAAAGCAAATGCCGGACGTATTCCATAAGTTTCACTGTCAGTTCCAACCGGATGTAAAGATCCGTTTATCAAATCAACTCCATAAATTTTCTGGTTGTACACAAAATCCCCCTCATCATCCTGCATATAAAACGGAGTTCTCAGATAATATCCTTGAGAATATGAACTGATTTGCGTTTGTGCATTATCTTCATTTGAATCAAATTTCCAAAGAAATTCCCTATATGCAAGTGCCTCTTCGAGAGACAGACAAAAAAGCGAATCATTCATAAGCTGGAAACCTATATCATGCCGTACCAGTTCTCGTTCTGAAAGCTGTGAAAATTCTGCAGGCGCTGTACTTCCTGTATAAGCCGTTTCAATCCCCGTCTGAATCGGTTCCAGACAAAACGTGTTATTCTGACTGTTTGTCCTCAGCCATTTTCTTATATTCGATGTCTTATAATTATTATTTTCCCCAAATGAAAAAATTTTCATTTCTTCTCCGACAATCGTATCTACGTCAGACCTAATCACATGGTCACAGAGAAAAAGAGCTGCCTTTCGATGTCCATTCTGCCAGTCATGGTAATCATCATCTATGCATGTAAATGATAGGATGTTTCCGCCCACTTCACGAAGCTGAACATCACCTTCTTTCCAGACAATTTTTTCGGCTGTTTCACTCCAATCCGTTTTTTTGCAGCGATCGCATATTTTATCTTCATCCTCATCCAGATGCCCCAGTGCAGGAAGCCACTGTGTTTTCTCCATATGACAGCGTGCACAGCTATATGTGGCTTTTCCGTTTTTCAGACAATCATTTTCATCCAGTTCATTTAGGCTCCACTGATGTGTGCAGCCATCACTATCCCAATTTCTTTTCACCCTGATTCGCGTAATCACATACTCTTTTCCATTCACGGAAAACGAATCTTCTTCAGTTTCAGAATAAACCGCATCATATTCTGTGCCGATACAAAGGCCTGACGGCACAAAATCCTGACCAATCAAATAAAATTCATGCCAAAGTGAGTCTCCTATTGCTGACACCAGATTTCTAAGTCTCATATCGTTTTCCGACTTACTTTTTACGAACAACTCATATCTGCTTTCCGGTATCGTTTCATCATCGCGGCCGAAGATGGCACACTCTGCCTCCCATGCCCTCTTTTCCCAGTGTTTTAGACGATTTTTTAAATCCGCTTCATCCGCGCTATCGCCTTTTTCAATTCCCGGAGCGCTTTTTCCTTTTTCATATTCAATATATATTTTTTCAGTTCCTGTTCCGTATAATTCAAATGTTTGCGGTGAATTTACCGCTGATTTCCAGATATGCCCGTCGCTTCCTACTATCTGCTCCGGGAATGATACATTCAGGGAAGTTCCTTCCAAAACTTCACCCATCTGCGTATGAAATATAAGATGATTTTCATTTTCAGCATCTACAAATGAAACGCTGTATCCGACCATGGAAGTTATTTCTTCCTGTCCACTAACATTTTCGGCCGCCTGTGTAATTTTGCCTGACGAAACTGCAATTAAGAGCGATATCGCCAATACAGTCCCATTTCGACAGCGATGCCTTTTTCGCTCTCTGATATTTAGTTTTAACAATTTAATTTATTCCTCCTCTCATTTTAAAAGAATGTGCTTTGGCACATTCTCGCGCCGAGCGCGGTCGCTTGCGACATGATTCCTCATCGCGCGAGTGCGCATCCACGCGGAGCGTTTTTTGTTTCATAGGACGCATTTTCCTATGAAATAAAGAATGTGCCTTGGTAAATTATTATGCTGCACATGCAGTATAATACATTGCTTAACTTTTAAACTAAACAAGCATGTTGGTTTACTAAATTCTCATCATGTCGAATTCTGTGCGAAACGCACCAAATAAAATAATCAGATAAAAGATAAATCAGAATGAAACTCCCCACGACTGCGGTTCATTTCAATAAGATAATCTGAGTGTAACACATTCATTCTTTAATTGCAAGCAGCTTTTTTCATTTCAAAACGAAAAAAACTGCCCGGTATTCTCCATACCGAACAGCTTTTTTTGCAATTATTAATGACGATGCATCGAGAACGCTGACATATCATAATTCTTAAGATTAGCATGTACTTCTCTTGCTTCTGCCTCACCGATAAGTTTATCTCTCGATTTTTTAGCCTCCATCTCGGTCTTATGTTTGCTCGGTCCTCCGACGCAGCCGCCGACACAGGCCATACCTTCTATAAAGTCTTCCGGAAGACGTCCAACCTTCAAAAGAAGAAGCGCCTTCTTGCACTCAGCCGCACCATTGCAGCGTGCCACCTTGATGTCTGTATTTTCTCCTGTTTCTTTCAGGCACTCTAATACAGCTGCCGTTACACCGCCGCCGTTTGCAAATCTCTTTCCGAATACACTTGCTTCCTGCAGGCTGTTCTCCTCCGGTTCGAGATTTACATCTTTTGCACGCATCATAGCACGGATCTCACCGTAAGTCATGGCATAATCCGCATTACCCTGAATATTCAGGTCAAGAGTCTCACTCTTCTTTGCTATACACGGTCCGATAAATACGGTTACAACCTCCGGATCCTGCGCTTTCAACATACGGGAAATCGCACACATCGGAGATACCGTCGTAGACATATTGTCAATCAACTGCGGAAAATGCTGTTTGATCATATTGACAAATGCCGGACAGCATGAAGTTGTCATCTTCTTTCCTTCTTTGTAAGCTTCTGCCCACTCTTCGGCCTCTGCCGCTGCTGTCATATCACCGCCGAGACCCACTTCAATCATATCCGCAAACCCAATCTTCTTCAATGCTGTCTTCCAGCTGGCAAATGTGATATCAGGACCAAACTGACCTTCCGTCGCCGGAGCCAGCATGGCAACAACCTTCTTACCTGCATTGATAAGGCGTATCACGTCAACCATAAAAGTTTTTGATCCGATAGCGCCAAACGGGCAGGAATGGATGCAGGCACCACACTGGATACATTTTTTCTCATCAATCACGCATATGCCATATTCATCGTATGTGATTGCATCAGCCGGACACACTTTTTTGCACGGGCGCTCCAAGTGTGCAATTGCATTGTACGGGCATGCCTGCGCACACTTTCCGCACTCACGACATTTGTCAGGATCAATATGTGCCTTCGAACTTCCCATGCTGATTGCACCAAACATACAGGAATTCTGGCAGGCCTTACCCATACACTTACGACAATTATCAGTAACCGTGTAGGACGCAATCGGACACTCCTCACAGGCTGCATTGATAACCTGAACTACATTATTTGTGTTGCGGTCAGACGGACATTTTCCCTCTGCCAGACGAACTCTCTGGCGGACAATCTCTCTTTCTTTGTATACACAGCAGCGGTATTGTGCCTGTGGTCCGGGACTTATTTTATATGGAATATCATCTCTTCCATCCTCTAATTGATCATTCCAGGCAAGCTTTGCCACCTCATAAAGTATCTCATGTTTGATGCGAAGAATTGTCGCGTCATTCGTTACCATGATTCATCCTCCTTATTAATAATACGTTACCGTAACTTTCTTTCCCATACCTTCAACTGCTTCCTTAAGCTGCTTTACCAGATTCTGACGGATTCCCAGATCAAATGCCAGTCCGGGATTCTGGTAGGCACTGTTTGCCGCCGTTCCCACAAACATGTGCAACTCAGTGCAGTCCTCTATCAAAATCTTAGCGATCATGGACGCTCCGTTTTTCTTGTCCAGTTCGCTGAAAAATTCAGTACTCAAATCACACTCATCCAGATATCTTTTTAGAAGTTCGATTGCTTTTCTAAGTGTCAGAACTCCCTCAGTTACCAGATCGATGCCTTCCATAAATGCAATCGGCGGAATATCCGGATCACTATAGTCCATCGATACACGCAGCGGTCTTCCAAGCTCCCGCGACAGAATAGTCGCGCTGGTTCCGCCGGAAACGATATGCTTTGCCGTCTCATCCTTCATGAATTCTGCAGTTATCGTCTCATCGTCATTGCGGTCAAGAGGTGGTCCTGTCATCAGGTTGACCGGCTTTCGATCAATTATCCTGGCCACCACAACAGTTGTATCATCTCCGGGTTTTCCCTCGTAAATCCGACTGCATTCTGCACAGAGCGCTGCTGCCATACGAACCGAAGACAATGACGTCAGACATTGTTTTGAAGCAAAATCCGCCACAGATTTCCAGGGCCAACCAAACTTATACTTTCCGCTTTTTCCGACTCCTGCATGGGTCACTCCGTCACTGACAAGTATCAGGGCGTCTCCCCTTTGAACCTGAAACCGGCATTCACTGATCTCCTTATCCTTGACCAGACGTTTATTTTTGGCCAGCTCAACCACATGACCGCATCTTAAGAAAATACATCTCGGATTGTCATATTCAACGAGATATACTTCACCATTGTTAAATATCTGTAGAATAGAAAATGTTGCATATGCCACATGTCTTGTCTGACAGATCGGAAGCGTCTGAATTATCGTCTCTACACATTCTTCCAGTGTAGCTCCATTTAAAAACATCGTTCCCAAAATCTTGGCAGTCAGGGTGGAAAGTATATTGGCCTTTACCCCGCTTCCCATACCATCAGCCAGAATGATAACGTCAGAATCTTCTGTTTTCAGGCACTCTACCGTATCTCCACACAGAATCTCAGAATATTTATTCAGACTTTTAAATGTGACGTCAACGGTTACTCCCATTTATCTGACCTCACTTTCGCTCTCATCGTCAATCAGGGAACAAAGCTTCATCAGTGTTGTTTTCGTCTCGGCTGTAGTTTCGCCCAGAAGTCCTGCAATATTCTGTGCAACCATCATCTGCTTGTAAATAACCTTCTGAGCCAGATCTATAGTTGCCTTTTTCTTTTCATACTCCTGCTTAGCCTGCTTTTCTTCACGTGTAACATCTATAAGTGTAGCTATGACAAAATTACCGTCATCGATATAGGCAATATTCTGAAGTGTTACAAGATTTCGCTCAGGATAGATAACCTTACGGCTGTGAACACTCTTATGAGTCCTAAATACTTCCCTTACATCTTCGGCATCAATAAAGTCTTCCAGCATCTTTCCCTTGATTGTCTCCGGCTTGACTCCAAAATATTTTTCCGCAGCTACAGAGCATTCTCTGATCCTCATATCATCATCGATAATCATGATCAGGTTAGGCGATGTGTCCATAACCAGATGTGACAGCGACTGTGCCCGATCGTGCAGATACGGAATGCACATTTCCACCTCTGCTTTTTTCTGAAAAACAGCGATTGCCTTTTCCCTGCATGTAGGATAACCGCATGCACCACAGTTTAATTCCTGTTCCGGTGATGTTTTTCCTGTCTTTTTAAGGATTTCCCTGAGCTCTTCCTCTGTCGGAATCAGTTCTTTTTGCGAGCGGTCTGAAAAAGTACGATGAGTATCTACTTTTCTGGCAGCCTCATGCATAAGTGACAGATCCGCCGGTTCTTTGGGAAGCATCGCCTCCAAATCCAGTTTAACCTTAAAACTTGAAACAGAGGTTGCCGTGGATGGTCCGTTGACGCATCCTCCATGACAGGCATTCATCTCAATGAAACATCCTGCTACCTCTCCGGTTTTCATGGCTTCGCAGACATCTATACAATCCTTTACACCGCTTACGTAAAACTTGCGGTAATTATCAGGCTTTTTCTGTGTAACCGTAACCGCCGTCAGGAGGCCTCCGCTTACAGGATATCTAAGATTAGCTCCCGGTCCGCGATCTTCAAACGGCTCTTCCTCGCATGCTTCTATGTCAATCCCGGCTTCTGCAAGCCATAATTTCAAATCTTCGAAAGTAAGAACAGCATCCGGTTTTACAACCCTGTTTTTTTCTTTTTCAGCAACACACGGACCAATCACCACCACTTTTGTCTCCTCGCCAAACTCCGCATGTAGCATGCGAGTATGGATACCGGATGGAATCAGGACCGGTGCCAGGTATTTGATAAGTTCCGGATAATGAATTTCAATCAGATTCACGATACTTGGACAGGCCGTCGTAATGATATTTTTCATTGTTCCCTGTTCCAGCAATCTTACATACTCCTCAGTCGCCAGTGAAGCTCCCTCTGCCGCATCGCATACATTGGCAAAACCCAGTTTTTTTAATGCTGATTTGACCTGGCCTCGCTTTTTGTATGGCAAAACCCCCATATAAGAAGAAGACAGTGATGCAATCACCGGTGCACCGCTCTCAATAAGTTTTTTCACTTTGGCAAGTTCACTGGGAACACGCTTTGCAGACTGCGGGCAGTTTAAAAGGCACTGACCACACAGGATGCAGCGATTTGGCATGATATAGGCATGTCCGTCTCTGATCATGATTGATTTAACTTCGCATCCCCTTACACATTTATAGCAGTGCTTGCACATAGCCGCCTTAAAATCAATAATCGGCATAGATTCTCCCTTCCTTTGCCGTTATATCGTTGCCCAAGCAGCAACTTATCTCAATCATGCATTCAGTCGTCCCATAATTTCTTTCTGGAAAAACTCTTCTGTCGTCTCCGGTTTCACGGAATACAATTCTCCGTCTATCGTAACACAGACACCCTTGCGACAGTTTCCACTGCAAAAATCTCCGTTTAAATCCACCTGTCCGTCAAGCTGATTATCAGAAACCAGCTTTTGCAGTTTCTGGATCACATCTCGTGATCCCTTCAAATGACAGGCACTTCCTATACAAATTGATACTCTCATAAAAAAGCCTCCTCGCTATCCGCTAAAAAACTGACATGTCACCTGATGGTAACATAACCATAAATGAAAATCAGCCGTTCCGTGGCTTTGGCACTTTCACAACTGCGGCCTGTATAATCACAAACCTTCTCATTCTGTTTTATTATCTCATATTGTGATATTATTATCAATTGCATTTCTCGTTAATTTTGTATTTTTTTGGACTCAATTTTGGGGGACTCAATCATTTTCTTATTTCAATTTTCATAAATTAATGATACAATAGTAGGAAATTTCAGGAGGTACCGTTTATGAAAATGATTATTGCAATCATCGGCAGCGAAGACGCTGACGATCTGGTATATGAGTTAAACCAGAATTCATTCTTTGTTACAAAGCTCTCCACCATGGGCGGCTTTTTGAAAAAAAAGAGCACTACTCTGATGCTCGGTGTTGAAGATGAACGAGTTGAAGATGCCATCTCCATTATCAAGAAAATGTCCGGTGCCCGTGAGCAGCTTGTCTATACTCCGCCTACCATGGCAGGAAACTGCTGCCCTACCGTCAACATGACTGTTCCTATGAACATGAAGGTCGGTGGCGCAACAGTATTTGTAATAAATGTAGAAGAATTCCAGAAATTCTAATTATTTCACAAAACTTATAAAGGGACTTTCGCATTTCACTGCGTCAGTCCCTTTATCTGTCTTATGTATGTCTTGCTCTGTCTATTCTCTAAAAAGCTCAAAAAAATTCATATCCGGCTTTCCCGTTGGTCTTAACCTTATAAAGCGCCTTATCAGCATCTTCAAATATCGTGCCAAGCGGATTCTCGCGATCAGAAAAAGCAATGCCTACACTCAAAGAGATTGCCGGAATCGTTTCGTCACCTTTTGCGAGTGTTTCATTGACATGTTCTAATTTTTCCTGAATGGTATATTTCAGATCACTTGTCATTTCCACCATGATGACTGCAAATTCATCGCCTCCGATTCTGCATACATAATCAATGCTCCGGAATGTTTTCTTCAAAATATCGGCTACCTTCTTCAGTGCCAAATCACCTGTTGCATGACCGTAATTATCGTTAATCTGTTTGAAGTAATCTACATCCAGTATAATCAATGCAAATGGCGGCTCATTGCTTTCATATAATTTCAAAATCTTATCGAATGATCCTCTGTTCAGAAGGTCCGTCATGGCATCGTGTTCAGCCTTATGACGTATCAGCATCTGAGCTTCCTGATTCTCCTGATATACTTTGTTGTATGTTTCCTCCATTATCTGCAGTTCTTCTGCACCTTCTATCGGGAATTCCTCTCCTCTTTCGATACTCTGATTGCATTTGATAATAGGAACAGCAATCAGCTTTCTTATGATAACGCACATGATAAAAAGCAAAATTATCAATATACAGATCCCTGCCTCCAGTTTTCTGTACATATCTGTCAATATTGTATAGGCTCTTCCCTGCTGATTGTGAGTCTGTTCAGTCAGGCTGTCTACACACTCCGCAACCTGATCGTCGATCTGCGTACGTACAGTCTGGTATGCCGTATCACTTACCATAAGCTGCGCTCTTTCCATCTTGTCATGCGCTGAAAGCCGCTCATCCAGTTCGGAAATTTCAATATTTAAAATTTCCTCAGGCCACTGTTCCTCTGGAACTTCCTTAGATTCCAGTACCAGCCGCATGGCATAATACTCCGTCTTCATCAAATCGTGGGAATACCCCATCGCGGTTTGAAGCAGTGAAATTATATGAGTTCCGTCAAAATATTTCTTGAGTTCTTCGATAGCATTTTCACGGCGACGTGTTTCCTTGGCCTCTTGGAAATAGTTGTCAATATATTCAGTCTGTCCGGTCATAACATACAGGCGCACCTGTTCCGTAAGATAAGCAGAGGCATCTTTAAGGTCTTTTGCCGCATGCTCACATACTATATACCGATCTGTCGATGATTTGAATAATTTAAGTTCTTTATTACTCCAGAATGAGATAATAAAAAATAAAATACCAACAACTACAGCTAAAACCATACTCCAAATGCTGACATTTCGTATTCTGATACGCCTCATATCCCCATTCCCCCCTTTTGCAGGAAAAATTCAAAACAATTTCCTGTTAAACGAAAAACCCAGAGACTCATCTCTGGGTTTTTCGTTTTATATATGTACTCATGGATCTGTAGTGCGGGCAACAGGACTTGAACCTGCACACTTTCGTACCAGAACCTAAATCTGGCGCGTCTGCCAATTCCGCCATGCCCGCTGGTGTGTCTCGACGACTCACTTGCCTGTTAATTCTACCATATTTTTTTTCAAAAGGAAAGAAGAAAAAATCTTTTTTGATGCAATTATTCAAAAAAATGTGTATAAAAAACCTCCTTGATTATCAAGGAGGTTTCACGGTTTGATATGAGAGCTGCTGACGGGAATCGGACCCGTGACCTCCGCACTACCAATGCGACGCACTACCGACTGTGCTACAGCAGCATCACTGCTATCATGTGACTTATCGCTAAGCCTCAATTAGCTTACCATGATAGCATTGATTTGTCAACTGTTTTTTGAAGTTTTTTAGTTGTTTGAATTTTCAGTTTTATTGATTTTATTTATTGATGCGCTGACGTACAATTTCATATGCCAGAACACCTGCTGCCACCGAGGCATTAAGTGAATCAATGTCACCCTTCATCGGAATCGATGCTATAAAATCACATTTTTCCCGAACCAGACGGCTGACGCCCTCTCCCTCATTTCCTATTACGAGTCCAATCGGTCCCGTAAGATTAAGTCTGTACATACTCTCTCCACCCATATCGGCACATACAAACCATAACCCTTTTTCCTTTAGTTCTTCGATCGTCGCGGAAATATTGGTAACCTTTGCAACCGGTGTATAGTTAAGCGCTCCGGCGGAAGTTTTTGCAACAGTGGATGTCAATCCGACAGCCCTTCTTTTAGGTATAATTACTCCATGCGCACCAGCCAAATTTGCAGTACGGATAATCGCGCCGAGATTATGCGGGTCTTCAATCCCGTCAAGAATGAAGAGAAATGGCGGTTCGCCTTTTTCCTCTGCCAATTTTAACATGTCTTCCACTTGTGCATAACGGTATGCAGCTGCCTGTGCAACCACTCCCTGATGCTTACCGGTCTCCGAAAGCTGATCCAGTCTTTCTCTTGTCACATAATGTATAATCGTATTCTGCTTTCTGGCTTCTCTTGTAATGGTCTTAACCGGTCCATCCTGACATCCATCCAGAACAAACAGCTTATCTACGGTCTTTCCTGAACGGAATGCCTCCAGAACAGCATTTCTGCCCTCAATAATCGTCTCTTCAAATCTGTTATCCTGCTCCATTATATTTCCTCTAATATCCCCATTTTTTCCAAACCAATGCCAAGAAGTTTTGCCATACGGTCAAATTGTTCTGTCAGATACAAATATCCCATCAATGCCTCAAATCCTGTAGCCATACGATAATCCTTCATGGTTGCATGCTTTGGCATAGTAAAAGATTTGGCATTGCGACCGCGACGATACGCAGCCTTTTCAGCATCCGTCAGTTCTTCCTCAATAAGCATATAAAAATGTGCCTGAGCTTCTGCTTTTACAAGATTAGACGTTTGCTTGTGCATTTTATTTACCTGCATATTGCCGCGATTCATTATCAGAGTCCGTATCGCCAGTTCATAGACCGCATCGCCTATATATGCCAATGCAAGGGGCGAATAATCTCCGGCCTCGACAGGTTTCAAATGCAATGCTTCCTTAAACGCATTTAAGCACGTTTCCATTTGACACCCTCTCTCGTATCTTCAAGCACTATTCCCATGTCAAGCAGCTGACCGCGAATTTCATCAGCCAAAGCAAAGTTCTTATCCTTTCTCGCCTGCTGACGTTTTGCAATAAGTTCTTCTACTTCACTGTCCAGAATGTCTTCTTTCTTCTCTGTAATAATTCCGAGTACATCGCAAAGCTTATCCATCGTTTCTTTCACATATGAAACATATGATTTTGTCGACTCTTCCGAGAGTGTGGAATTGCTCAGACGTACAATCTCAAAGATTGCCGAAATCGCATCCGCGGTGTTAAAATCATCATCCATTGCAGCCTCAAACTTCTTAACAAGCTCTTCAACGGACAACTTATTCTGAATCTCATCAGCGCTCATCTCGCCTTCTTTAGCTGATTTAAGGCAGTCCGACTGACGTTCCGCTGCAGTACGTATACGTTCCAGACTGTTTTTTGATGCCTCCATGAGATCTGCGCTAAAATTAAGCGGACTGCGGTACTGGGCACTCAGCATGAAAAGTCGAAGAACCTGAAGATCATATTTCTCACTGATCTCACGTACGGTAAAGAAATTGCCCAATGATTTTGACATCTTTCTGTTGTCAATATTCAGGAACGCATTATGCATCCAATAATTAGCAAATGTCTTACCGTTTGCACACTCACTCTGTGCAATCTCATTTTCATGATGTGGGAAAATCAGGTCTTCGCCGCCGGCGTGAATGTCTATGGATTCACCGAGATATTTTTTGGACATCTCGGAGCATTCGATATGCCAGCCCGGACGGCCTTCACACCACGGTGATTCCCAGAATGGTTCTCCGTCTTTCTTAGGTTTCCAGAGTACAAAATCTGTCGGATCCTCTTTTCCTTCCTCACCCGTAACTTTGATCTCACGGAAACCTGACTGAAGATCCTCAAGGTTCTTATGAGACAATTTTCCGTATTCTTTAAATGATTTGGTACTGAAATAAACAGTTCCGTCCAAAGCCACATAAGCATGCCCTTTTTCAATCAGAGTCTTAATCATATCGATCATACCGCTGATCTCCTGAGTTGCCTGCGGGTTGGTGGTAGCCGGTTTTACATTCATCATCTCCATGTCTTTTCGGCATTCTGCGATATAGCGTTTGGAGATCGTTTCGGCATCTACACCTTCCTCGATAGCTTTTTTGATAATCTTATCATCTACATCGGTAAAATTTGATACATAATTCACTTCATAGCCTTTATATTCAAAATAGCGGCGAACAGTATCAAACACAATCATCGGTCTAGCATTTCCGATATGAATAAAGTTGTAAACAGTCGGTCCGCACACATACATCTTTACCTTACCCGGTTCAAGCGGTACAAATTCCTCTTTTCTTCGGGACAATGTGTTGAAAATTTTCATAACCTTGTTACTCCTCTTCTATACTTATCTCGGCTTTCTGTACTGTCTGACAGCCACCGCAACCGCCGCAGCCGCCACAAGCCATCGTATTCATCATCTCATTATCATAACAGTAATTCTCTACTTCCGTCAACAATGTAATTGCCTGTGACGAAATGCCTTCACCGCTGCCTGTAAAACCAAGCCCTTCCTCTGTTGTTGCCTTTACGCTCACACGATTCACCGGAAGTTCCAGTGCATTCGCAATATTTGCAGCCATCTGCGGGCGGTATGATGCCAGCTTTGGTCTCTGAGCAATGATCGTTGCATCTATATTCTCAATTATATATCCGCGTTCTCTGAGAAGCTCCCCTACTTTTTTTAAAAGTTCGATACTCGATGCACCTTCATATGCCGGATCCGTGTCCGGAAAATGTTGTCCGATATCTCCCAGCGCAGCCGCTCCAAGCAATGCATCCATCACCGCATGTACAAGCACATCAGCATCAGAATGTCCAAGCAATCCCTTTTCATATGGGATCGTCACACCTCCCAATATCAGTTCCCTTTCCGGAACAAGTTTATGCACATCATATCCCTGTCCTATTCTCATTATGCCTATTTCCTTTCCCAAACATCTATCCGACAATTTTTAATTTGCGTTCTATACAGCGTATATCAAGGTCAGTCTGAAATTCACAATCTTCACCATCAACATGAACCGCCATGGGCTGATCCGTATGAATACGTACTTCGCGACAGCTGAAAATGCGAACCCCGCGGTTGTGAGAACGCTTAAATAATGCGCGAAGCATAATCCCAAGCACCTGACATTTCGATGCATGACTGACAATGCAGACCTCAAGATTGCCGTCACTGCTGTCAGCTTTCGGTGCAAACCAAAAGCCCCCGCCTTCACATGGCTGTATCTGCGTGCTTATAAAATATATATAATTAAATTCCACCCGACGGGTTCCATCAAGCAAAATATATCCCTTTACCGGTTTTGCCTTCAGATATCTGACAATTCCCATGATACAATATGACAATCTATTGATATGAATCCTATTGCAGATTTTTTTAATCAATGAATACTGAATATGATGACACACATCAGCATCCAGTCCGATTCCCGCACTGACAATAAAGCGACGGTGTCTGAGTACACTGTCATCATATGTGATCACACCATAATCAACCTGACGTATTTTTCGAGCTTTGATAATCCTTCGCAATCCCAACATCGGATGTCTTGAAAGTCTAAGTCCGCGTGCCAGATCACTTCCCGTTCCGGCCGGTATATAACCAAGAGTAATCATATCGCAGGACACTATTCCGTCCACGACCTCATTCATCGTCCCATCGCCGCCTACTACAACAATCACCCTTGTTTCCTTGCAGTGGGATGTCAGTTCTTTTGCATACTCTGTAGCCTGTCCTGCATATTGAGTCAGATATGCCTGATATTCAATCCCATCCCTTAACAGCCGCTGTTCTACTTTTTTCCATATTTTATAGCCGCAGCCGCTCTGTGAAGCGGGATTAATAATGAAATAATACATTACTCGTTCCTCTCCTGTTCAAGATGCAACGGTCCAAGAAAAACAAATGCCTGCTTTGCAGACTTATTTTTCTTTTTGAATCATTATAGCATACTTCTGTTCAAATTATAAGAAAGGATAGTAAATTTTAGATAAATTATTTTCTAAAAAGTGTTGACAATCGAGAAAATTTATATTATACTTTCATAGCAATCGCGATTTGTGCAATTGTCAGCGGGATCTTAGCTCAGCTGGGAGAGCATCTGCCTTACAAGCAGAGGGTCACAGGT
>CAVHPN010000041.1:45669-87888 GCA_963637995.1 Prevotella sp. CAG:279 | reverse complement strand
CTGATACCTACAATGTACCGCGTATGGCATTCATCAACAAGATGGATATCCTGGGTGCTAACTTCTATGGCGCTGTTGAACAGATCCGTACAAGACTTGGCAAGAATGCTATCGTTTTACAGCTTCCGATCGGCAAGGAAGATGATTTCAAGGGAATCATCGACCTGTTCGAGATGAAAGCATACATCTACAACGATGATAAGGGCGAGGACATCAGCATCGAAGAGATTCCGGATGACATGAAGGATGATGCAGAACTGTATCATACAGATCTTGTTGAGAAGATCTGTGAGCTTGATGATGACCTTATGATGGCTTACCTTGAAGGTGAAGAGCCATCTGTAGATGAGTTAAAGAAAGTATTAAGAAAAGCAACCTGCGAGTGCCAGGCTATCCCGGTATGCTGCGGTTCTGCTTACAGAAATAAGGGTGTTCAGAAACTTCTGGATGCTATCGTAGAATTCATGCCGGCTCCTACAGATATTCCGCCTATCGCAGGTGTGGATCTGGACGGAAACGAGATTGTAAGACATTCTTCCGACGAAGAGCCGTTCTCTGCTCTTGTATTCAAGATCATGACCGACCCGTTCGTAGGAAAGCTGGCTTACTTCCGTGTATATTCAGGTACTATGAACTCCGGTTCTTACGTACTGAACGCAACAAAAGATAAGAAAGAGCGTGTTGGACGTATCCTTCAGATGCATGCCAACAAGCGTCATGAGCTCGACAAGGTTTACTCCGGTGATATCGCAGCAGCAATCGGATTTAAGTTCTCTACAACAGGTGATACTATCTGTGATGAGCAGCATCCGGTTATCCTGGAGTCCATGGAGTTCCCGGAGCCGGTTATCGATATCGCTATCGAGCCGAAGACCAAAGCTGGTCAGGACAAGATGGGCGAGGCTCTTGCAAAACTGGCAGAAGAGGATCCGACCTTCCGTGCTTATACAAACAAAGAGACTGGTCAGACTATCATCGCCGGTATGGGCGAGCTCCATTTGGAGATTATCGTAGACCGTCTGCTTCGTGAGTTCCACGTTGAAGCTAACGTAGGTGCTCCGCAGGTAGCTTACAAAGAGACCTTTACCAAGGCAGTGGACGTAGACAGCAAGTATGCTAAGCAGTCCGGTGGTCGTGGTCAGTACGGTCATTGTAAGGTTCACTTCACTCCTATGGATCCGAACGGCGAGGAGACCTTCAAGTTTGAGTCCAGCGTTGTCGGCGGTGCTATTCCGAAGGAATATATCCCGGCTGTAGGTGAAGGTATCGAAGAGGCTGCTAAGGCAGGTATCCTTGGAGGATTCCCGGTACTCGGTGTTCATGCTGATGTATACGATGGTTCCTACCATGAGGTCGACTCTTCAGAGATGGCATTCCATATTGCCGGATCTATGGCATTTAAGGATGCTATGCGCAAGGGCAACCCGGTATTACTTGAGCCGATCATGAAGGTTGAAGTAACCATGCCGGAAGAGTACATGGGTGATATCATCGGTGATATCAACTCACGTCGTGGCCGTATCGAAGGTATGGAGGACATCGGTGGCGGTAAGCTGGTTAAGGCTTATGTTCCGCTGGCTGAGATGTTCGGATATTCTACAGACCTTCGTTCCAGAACTCAGGGACGTGGTAACTACTCCATGTTCTTTGAGAAATATGAGCAGGTTCCGAAGAGCGTTCAGGAGAAGGTTCTTGCAGGAAAAGCTGAGAAATAATTTAAATATCAGTTACTAATTGGCTTTTTCGGGCATATTACTGCCCGAAAAAGTAAGATTAGGCTTGAAAAAACGTCTCTAATCTAATATAATTAGAGACAGCCTAACATAAAATTGAGATACCCGTAGTGGGTGTAAATTAAGGAGGACGTCTTAAAATGGCAAAAGCAAAGTTTGAAAGAACTAAACCGCATTGTAACATTGGTACTATCGGACACGTAGACCATGGTAAAACTACTCTTACAGCAGCTATCACAAAAGTATTAGCTGAGAGAGTACCGGGTAACGTAAAAGTGGATTTCGAGAATATCGATAAAGCTCCGGAAGAGAGAGAGCGTGGTATCACTATTTCTACTGCACACGTTGAGTATGAGACATCTAAGAGACATTACGCACACGTTGACTGCCCAGGACATGCTGACTACGTTAAGAACATGATCACCGGTGCTGCTCAGATGGATGGTGCTATCCTTGTTGTTGCTGCTACTGATGGTGTTATGGCTCAGACAAGAGAGCACATCCTGCTTTCTCGTCAGGTAGGCGTACCGTACATCGTAGTATTCATGAACAAGTGTGATATGGTAGACGATCCGGAGCTGCTTGAGCTGGTTGAGATGGAGATCAGAGACCTTCTTAACGAGTACGAGTTCCCGGGTGATGACACACCGATCGTTCAGGGTTCTGCATTAAAGGCACTTGAGGATCCGAACGGCGAGTGGGGCGACAAGATCATGGAACTTATGGATGCAGTAGATTCCTATATTCCGGATCCGGTACGTGCTACAGATAAGCCATTCCTGATGCCAATCGAGGATGTATTCACAATCACAGGTCGTGGTACTGTTGCTACAGGCCGTGTTGAGCGTGGTACTCTGAAGCTGAACGATGAGGTTGAGATCGTTGGTATTCACGAGGAGTCTCGTAAGACTGTTGTAACCGGTATCGAGATGTTCCGTAAGCTGCTTGATCAGGCTGAGGCTGGTGATAACATCGGTGCTCTTCTTCGTGGTATCCAGAGAACAGATATCCAGCGTGGTCAGTGTCTTGTTAAACCAGGTTCTGTAAACTGCCATAAGAAATTTACAGCTCAGGTTTACGTTCTGACAAAAGACGAGGGTGGCCGTCATACACCGTTCTTCAACAACTATCGTCCGCAGTTCTACTTCAGAACAACTGACGTAACAGGTGTTTGCGAGTTACCGGCTGGTACAGAGATGTGTATGCCAGGTGATAACGTAGAGATGACTGTAGAGCTGATTCATCCGGTAGCTATGGAGCAGGGTCTTCGTTTCGCTATCCGTGAGGGCGGCCGTACAGTAGGTTCAGGTAGAGTTGCTACTGTTATCGAGTAATTTTCAAATAAAATAGCGTGCTTCTTGGATGCGTAGCAGACAAGAAGGCGCACCGTATATATAAAAAGTCGCTTCCAGGAAGCGCATCGTGACCAAACATAAGAAACCCCGGGACCGTAAGGTTCCGGGGTTTTTCTGTCTCACCAACACCAGGTAGGTTGAAGGCTGCGAGCATGATGTTTTTTTAGATGTTTTCCAAGAAAGCATCAGTCAACTTCTGGATATTCAGATACGGATTTTCGTAATCAAAGCTCTGCATGCGGCCTTTGGCTGCGATGACTCCCAGCTGGATGGGTTCGGAAATATTATAATTAAGACGATCATCGAGCATGCCGCAGATAAAGCCGCCGGCAAAGGAATCTCCGGCTCCGGTATCATTGTTTAACTGATACTGATAAAGCTTTTTGTGTCTTACAGTGCGAATGTTGCTTATACCGTCATTAAAGCTAATCAGTTCATGACGATCATCATATTTAACAATAAGAGTGCGATTGGGATCAGGGTTAATTGAAGAAAAGTACTCGCAGAGATTTGCATATAGCGGACGGACACTGCGGGCATTCAAACCAAGATTTTTCTTTTCCGATTTATTTAAAAATACATAGTCAACATATGCAATGAGCGGCTGCAGTCGCTCACGGCGAAGCGATGTATATTCAAATCCCGGGTCCATGCTGACCTTCAAGGCGGGATTTATTTTTTTTGCCTGTATAACTGACTGCATGATGACCTCAAACTGGTCAAAGTCAGACAGAGATGAGAGATGAATCCAGCGCGCTTTGGAGAGATAATCAGCTAATGAACTTCCGGTACGGGACTCCTGTTCCTGAATTCTGTCCAATAGGGTATTATTGGCACAGGGAGCGATCTTAATACAGTTGCGCGTGTGATTATAAAGACGTACAATAGATTTGGCAATTGCCTTGGAATAAGGATCATCGAAGCGATCGCGGGTCATAAAGAGCCAGTCACGGTTGTCCAGATGAGCCAATTCGGCATCGATATCATTGGTCTTGCCATATCTCAGATCAAATTGGTTCGGAGTGCCGCATACACCTACGTATGCAACCTTAAGGCGTGGAATAATATGTTTTGCGACCTTGAGAGTGATAAAGGCAGAACCGCCAATCTGAGTGGTATATTCCTTGCCTTTCCTTGCCAGATCCTGAATATCGTTTTCAACATCTGAAATCGGATTGCTTAAGTTTTCGTCACCGCCGGTTGCGGATGTCTCAGCCAGATCAAGGCCGGTACAATGGAACATATAGTCATAATTGATAGCACCAATGCAAATGATATCTAAATCTGCCATGAGATTATACCTCGTAAATATATTTATAAACATAACAATGGTGCGGGATATCAGCTTTCCAGCAGGGTCTCGCACCAATACCATTAAAAGAATAAACCACTGTTATTCTTTTGTCAAATAAAATGTAAAATACTTGTAAAGTGAGAAATTATATGCAACAAACTGATATATTGCAGGGACCATGTGAACGGAATACGCATGATAAAAAGCCAGAATTTCCACACATCAGCGCGGCTGCTCTTAAATGGCTGGCGCTGTTATCGATGACTGCGGATCATATAGCGGTAATCTGCAAAGATTATCCCGGATTCAGGGAATTTGGAAATTTGGCATTTCCCTTATTTGCATTTTTATTGGTGGAGGGTTTCTTTCATACCCATAATCGTAACTTGTACAGATGGAGGCTTTGTCTGGCAGCACTTATATCAGAGATACCGTATGATCTGGCATTTTCCGGAAGATTTTTTGATATAGAGCATCAAAATGTCTGCCTTACATTTCTTATAGCTTTTATTGCGATGGAATTGTTAGAACGCTATGGATACGGAATATGGGAGAAATTAGTTTTGGCAGCGGTGGCTGCTACGTTTACAGAGGCTTTAGGAAGTGACGGCGGTGCATGGGGAATACTGCTTATACTGGCATTTTATTTTTGTGAAATAACGTCAATAACTAAATCCGTAATAATAAAAAAAATCATGAAAGTATCCGCAACTGTGATTATTTCAATAATTGCATGGCATGAACCGTTGTGGGTGATTGCACTGACAGCGGGATGTTTGCTGATATATGACGGATCAAAGGGACGGACAGGGTATAAAATTATATTCTATATTTATTATCCTGTGCATCTTTTATTACTTTATTTCCTGCAATTTTGTATTTGAGTGAATAAAGGATTTTGCATTTGAGAAAATAAAAGACTTGACAATATAGTTAGCAGGTGCTAACCTTGTGTGTAGGTTAGTATAGACTAATGAAAATTAGTCTCATCTAATCACTATTTGACATGCCGATTTCTGTATGATGATGCAACATATGGAAAACAGAAAGGAGAATCGTATGCAGCAGGGAGCAATGCCCATTTCGATGGCAACAGTTGGAACGATATATACGATCAAAAAGATCAGCGGCAATACGGAGGTTCGTTCTCATTTAAAATCAATGGGATTCAATGAGGGAACCGAGGTAAAAGTGATAACCCAGCTGGATGGTGATGTAATTATTCATGTAAAAGAATCCAGAGTGGCTATAAATAAGGATCAGGCAAGACATATTATGGTCTGAGATGAAACTAGGGGACGTGGCACTGTTTCCTGTATGGTACAGGTGTTGATAAACAGGGTGGCAGATCCTGCAAAAGAAATGATTAGGAGGAATGGAAGATGACGCTTAAAGATGCACAGGTTGGCACAACCGTCAAGGTTGTCAAGATCCATGGCGAAGGCGCGTACAAACGCCGTATTATGGACATGGGCATTACTAAGGGAAGCGAGATTTTTATTAGAAAAGTGGCTCCGCTGGGAGATCCGGTAGAGGTTACTATCCGCGGATATGAGCTTTCACTTAGAAAAGCAGATGCTGAGTGTGTAGACGTTCAGGCAGTTTAAGGTATACTCAGATTTATTAAACAGACAGGAGGATGAAAAATGGCAATTCATATTGCTTTGGCAGGTAACCCGAACTGCGGTAAAACAACTATGTTTAACGCGCTGACAGGTGCCAACCAGTACGTAGGTAACTGGCCGGGTGTTACTGTAGAAAAGAAAACCGGTAAATTGAAGGATGCATCGGGAGAAGATGTAAATGTAACGGACCTTCCGGGTGTATATTCACTTTCTCCATATACACTTGAAGAGGTTGTTTCCCGTGATTTTATCTTAAAAGAGAATCCGGATGTTATCATTGACCTGGTTGACGCAACCAACATTGAGCGTAACCTGTACCTGACCACACAGCTTATTGAGACAGGTATTCCGGTTGTTATTGCACTCAACATGTGTGACCTTCTTAAGAAAAACGGCATCAGTATTGATGTTAAGGGACTTTCCAAGAAACTTGGATGTGCGATTGTCGAGACTTCGGCACTTAAGAAAACAGGTCTTAAGGAAGTGGTTGCAGAGGCAATCAAGGTCGCTAAGAGCCATGCGGCAGGAAATGTAAGTCCTATTTTCGAAAGCAGTGTAGAGGACAAGGTAAGCGCAATCGAATCAGAGCTTCCTTCAAGTATTCCGGATGCCGAGAAGAGATGGTATGCAATCAAGGTTCTTGAGAATGACAGCAAGGTTGCTGAGCAGCTTGGACTTACTGCAGACAATCGTTTTTCACGCTATACAGAAGAACTGGAAAAAGAGTTCGATGACGATGCAGAGTCTGTTATCACAGACCAGAGATATGTATACATTCAGAAGGTTATCAGCGAGACTGTCAAGAAACCGGCTCAGAAGATGAGTCTGTCAGACAAGATCGACAGCATTGTAACTAACCGTCTGCTGGGTATTCCGATTTTCGTTATAGTAATGTGGGCTGTTTACTATGTATCAGTAACAACAGTTGGTACATTTGTAACAGACTGGACCAATGATACATTTGTAGGTGCTATTCAGGACGTAGCTACCAGCGCATTGGAATCAGCAGGTGCTTCTGATCTTATCTTAAGCCTTGTAGTTGATGGTATCATCGGTGGTGTCGGATCCGTACTTGGTTTCGTTCCGCAGATGGCCATCCTGTTCTTATTCCTTTCAGTGCTTGAGGATTGCGGTTATATGGTACGTATCGCATTCGTTATGGACCGTGTGTTCCGTCACTTCGGACTGTCAGGTAAGAGCTTTATCCCGCTGCTTATTTCTTCAGGCTGCGGTGTTCCTGGTATCATGGCATCAAAGACTATCGAGCAGGACAATGACAGACGTCTTACCATCATGACGGCAACATTTGTTCCTTGTGGTGCCAAGCTTCCTGTTATCGCTCTTATGGGCGGCGTTATGGCCGGTTATATGACCGGTAATACAGATCTGGGCGCTATGATGGCTCCGATCATGTACTTTGTAGGAATTGTTGCGGTTCTCGTATCCGCTATCATGTTAAAGAAGACAAAACCGTTCTCCGGAAAACCGGCTCCGTTCGTTATGGAGCTTCCGGCTTACCATATTCCGTCTGTTAAGACAGTTCTCCTTCATGTTTGGGAGCGTCTGAAAGGATTTATCATCAAGGCAGGTACAATCTTATTCGTAGCCTGCGTTATCATGTGGTTCCTTTCTTCCTTCGGATTTGCAGATGGCGCGTTCGGACTGGTAGAAGAGTCTTCCGAATCCATCCTGGCACTGCTTGGCGGCGCTATAGCAGTTCTGTTCCGCCCGCTTGGCTTTGGCGAGTGGCAGCCGGTTGCAGCTTCTATTTCCGGTTTTACCGCAAAAGAGGCTATCGTTTCCACAATGGGTGTACTTGCAAATGTATCTGAGGATCTGTCCGAGGAGACTGATGTAGTAGCAGCAGCTATCCAGAGCTGGTTCCCGACAGCAATTGCAGCATTTACATTCCTTTTATTCAACCTGCTTGACTCTCCGTGTCTGGCAGCTATCGCAACTATGGCACAGCAGTTACAGTCCAGAAAATGGTTCTGGTTTGCAATCTTGTACCAGAACATCTTCGCTTATGTAGTATCCCTGATTGTATATCAGTTAGGCGGTTTTGCACTCGGCGTAGTTGCATTTAATGTTTGGACCATCATTGCAGCGGTACTTCTCGTATTTATGCTGTTCATGCTGTTCCGCCCGGATCCATATAAAGACCAGAAGAGCTATACAAGAAGCTCTGTAGAGGCAGCTTCATAGGTTAAAAAGATTTGACACAGTAAAAATGTGGATTTTCGGAATTAATAAAAAATAAAGAAACCTTTAACAGGTTCCTGCCTTCTAAGGCTGCCTTTGATAGCAGAATTAAAACTGCTGTTTTGAGGCAGCCTTACGTTTATTTTGAGGGTAACATATCAGTTTGAGGAGAAAATACAGATGGGAAATTCGACAGGCTCTATGTTATATGGCGTAATTGCTTTTCTGGTTGTCTATTTTGTGGGTTATTTTATCTTCAGGGTTTATGATAAGATAAAAAAACTTATTGGAAAACACACAGCCAAAAATCGGCAAAGAGAGGATGATGAAAGATGAAACCGATAGATATTGTGATTCTGATTGTAGTAGCGATTTTTATTATAATTGCATTGAGGTCAGTATATCGTCATTATACCGGAAAGGGCGGCGGGTGCTGCGGCTGCTCCGGTGGCGGATGCGCATCCTGCGGCAGTAATGTGAGTATCGGTGCGCGAGGAGAAGATCTTTCAAAAAAATCAATAACAAAGGACACTCCTTCAAAAATCATGAGAATTGAGGGCATGCACTGCGTGAATTGTAAAAAGTCGGTAGAAAAAGCACTGACGGCCCAGAACGGGGTTATCCGCGCGGATGCTGATGTAGACAAAGGTATTGCTCACGTATTTTATGAAAAAGACGTAGATGATGCTAAACTGAAGGATGCAGTGGAAAAAGAAGGATTCGTGGTTAAGAATATCGAGACTTTAATATAAGAAGAACTGTTGCCGCCAGGCGGCATGGAAGTTTTATATCGCAAAAAGGAAAAACCTGTGCTATAATGCAATGAGTCTAAACTATGGATGCTTAACGAAAAGTACACTTGAAAGAATGTATATAGAGAGGCGAAGTATATGATAAGTATTATAAAAGAAGCACAGGTCAGAAGTGAAGAAGATAACCGCAATTTGAGAGATATTGTTGCCGGTATTATCAGCGAGGTTCGCACACGCGGGGATGCAGCCCTTAAGGAATATAATGAAAAATTTGACGGATGCAGCAGAGAGTCGCTTCGTGTTAGCAGGGAAGAGATTGATGCCGCCTATAAAGAGCTTAGTGAGCAGGAATTGGAGGATCTCAAGGCGGCACATCGCAATATAGAGGCATTTGCCAATGCGCAGAGACAGACAGTAAAACCTCTGGAGAATTTTAGCCCTGAGCCTGGAATCTTCCTTGGTCATCGCATCATTCCGGTAGAGTCGTGCTGTTGTTACGTGCCGGGCGGAAATTATCCGCTTTATTCCACCGCACTTATGCTGGCAACTCCGGCCAAGGCAGCTGGTGTAAAGAGAATTACAGCCTGCTCACCTGTAGTACGCGGAACAGATCATATCAATGCAAAGACACTGGTGGCTATGGATCTTGCGGGAGTAGATGAGATCTATGCACTGGGCGGTGCACAGGCAATTGCCGCTTTTTCTTACGGAACAGAGAGTATCAGACCGGTTGATATTATAGTTGGCCCGGGCAATCGTTTTGTTACAGAAGCAAAACGTCAGTGCTACGGACAGGTAGGTATTGATTTTGTGGCAGGCCCAAGTGAGGTACTGGTTATCGCAGACAAAAATGCCAGTGCTAAAGTGGTAGCTGCCGATTTGCTGGCTCAGTCTGAGCATGATGTAAATGCAAAGGGCATTCTCCTGACAGATGATGAGGCATTTGGAAAGAGCGTGATTGAGGCTGTAGAAGAAGAATTGAAGGTACTTGATACTGCAAAGATTGCAAGACAGTCCTGGGATACTTTTGGAGAGGTCGGCGTAGTAGAAAGCCTTGATGAGGCGGTTCAGTATGCTAATGAGTACGCGCCTGAACATCTGGAGATCAACGTGGAAGATCCGGATTCACTGATTCCGAAGCTGGTCAATTACGGTTCCCTGTTTATCGGCCAGAATACAGCAGAAGTATTTGGAGATTATGCGTCCGGAACCAATCATACACTTCCGACACTTCGGGCGGCACGTTATACCGGCGGTGTCTGGGTTGGCACATTCTTAAAAACCTGTACACATCAGAGTATGACGCCAGAGGCTTCTGCAAAGATTGCACCTCTTGTATCACGTATGGCGCATGGAGAAGGACTTTCCGGACATGCAGCGGCAGCAGATGCAAGAAAGTAAACAACTAAACAGCTAAACAACAGTAGACGTACACAAAAGGACATGTCACCTTCGGGCAACATGTCCTTTTAACTTTCAGCCATGTCGGTTTTGCCTTAAGCTGACAAGTTATATTTTAAACATCTATTCCGGATAAATCAGTCTTTCCGGACCGATACCATCAAGAACTTCACGAAGGAAACGATCGGCGAGCCAGTTTGCCATCGGCAGATTCATATCCAGATAATTTCCGCAGTCCTTTGCACAGGCTCCGGGAACTTCACCTTTGTAATCCCTTATAAATGTAAATAGATCCTTCATAAGCGGTACAATCTCCTCAGAAGTAAGATCACCTGAGAGAAGCAGATAGAAGCCGGTGCGGCATCCCATCGGACCGAAGTAGAGAACTCTCTCCTTCCATTCATCATTGTTTCGAAGCCAGGTGGCAGCCAGATGCTCTATGGTATGCACTTCGGCAGTGTTCATGACCGGTTCATGGTTTGGCCGGGTCATGCGTATGTCAAAAGTCGTGATCACCTGGTTACCTGCGAGATCCTTGCGGGATACGTAGACTCCCGGCAGCAGTTTCAGATGGTCAATTGTAAAACTTGTAATTTTGTTCATTATGATACCTCCGGATTATAAGGTTAGTTATTTAAGCAGCTCTGCTGTCACTATTATAATGAAGGAAAGCATAACGGACAAGAGCTTTCTGGGTCATAAAACATAGATGCATAAAAATACATAAAAACATGCATAATATGCGTAAAAATGTATAAAAAATCTCTTGACTCATATAACATACCTATGCTATAATCGTTCAGAAAATGGACAAGGGCGTTCATGGGTTATGCCCATGGACGCATTTTTTCTTTAAAGGAAATTGCTTCGCAATTTGCCTGTAAAGAAAAAATACGCTTCGCGAGAATCGCACTGCGGCGGAAAGAAATTGTGTCGCTGAAGCGACCCGCCGCAGGCGGAGAATCCTGCAAGCAGGATTCTTATGCACATTCAGAAAACTTATAAAAAAATCTGTAATGATGCAAAAAAAAGCATCTGAGGAAAATAGATTTGCTCAAATGCGAGGTTGTTGAGAAGAAAAAACGTAAATTGCCTTAAGTACGATAAGTATCAAGGCATTTGCAGGCAGTACAAGAGAGAAAGGAATGGTGACCAGATGGAGAAACCGGTATATCTTCTGTTGGAAAACGGCGACTATTTTGAGGGAAAAAGCTTTGGCGCTCCTTTACGTGAAGTGACCGGAGAAGTCGTATTTACAACCGGCATGACAGGATACCTTGAGACGATCACAGATCCCAGCTATTTCGGACAGATCGTAGTTCAGACATTTCCGCTGATTGGAAATTACGGAGTGATTCCGCAGGACTTTGAGAACGAAGATGTATACTTATCAGCATATATCGTAAAAGAATGGTGTCAGAAACCCTCCAATTTCAGGAGCAACGGGGATCTTGACACTTTTTTTAAGGAAAGAAACATTCCGGGAGTCTATGGAATCGATACAAGAAAACTGGCAAAAACCATTCGTGAATCAGGTTCAATGAACGGCTGGCTTACAGAAGTTAAGCCTCCGTATGATGATAAAAAACTGGAAGAGGTGAAAAACTTCCACATTTCACATGCAGTTGAGACCGTCACACCAAAGCAGTGTGAGATCAAACCGGCAGACGATAAGGAAGAGTTCCAGATTGCACTCTGGGATTTCGGAGCTAAGGAAAACATTATTCGTGAGCTTACCAAGCGCGGATGCCGTGTTGCAGATATGCCTGCAGGAACTACGGCAGAAGAGATTCTGTCGATGAATCCGGACGGAATCATGCTTTCCAACGGACCGGGTAACCCTGAGGATAATCCACAGGTTATTGAAGAAATCCGCAAGGTTACCGAGGCCGGAAAACCGATGTTTGGCATCTGCCTTGGACACCAGCTCTTAGCTATTGCTAAAGGAGCAAAGACAGGAAAGATGAAATTCGGTCACAGAGGAGCCAATCAGCCTGTAAAGGACCTGACGACAGGACGTGTATATATCAGCAGCCAGAACCATGGTTATGAAGTACTTCGCGATTCACTTCCGGAAGGTGCGCAGGAAACATTTATCAATGTTAACGATGGCACCTGTGAGGGTATCACATACCACGATATGCCGGCATTTACCGTACAGTTCCATCCCGAGGCATGTGCAGGACCTAAGGATACGGAGGAGCTGTTCGGAAGATTCATTCAGATGATGAGAGATTATAAAGAAAAGGAGGGCGCGTCATGCCGTTAAATAAATCCCTGAAAAAAGTAATGGTAATCGGTTCAGGCCCTATTGTCATCGGACAGGCAGCAGAGTTTGACTATGCGGGAACGCAGGCGTGCCGTGCTTTAAAAGAAGAAGGTCTTGAGGTTGTACTTGTAAACTCCAATCCGGCAACCATCATGACAGACAGTGCCATTGCAGATCACGTATATATCGAGCCGTTGACACTTGAATTTGTAAAGAAAATCATTGAAAAAGAGAAACCGGACAGTATTCTCTCCACTCTGGGCGGTCAGACAGGTCTGACACTTTCCATGGAGCTTGCGAAGGAAGGTTTCTTAAAAGAGCATAATGTAACACTTTTGGGTGCATCTCCTGAGACCATTGATAAGGCAGAGGACCGTCAGTGCTTCAAGGATACCATGGAAGCTATCGGAGAGCCGGTTATTCCGTCAAAGGTAGTGACAACCATCGAGGATGCGCTTGATTTTGCTGAAATTATTTCCTATCCGGTTATCGTGCGTCCGGCATTTACACTGGGCGGAACCGGCGGCGGTATTGCAGCAAATAAAGAGGAACTTTACAATATCGCTGAGGCAGGTATCCGTCTCTCCCCGATCAATCAGATTCTGGTAGAAAAATGTATTTCAGGCTGGAAGGAAATCGAGTTTGAGGTAATGCGAGATGCCATCGGCAATGAGATTACGGTCTGCTCGATGGAGAACTTCGATCCGGTCGGTATTCATACCGGCGATTCCATCGTTATTGCACCTGCAGTGACACTGGCTGATAAAGAATATCAGATGCTTCGTTCCGCAGCACTCAATATTATTCAGGCTATGGGTATCGAAGGCGGATGTAACTGCCAGTTTGCCCTCAATCCTGACAGCTTTGAGTATGCGGTTATCGAGGTAAATCCACGTGTATCCCGTTCTTCAGCCTTAGCTTCTAAGGCAACAGGATACCCGATCGCCCGCGTTGCCACAAAGATTGCGATAGGATATCATCTTGACGAGATTCCGAATGAGGTGACCGGCGAGACCATGGCATGCTTTGAACCGGCACTTGACTATGTGACAGTCAAATTCCCGAAGTGGCCATTTGATAAATTCGTTTACGGACGCCGTAAACTGGGTACCCAGATGAAGGCAACCGGTGAGGTTATGGCGATTGGCCGTAACTTTGAGCAGGCACTCCTTAAGGCGGTTCGTGGCGCCGAGATCTCCCAGAACAGCCTGAACATGAAGAAGATGGCTGTTATGAGCGTGGAAGAGCTTAAAGAGAAGATTCTGGCTCAGGACGATGAGAGACTGTTTGCTATATATGAGAGCTTTAAGCGTGGTGTAACCGTTGATGAGATTCACGAGTTAACAAAGATTGACGAGTGGTTCCTGGAAAAACTGATTCACATTCTGTCTCTTGAGCGCCGCATGCAGTCAGAAACACTGACAGATGAGCTCTATATGGAGGCAAAGCAGAACGGATTCCCGGATGCGGTCATCAAAGAACTGACAGGACTTTCTGAAATCAAGCATGTTCCGGCCGTATACCGCATGGTTGATACCTGTAGCGCAGAGTTCTCGGCAAGTACACCTTACTTCTACAGCACATTCGGCGAGGAAGATGAGGCAGGAGAGTTTATCAAAGAGCATGCAAGCGGTAAACCGGTTGTTATGGTATTTGGTTCAGGCCCTATCAGAATCGGTCAGGGTATCGAGTTCGACTTTGCATCAGTACACTGCGTATGGTCATTAAAGAGAGCCGGATACGAGGTTGTTATCGTAAATAATAACCCTGAGACGGTTTCCACAGACTTTAACGTAGCTGATCGCCTGTATTTTGAACCGCTTACACCGGAAGATGTACTTGATATAATCCGTATTGAGAAACCGATCGGTGCGGTTGTCGCATTTGGCGGACAGACGGCAATCCGTCTTACAAAATGCCTTGTAGAGAACAATATTCCGGTTCTTGGTACACCGCCTGACAGCATCGATATGGCTGAGGACCGCGGTCGTTTTGCGGCACTGCTTAAGAAACTCAATATGAAGCAGGCAGCAGGTCAGACTGTCTATACAGAAGATGAGGCAATAAATGCCGCAAATTCTCTTGGATATCCGGTTCTGATGCGTCCAAGCTATGTACTTGGCGGACAAAACATGATTATCGCATATAACGATGCCGATATTCATGAATACATGAAGATCATCCTTTCACACAAGATCGAAAATGCTATCCTGATTGATAAATATCTTATGGGTACCGAGCTTGAGGTTGATGCTATCTGCGATGGTGAGACAGTACTTATCCCGGGTATCATGGAACATATCGAGCGTGCCGGTGTCCACTCAGGTGACTCCATTGCCGTATATCCGGCATTCATGTTGACAGACAGTCAGAAAGACCGCCTGGTAGATTATTCTATCCGTTTGGCACTTTCAATGAATACAAAGGGACTTATCAATATCCAGTATGTTCTTCATGAGGACACAATCTATATTATCGAGGTTAACCCGCGTTCATCACGTACGGTACCATACATCAGCAAGGTAACAGGTGTGCCGATGGTAGATCTGGCAACACGTATCATGATGGGCGAGAAACTGGCTGATATGGGCTATGAGACAGGCCTGTATCCGTGTTCACCATATTATGCAGTAAAGGTTCCGGTATTCTCTTTTGAGAAGCTCTCCAACGTAGATACACAGCTCGGACCGGAAATGAAATCCACAGGTGAGGTTCTCGGTATTGCCCGCACCATGGAAGAGGCACTGTTTAAGGGCCTGGTGGCAGCAGGATATACTATGAAACGCGAAGGCGGAGTCCTTATCAGCGTACGTGATACAGATAAGAGCGATCTGCGCGAGCTGGTAAAAGAGTATGTTGCTATGGGATTCCATATTTACGCAACATCAGGTACTGCAAGCAGATTAAACAGCGTGGGCATTTCCTCTACTGTTGTAAAGAAACCGAAGGAAGCGAAGGAAGGCGAAGAGACCACTATTTCACTTCTGGAAGAAGGAAAGATAAGCTATGTTATTTCCACGTCCAAGACTGGACGTCAGCCGGGAAGAGACAGCGTGCGTTTAAGAAGAAAGGCAGTAGAGCTCGGTATTCCGTGTCTCACATCTCTAGATACGGCCGCAGTCCTTGCGATGACGCTGGAAAGTAAATATAATGAGGATAATGTCGAGCTTGTCGATATTGCCCATATCGCTCATGGCAGAGCTGCAGGGGAAGAATTAGGCCAGATGGAAAAACCTGAAGAAATTCAGATTCCGGGCTACGTTCTTCAGGAACATGACAATAATTAAATATTCATAATAATTTTCTCAGATCAGAAATTCTACTGCAATTATGTTGCGTAGAATTTTCGATCTTTTATCCACAATAACAATATCACATAAAACAGAACACATATTTTGAGAAAGGAAGAGGAGGAAAAAGCAGATGGCAAAATTTATTTTTGTGACAGGCGGTGTTGTATCAGGACTTGGTAAAGGTATCACAGCAGCGTCTCTGGGACGTCTTTTGAAGGCACGGGGATTTAAGGTAGCAGCTCAAAAACTTGATCCATATATCAATGTAGATCCGGGAACCATGAGCCCATACCAGCACGGTGAGGTTTTCGTTACCGATGACGGTGCGGAGACAGACCTGGATTTGGGACATTATGAGCGTTTTATAGATGAAAACTTAAACCGTTATTCTAACCTGACAACAGGTAAGGTGTACTGGAATGTGCTTAATAAAGAGCGCCGCGGTGAATATCTTGGCGAGACTGTACAGGTTATTCCGCACATTACCAACGAAATAAAATCATTTATTTATTCCGTTCAGGAAAAGACAGATGCGGACATCGTTATCACAGAAATCGGCGGAACTACGGGTGATATTGAATCACAGCCATTCCTTGAAGCTATCCGTCAGGTATCATTTGAGGCCGGACGTGATAACTGCCTCTTCATCCATGTAACCCTGATTCCTTATCTGGAGTCATCAGGAGAGCATAAATCCAAACCGACACAGCATTCCGTTAAGCAGCTGCAGTCATTCGGAATCATGCCTGATATCATCGTAGCCCGTTGCGATCGTCCGGTAGATGATCCGTCCATTTTCCGCAAAATTGCCCTGTTCTGCAACGTGAAGGAAGACTGTGTTATTGAAAACCTGACACTGCCGGTACTTTATGAAGCACCGATTATGCTCGAAGAAGCAGGACTTGCAAAGATTGTACTTCGTGAACTGGGAATCGAAAAGACACCGCATGAGTGTGATCTTACAGAGTGGAAACATATGCTGGAGCGCATCAAGAACAGCAAGAAGAAGGTTAAGATTTCTCTTGTAGGAAAATATATCAAACTTCATGATTCCTATCTTTCTATCGTTGAATCTCTTCGTCATGCAGGATGGGAAAATGGAGCAGAGGTTGAGATCAACTGGGTTGACAGTGAGACGATCACTCACGAAACAGTTGATGAAATTCTTGGTGATTCCACGGGCGTTATTGTCCCGGGTGGTTTTGGCATCCGCGGTATTGAGGGAATGATCGAGGCAGCTGATTATGCCAGAAGAAATAATATCCCGTATTTTGGTATCTGCCTTGGCATGCAGATCGCTGCTATTGCATTTGCAAGAGGCGTGCTTGGCTATGAAGATGCCAACTCCAGTGAGTTTGCTCCGGACAGCAAACATCCGGTTATCGCACTGATGGAAGAGCAGATGGATCTGGCTGATATGGGAGGAACTATGCGTCTTGGAGCATATCCGTGCCGTATCACTCCGGATACTCTGATGATGAAAACCTATGGAAAAGGCCTGATTGAGGAGAGACATCGTCATCGTTATGAATTTAACAACAAGTTCCGCGAGGTTTATATGCAGCACGGCGCAGTTTTCTCAGGTCAGTCTCCTGACGGAACACTCGTAGAGGCAATGGAGATTCCGGGACATCCGTTCTATCTGGGAGTTCAGTATCATCCTGAGTTCAAGAGCCGTCCGAACCGTGCTCATCCGATTTTCAGAGAGTTTGTAAAGGCAGCTCTGGAAGTTAAAGAAAAGAATCAATAATAATTTGGAGAATATAAAATATGAAGATTAATGAGAATTACAAGAATCTGGAAGAGAGCTACCTCTTTTCTACCATCGCCAAAAAGGTTGATGAGTATACCAAGGCTCATCCTGAAGCAAAAGTAATCAAAATGGGTATCGGCGATGTGACTCTGCCAATCTGTGAGAAGGCAGCAGAGGCCTTTGCAGCAGCAGCTAAGGAGCAGGGCGAGGCAGCTTCATTCCATGGCTACGGTCCGGAGCAGGGATATGATTTCCTTCGCGAGGCAGTTCAGAAATATTATGCAACATTCCCGGTTGATGTGGCTGCAGATGATATTTTCATCAGCGACGGTGCTAAGAGTGACCTCGGCAACATTCTTGACCTGTTTGATGCAGACAATACTGTTCTTATTCCGGATCCGGTATATCCTGTATACATGGACACCAACGTCATGGCAGGCAGAAAGATCGTATTTATGGATGCCAATGTTGAAAACGGCTTTCTTCCGATGCCTCCAAAGGGACAGAAGGCAGATGTTATCTATCTGTGTTCCCCGAACAACCCGACCGGTGGTGTATACAACCGGGAGCAGCTGAAAGAATGGGTTGATTATGCAAATGAGCAGGGCGCAATCCTCTTATTTGACGCAGCATACGAGTCCTTCGTTGCAGATCCGGCACTTCCGAGAAGTATTTTCGAGATTGAGGGTGCAAAGACCTGTGCAATCGAGTTCTGCTCTCTTTCCAAGCTTGCAAGCTTTACCGGAACAAGATGCGGATATACGGTTGTTCCGTCAGAATTAGAACGCGGCGGTGCATCTCTCCGCAAGATGTGGCTGCGTCGTCAGACAACCAAGTTTAACGGAGTTTCCTATCCGGTACAGCGTGCCGCCGAGGCAGCTCTTACCATGGAAGGCATGGCACAGTGCCGCGAGCACCTTGATGTATACCGCGCCAACGCAAAGATTATGACAGATACATTAAAAGAGCTTGGTATCTGGCATATCGGAGGCGAAAATTCACCATATATCTGGATGCAGTGCCCTAACGGCATGAAATCCTGGGAATTCTTCGATGATCTGCTTGCAAAAGCTAATGTAGTAGGTACACCGGGAAGCGGATTCGGTAAGAATGGTGAAGGATTCTTCCGTCTGACTGCATTTGGCACAAATGCCAATACAAAAGAAGCGATGGATCGCATCAAAAAGGTTTACGGAAAGTAATAACGCGCTGAAATAAGTTTGGGAGCTGCTGCCTCTGTTTTACAAAATAGCGGGTGCCGGCTCCCATTTTTTGGAGGTGATTCCCATGGTAACATTGAATGACTATCTGTATTCCGGCGATACAATGTTTAGAATTCTTAAAAATTACAGCCGGGATTTGAAGGCGGAGGCAAAGCAGACAAATAATGAAATTGACCTGATGCATGCAAATTTCTTGCTTCAGATCAGGGAGCTTTTGGAACATAATGATTTCCTTACCGCCCAGTCGCAGAAAATCAGGGAATTCTATATCCATATGGCGAGGGAATATCCGCTTCTGGCATTTAACTTTAAGGGTAGAATCAAGTCTTTGATTCGTGCCGAGGCCAAATTTAACGGATATATAGTTGAATATATATATGATTGTTATACGGAAAATAAGACATTTCCGTCAATATCGGATCTGAAACAGAGACTCAGCTGTTTCAGGGATCTGATTGCATACAGGATCGTGATTTCGCTGCCGAAATGTTATCTTAAGCCGGGAGAGTCACAGCAGGAGGCAGATATAAGATATCTCTATCAGATCGCAAATGAGCTTCCTGAGTTTTTGGAGGAACGAGGTTTTAATGCTGAACCGGCATACGGAATAAAGGAGAGTACTTCACCGCTTATGTCCGATGCGGCCAGACCTTATTACCGCGATTATGTCTGCAGCAATGATGTGGATGATTATCAGTCACTGCATATCACCTTTTATGACAATGCATCCAGAAGCTATGTGGAGGTGCAGCTTCGCACGAAACATATGGATGATATTGCCGAGATCGGTGTGGCAAATCATTTAAGCTATGAAAAACGTCAGGAAGGCGAGCGCGCCAGACGTGATGAGATACCGGAAGGCGCATGTGTCTATTTTGATGAGGCCTATGAGCGATGCCAGCGCCTGGTATCACTTAATCTGGCAGAGCTTGATGTAAATATGTTTGCAGCGGTCAACAACGATCTGGTAAATGATGGCTGCGGTTTGTACCGCGGAAGATTGATTTTGCCGTTCGAGCATTTGTCGAGACATCAGAACGAATAAAAAGGAATGTGCCGCGGGCACATTCCTTTTTTGCGCTACAACTCATAAAGATCTTAGAGCTTTTTTGTCCATAGTTTATTATCCGAAATATCTCTTTAAAAGTCCCTCGAATGCCTTACCGTGTCTTGCTTCATCACGAGCCATCTCATGAACAGTGTCATGGATTGCATCCAGGTTTGCTGCTTTAGCACGTTTTGCAAGGTCAAATTTGCCCTCTGTTGCACCATGCTCAGCATCTACACGCATCTCCAGGTTCTTCTTGGTGGAATCAGTTACAACCTCGCCGAGAAGCTCTGCAAATTTAGCAGCGTGCTCAGCCTCTTCATAAGCTGCTTTCTCCCAGTACAGACCGATCTCCGGATAGCCCTCTCTGTGAGCTACACGGGCCATAGCCAGGTACATACCAACTTCCTTGCACTCACCCTCATAGTTAGCTCTCAAATCTTCAAGAATATCCTCGTTGACACCCTGTGCTACGCCAACTACATGCTCAGCTGCCCAGGTCTTCTCACCGGACTGCTCTTTAAACTTGGATGCAGGTGCATTACAGACCGGACATTTCTCCGGTGCAGCTTCACCCTCATATACATAACCACATACGGTACAGACAAATTTTTTCATAGTCAAAATCTCCTTTTCTAAGAATAATAGTGTTATAGAAACAATAATAGATAGTAGCTTTATTCGTAACCATACTATTTATGCAGAAGTAAAGTCTGTTCTTACCTGAATGAAAAACAGTAATGATTACTGATATTAAGATATCATAGATTCCTATATTTGTCAATGAGAAAATAGAAATAATTCCTATTATTCCTTAAGACACTCATTACATGTCCCATAGAAAAACACCATATGGTCGTCGATGGTTCCCGGCGCAAATTCTTTCGCTGCTGTCTCTATTTCCTTGGTCGCTTCCATCGGAATATCCATGACCCGTCCGCACCGGCGGCAGACATAGTGGTAATGCAGAGACGTATCAAAATCGAAATGGTCCGTTCCGTCCCCACATGAAAGCTTTCGGATCTCGCCAAGCTCGACCAAAAGGTTCAAATTGCGATAAACAGTACCAAGGCTTATATTCGGAAACTGTTCGCGGATGCTGGTATAGAGGGCGTCAGCGGTTGGATGGTCCTTCCTGGCCATCAGACATGCCTTTATGGATTCGCGCTGGCGGCTGTATTTTAAGGTTTTCATAGGCTTTACTCCTGATTATTCACATAAAACAATAATGATTACTATTTGCATTATGTAACAGAATGGAGGAAATGTCAAGTATCCTAAAATAAAAGGAATGACTGCTTTATGCCATTTCTGCCTGGTATGTGAATTTTTTCATATATCTGGCTGTCGGACATTTTTCTTACTTTCTTGTCGGCACGATCTCCAGCCAGTAATTATCCGGGTCTGTGATAAAGTAGATTCCCATCTTCTCATTCTCAAAGCAGATGCATCCCATCTCTTTGTGTTTCGCGTGGGCCGCCTCGAAATCGTCCACATGGAACGCCAGATGGAACTCGTTGTCTCCCAGATCATAATGGTCTTTGTCCCAGTCCCTCAGCCACGTGAGCTTTACACATACTCTATTTCAAAGAAATTCAAAAAGAGCTTTTCCGGTACTCTGATCACCGCGATCAGATCTCCCAGCTTTCGCCCTCTTCATGGATCTCCACGATCCTGTCGCGATATCCCGCTGAACACGGCAGCTGTTTCAGCCGCTCCACCACATCATACTCGCCCCAGAAATGCATCGGGAAAATGCGCTTCGCGTCGACTTCCTTCACAAAATCATCTATTCCCAGGTGAAAATACTCGTCGAGTCTCGGATCCAGCGGCAGAAATGCGATATCCGCCGTTCGCCCGTGCATCTTTGCGATTTCTTCCCGGTACGCTTTCGTCATGTTCCTGTTCCACGCCGGGTCTTCTCCGTCCCAGTACCAGTGGTTCAGATCGCCCGCGTGGTAGATCTCCACGCCATCCACGCTGCACCAGAACGCGACACCTTCATCCGTGGACTTGAATCCCTCGACCTTCAGCACCCCGTCATCCAGCACCTGTCCCGGATTCAGGACTTTTGTCTTCTCCTTACATGGGTCAGGCACCTGTTTGCTCCAGATATCAAATGCCAGAATATAGTGGATCTTCGGATGTTTTTCCTCCAGCTCAAAGATCACCTTCGAAAAATGGTCAGGGTGTCTGTGGCTGGCGAACACGTAGAGCGTTTTTTCCTCCAAAAGCTCCGGCAGTTTCCCCTGAAAATAGTCAAACAGCAGATACGCCGACTCCGTCTCCACGAGAAACGAGCTGTGATGAATGTATGTGATCTTCATGTCTATCCCTCCTCTAATGATAGTCCTGATAACCCACGAGATGCGTGTCCAGCTCCTCGAAATAAAATGTTAATCGCAAATTGCCATTAACCGTTACAGACCACATTATTTCTGTCGGAAATCACGGTGGAGAATTCCGCAGTGAAAATTTCTTGCATACTCAACAGTAAAAGGGGTACATATAACTTCTCTCAGGACAGGGATCGGTGCTTATCAAGTGCCACTGGCACTCAGCACCCCTCTGGAGAAGGACAACCGCCTACCGTGTAATATGGTAGCACTCATGAAATTATTATAGCATTGATTATGTGAGATTGGAAGTGCAGCTTATAACGCAATATGCTATACTGTATCATATTAAAAGGGCGGTGAAACCGTATTGTGAAGTTATGGCATCGGAAGTTGCACAAAGAATTTTAGGAAGTGTTGTGCACCAAAGATATTTTGCACCGGAACATAATCCGGGCAAGGTACATGTTTCTAACTGAATAATAGGAGGCTAATCAACTGATGATTAACCTCCTACCAGATTTTTCACTATGCATAGATTGCTGCAAGTATAATTACACTCAGCAAAATAATTGTGGTCAGTATCAGAACACATCCAAAAAGAATTGCCTGATTTCTTTTGTCATGGTCGGATGTGTGAGCTGCTTTGATAAGCTGATGAATTCCAAAGACGATTCCGGCAATCGGCATAACACATATAGTCATAAACATGCATACAACTCGGTATGAAAAGATATGGATTGCAGCCAAAAACAGAAGGAATAGTCCGAATGTAAAAAGCAGTGCACGCACTTCTTTGGGGTCAACAGGAATCTGTGATTCATCCTTCGATGAATATAAATTAATGTTATTTTTTTTCATATAACTCACCTCCTGATATAATCATATCAGAGTGAGTTACATATATCCAACTGTTATTATCGGAACTAGATACAGTAAAAATGCTGTATCTGGTTTTTCTGCGCTGCTGTTTGCAGATATTTGATTCTTAGTGTATAATCAAGGAAACGATTGACTTTTGGTCATGCTGGAGGGGCGCATATGAAGAATTTTTATACTGAGGAAAAGTGGAATGGGATCTTAAAACAGCAGGAGTCAGTACTGCGATATGAGACATTTACCAGAGAAGATGCACTTAAGCTTGGTCTTTTGATTGCCGAGATTACAGAAGAGAAATATCATGGCTCGGTTGCAATCCGTATAGTTGAGGATGAGACAACTGTTTTTGCATATAAGATGGAAGGGGCCACTCTGGAAGCGGACTGGTGGATGACCAATAAGCTGGCGGCTTCACGCCTTACGGGAATGAGCTCACTGCGGGCACTTACGGCATCGAGAGCCGGAGAACTGGAAGCATCCTGGAAAGTGCGAGAGGAGAATTTCTTCGTATGCGGAGGCTGTATTCCGATTTTCATGAAAGACGGAAGCCGTCCGTTTGCCTATGTGATGGTATCCGGCATGGAGCACTGGGACGACCATCAGGTTATCGCAGATGCTATGGCAAAGCAGCTCGGGGTTGAAATTTTGGAAGTTAAGAAAGAAAAATAGACATCGTGGAAAACAGGCACAAAATCAGAATGTGAGGGACATTTATGAGTAAGAAGGATATACGTCAGGCGGCTGAGGAACTGACCGCGCGCCTGTGTGAAAAGGATTTTCTGGACAGATCGGGACTGAGCCGGAAAAATGTCATGATGCTTATGAACAAGGAACACTGGGAAGAACAGTTTTCCCGTATTTTTCCGATAAAGAAACGCATTTCGTGTAAGGCTATCTACGAGATGTGCGAGGAACCACTGGAACTTCTGGGAAGTAAGCCGGAAGAAGGCTGGATGAAATTTACCTATCAGTATGTGTGCCATATTCTCTACCCGGATGCGGATTTTACAAAGGAAAATGCCGCTTTTTCCGCCGGCGCTGAATTCTATCTGGCTGTGCTTAAATTCATCTTTGACCGAGAGAGAGCAGTACTTCCGTTCAAACCGATGGAGGACTTTGCGTTTTTGGACGACGAGGAGGCAGTAAACTTTGAGTGCGCTGCAGAATATGGCCGTTTCAAGAAGTTTTTCGCACAGGAATACATCTATGAAATGATGCGCCTCAATGCGGAGGTTACTCTGTTCAGAACCCTGGAGCATATCGCGGGTGTGCACTATGTGGCTATGACGGTCGCAAGAGGCCTTTATGAGGCAGGTGTTCCGATAGATTTGACTCTGACCTCAGGTGCGGCGGCAGGCCATGACCTCGGAAAATTCGGGTGCAAGCCCAACGAGCGGGTTCCGTATCTGCATTATTATTATACTAATCAATGGTTCAACAACCATTCCATGGAGTATATAGGTCATATTGCAGCAAACCACTCAACCTGGGATCTGGAGCCGGAAAATCTTTCTGTAGAGTCACTGGTGCTCATTTATTCTGATTTCAGGGTAAAACAGAGCCGGGGCGATGACGGTCGCGAGATAACATATATTTCGAATCTGGATGAGGCGTTTAATGTCATTTTGTCCAAGCTTGACAATGTGGATGAGGTCAAATTAAACCGCTACCGTTTTGTATATTCCAAGCTTCACGATTTTGAAGATTATATGCGTTCACTGGGTGTCGATGTGGACCTTGACGGACATCCGAAGAAACCGGAGGTTTTGCCGGATATTTCCTTGAGAAATGCGCATCAGACGGTACAGTCCCTCATTTTCATGGCCATTCAGCATAATATACGCGTCATGCACCAGATGGGGGCAGAGCGCCAGTTTGGTAATCTCCTTGAGGCAGCGCGAAGTGAGAAGGACTGGAAAAGTGTCCGCGCTTACTTAAATATTTTCCATGAGTATTTTACATATACCAATGATAAGCAGAAAGAGCAAACCTTAGGTTTCTTATATGAGCTTTTGATGCACAGAGAGGGCGATATACGTGTGCAGGCGGCAAGACTGCTTGGCCACGTTATTGCACAGTTCAATGCCGGCTACCGCAAGGAACGACCGGCGGGTATGCCTGATATTGCCGAAGAGCGGGTGGCAGAGATCTGGAAAGAATATCTGGAAATGATTATCCGACCGGATCATAAGCTGATGCTTCAGCAAAAACGCAGGATCCGTTATCATCTTAAAAATGTGCTGGCTTCGGTGGTAGACCATGCGAACCCAGGTGATCTGCACGATTTTTTGGAAACATTTCTGTGCTGGTATGACCGCGCGGATGAGTTGGAGCCGGGCGAGGCATTTTCACTGCTTGATACGGTTCATTTCATGCCGTTTGATAAATTAAATGAAGAAGAACTGGGTAAAATTGCAAATTTTGCCCTGATTGAGTCTCAAAGCAGCGAGGCGGAGGTGCGAATTGCGTCATGGCGTGCGTTTAAGCTACTGACCGCATATCAGTCGGATCATCCCTGCAGTGCAAAAATTGGCGACTGTGTAAAGGCTGCGCAGGTGGAAGACAATATCACACTGACGTTTTTAAAATATCGTGTATTAAATAATCTGGGTCAGGATACAACCCGTGAACAGGAGCTTCTCTATGATAGGGATGTGGTTTCCGATATTTTCCTTGATAACCTCAAGACCGCTACGCCATGGGTTATCAAATCAGCCAATATAAAACTTCTGGTTGATCAGATCGCTCACGGAAAACAGGATCATATACTGCATATTGCGGCACATCTTTCAAACCTTGTGAAGGTCAGTGAACACGTTATCGTGCGTCATGATGCCGGAAAAGCATTGCTTAGAATTATAGGACTTCTTACCCCGGATCAGAGAAATGAGATTGTTGTCGAGCTTATGAAGGGACTGGAAGTAGGAGAGTATGAATTCTCCAAATATATCCCTAAATATCTGGGACAGGCGGCACTCTGGCTTCCACCGGAACAGTTGGAGGAGGTTGTTTCCTATCTGCATGGCATGATGGCAAACGCAAACGAAAAGATTGTGTCCGTTGCACTTGATACGGTTGGTGTTCTCCTTGAGAGATATTCCTGCTATCCGGAACGTTTTGAAGAGAAAAAAGAGGTGTCGGAGGAGCGCAGGTCCCGTCTTCTTGGCATATTGCTAAGTGGTCTGGCAAACTACCGTGAGCCGGTTCGACAGGAAGCGATGCTTGTACTCGGACAGACGGTATTTGGCTCAACATGGATGGAATGTCGTGAAAAGAAAGAATTATTTGCGCTTTCATTCAGAAAGATGCTGTTTTTATTTGATGAGAATAAGGGAAATGAACTGACTGCATTCTATCGTGCGGCATCACTTTCCAATATCTACCGTTTTATCACGCAGTACCATATGACAGAGGGCAATCTGGAGATTGAAGAGAGAGAAAAAGTGGCATTCTTCCCGGGGACGTTTGACCCGTTTACCCTCTCCCACAAGGAGATTGTGCGTGAGATCAGAGATCGTGGATACGAGGTATTTTTGGCAGTTGATGAATTTTCATGGTCAAAGAAGGCACAGCCGCATCTGATCAGACGACAGATCGTGAGTATGTCCGTTGCGGACGAATTCCATGTAAATCTTTTCCCAGATGATATTCCTGTCAATATTGCAAATCCGGTGGATTTGAAACGCCTGAGAGAAGTTTTTGAAGGAAAAGAACTCTATATCGTGGTCGGCAGCGATGTTATTGCGAATGCATCTTCATATAAGAAAAAGCCAAGTAAATATTCGATACATTCGATGAACCATATTGCATTCCGCCGGGTGGGAGATACTAAGGCTGATAATAAATACAATCGCCAGATGATGGATCAGATAAGCGGTAAGGTTGTGGAACTGGAACTGCCGCAGCATCTTGAAGATATAAGCTCTACCAGAATCCGCGAAAATGTAGACATGAACCGCGATATTTCCAATCTGATTGATCCGTCGGTTCAGGAATATATTTATTATAATGGTCTGTATCTTCGTGAGCCGGAATTCAAGCCATATATCAGATCAAGGGCCATCTCATATGATGAGGTGGAGACGCCTGATGAAATGCTTTTGGCAGAGATATCCAATTTTGTTCTCTGCGACGAGGAAGACCGTGAAAATCTTCTGAATGCGATGAAAGAGTCCGGAGACAGGCTGCTTCTGCTTCGAAATACCATGCAGGAAAACAGACTGGTCGGAGTGGCAAGAATCCGTTATCTGGCACCGGATGAACTTTTTGCCGTACTTGGAAAAGTAAGTCTTGCCGATCAGGTACGACGCCATACCTATGGTGAGATTTTGCTTATTTCCGGCATCTACGTAGAACCGGATCAGATGATAAATGATGCCGAGCAGCTGCTTCTCACCGAGGCGATTGCAAGATCCTTTGAATTTAAATGCGGATATGCGCTCTTTTTCCCGGCTGATGGCTATTGTCCGGAACGGGTGCTTTCGGCCGTGGTACGCCAGGGCTTTATAAAGGCACCGGAATCTCCGGAAGATGCGCCTTTATATCTGGTTGATATGCACGCACCGCTGGTATTAGTTCAGAATATTGAGACAACTCTAAAAGAGCCGTTCTCAAGTAATCCTAAGGTTCTGGAGGCGATCTATAAGGCACATCAGGAGCTTCAGATGGCCATGACACGTTTCTATCCGGGACAGCTGGTTCTTTCTATGTCGGCGAGTGTTATTTATCATCGCCTGGTGGAAAGAATTACCGCATTAAACGGTGTGCCGAGAGATCCAGTGACTCCGAGACGTCTCGGAGAGGCAATGTGCGTGCCGTTTGGCAAGATTTTAAGAGGAAAGGTTATTCCGAATACCGTAACCAAGACACTGCATACGGATAAAGTGTACGATCCGGAATTAAAAGGGAAATCGATCGAGGCATTCCCGTATTATTCACCGTTAAGGAGTCAGATTAAGGGAATAAAGTCCTTTAACAGACCGGTAATTTTGGTAGACGATCTGCTGCATCACGGAGGACGTTTTGAGGCTCTGGAGCCGATGCTTCGCGAGGAAGGCGTTGAGATAAAAAAACTGGTTCTCGGTATGATTTCAGGTTACGGACGCGATACAATGGCGACAAAAGGAGTGCCGGTAGACAGTATTTACTACATTCCTAATCTTAGAAACTGGTTCGTCGAATCCACACTGTATCCGTTTATCGGAGGAGATACGGTGCGCCGTGACACTGTGAAGGTAGGTGGATTGACGCCTTCGATCAACATGATTCTCCCATATGCCGCTCCGCCGGTGCAGGGAAGTACACCTGAGGCAACTTTTGAATTTTCCGCCTGCTGCATCCGCAATGCACGAAATATACTTTTGGTGCTGGAGTCTGAATACAGGAAATTGTTTGCGAGAAATCTGACCTTGAGCCGTCTTCCTGAGGCTGTTATATTGCCGCTTTGCCCGGATAAGGGTGAGTGTGTAAGCTATGATCCTAATCTTGCAGCGTCGGTATATCTCGAAAATGATCTGGAGATGCTGTATCGCACAAGGGGAAATTAAGGGGGTTACATTATGTATTACTATAAGATAGAAAATAAGATCTGCTGTTCCTTTAAAGGCGACTTGCCATATGAAAAAGTAGAGATGCCTGGCGCAGGAACTCCGCTTACGTTTTTATTTGAACGTGAGCCTGGTACCGGAAGAGAATCATTTAAGGTCAATTCTCCTCTGCTTTTATTTCAGGAAACTGAAAATGTTTCCTGGCTTAGCAGCAGAAAACTTGAGGAACTGGCAGAGACAGCAAAGAAAAAATATGACAGTCAGTTTGAAGATGGAACTGTCGCAGATGGAGAAAAAAATATAAATGCACAGCTTGATGAAGCTGTCATGGCAGCGATTGATCAGGGAATCATGCGTGCGATCAATCGCCTGCATCCTGATTTTGAAGAAATTCTTAAAGAAAAAGCACAGAAAACCAAGAAGAGAGTACATGTTTTGGCGATAGGAGATGTAGGAAGTACACTTCTTACCGGTCTTCATCTGCTGGGCGGCGACTGCATCAGCTCTATCGGCATCTGTGATATTTCCGATAAAGTGACGGCACGCTGGGAGTTTGAAGAAAATCAGATAGCATATCCGTGGGCTTATGATGCATTGCCGGAGATTGACGTGGTTCGTCCTGAGGATCTGTTCAAATGCGACGTATTTGTATTTGTAGCATCCAAGGGAATTCCTCCGGTCGGTTCAGGCGTAAAAGATGTGCGAATGTATCAGTTTGAAAACAACTCAAAGATCGTGGCACAATACGCAAAACAGGCCAGAAAGGAACATTTTAAGGGATTGTTTGCAGTTGTTTCGGATCCTGTGGATCCGCTTGCAAAGACTGCATGGCTTGAGAGCAACAAGGACGAAAATGGTGTATTTGATCTTAAGGGCCTGCGTCCTGAGCAGGTGCAGGGCTTTGGACTTGGTGTCATGAATGCGCGCGCGGCTTATTATGCAAAGAGAGACGAACGTTTCTCGCAGTTTTTGACAGAAGGACGTTCCTTTGGACCTCACGGTCAGGATCTTGTAATTGCGGATTCGATTGAACATTATAACGATGAATTATCAAAAGAGCTTACAGAGCTTACTGTGACTGCCAATCTCCACATGCGGGCCATAGGCTTCAAGCCATTTGTTGCACCGGCATATTCATCAGGTGCAATCTCACTTATCCTTATGATGCGCGGAGAATGGCATTGCGGATCTGTCTTTATGGGCGATATCTTCATGGGTGTGAAAAACCGTTATACCGAATATGGTCTTGAAACGGAAATTCTGCCGCTGCCGGATGCCCTGTATGACAGGATTGTGACTGCAGAGGAAAATCTTAGAAAGATTGTGTAAAGATGGGCAGTAATGAGATATTAAATGTGGATATTTCGGACAGGGCTCCTTTGAAAGAAGGCTCTCTTCTCCTTGTTCATTTGCGTGAAGATGAACAGGGGGCTGATGACAGACTCTCGCAGGTACTTTCATATGCACTTACCGGTGTCACGTATGATATGGCAGGAAATGTTGAGGGGTTTGAAAGTTATGTCAACCGGTGCGGACAAAGCACCGGAAATGCCAAAACATCGGAAATGATTAAGAGACGGATTATTTTTGCAATACCGATCGGTATATCCGGTATCAATCTGGAATTTTACCGCCTGATCCGTTTTTTGCGCAGCCATCCGGGCTTCCTTGATGGGTTTGTAGGCGGTGTTCTGATAGACAGTAAGAATGATCTGTATTCAAAATCGGCAGCGAAGGATCTTGTGTTTGCCGCAAACCTTGCAGGATGTGCATTTGTGGGACGTCCCCTCGTAGAGGGCACAAGGACTCTTTCAAATTATATTATAATTGCGGGAAATCTTGGTACAGATCTGATGGGCGCATATCGAAAAAGTGCTGCCGAGCTTGTCAAAGAAGTCCTGGAAACAAATTTTGAAAAAAAGAAATGTCCAAAACTTCTTGTGCTGCACGCGTCGAGCCACAAGACATCAAACACATATGCTATCTGGAACCGGATAAAGGAAAAGCTGTCACAAATCGGGTCAGAAACTGGATCAGAAACCGGGGGTGGAGTTGAGTCTGGGATTGAGCCAAGTATCGAGATAGAAGAAATTGGTCTCAGAAACGGCACTCTTTCGGACTGTTCCGGATGCCCATATAAGATGTGTCTGCATTTTGGCGAGAGAGGAAGCTGTTTTTACGGCGGTGTCATGGTTGAGGATGTCTATCCGGCGGTAAGAAGGGCAGATGCCGTGCTGATGTTGTGCCCAAATTATAATGATGCATTATCCGCAAATATGACGGCATTTATAAACCGGCTTACGTCTTTGTTTCGCACTACACGGTTTTATGATAAAGCCATGTTTGGAATAGTAGTGTCAGGATATTCGGGGAGTGATATAGTCGCAGGACAGCTTATTGCGGCCCTGAATATGAATAAAACATTCTATCTGCCGGGAAATTTTGCAATGATGGAGACGGCTAATGACGCCGGGACGGCGATGAAACTTCCCGGAATCGAAGAGAGAATGGATGCGTTTGCCCATAGAATCATGCAGACGATTAAGAAGTGAGATGTCAGTTATGGTGGTGCCACCGTCAGGGGCATGTCAGTTTTTATAGAAAGAGAAGGCCATAGATGAAATCATGGAAACGGACTTTCGCGATAGGTATGATGATCGCGATAACATCCCAGCTGTACTGGAATGTATTTGTCAACAATTTTCGTGTTTCAACATCGGTAATTTTACTGCCGGTGCTGATCATGACCGTCGGAAGTCAGATTCATACACTTACGATCTGCACCGTGACATCGGTCATTGTGTTTTTATTCAGAGTTGTGATATATTATCTGCAGGGCATGCCTTCAGAAATGCTGGTACAGCTTGCATTGCCCGGTGCACTTTTTTATATCTGCTACGGTGTGTTATTTAAAATTCAGATCAGAAATAAACACATTGCATATTTGCAAAATGTAATTGCAGCTGCTTTTTTCTGCGATTTGGGGTCGAATATTTTTGAAAATTATCTTGCAGCTCTTTTAAAAAATAATGCAATGCCGGATACGGAGGTATTTCAGAAGCTTTTTATGATTGCTGCGGTGCGCACGCTTTTTGTGGCACTGGCCCTGATTGGAGAGCAACAATATCGTCTGCTGCTTACCAAGGCGGATCATGAGAGCCGTTATCAGAGGCTGTTTCTCATGACTACCGGACTTAAAACAGAAGTATATCTCATGCATAAGAATTCAGAGGAAATTGAACGTGTCATGAGCAACGCTTACAAGCTCTATGAGCAGATTCTTGAAAAAGAACTTCCACAGGAAATGCAGCAGATGGGCCTTGAGATAGCCAGAGATGTCCATGAGATCAAGAAGGACTATATAAGGATTATTCAGGGAATCGAGGAAGCGATTGAAGAGGAATCAAGTGAAGAAATGATGAGTCTTCATGATCTGCTTAAAATACTGGAATCATCTACTTACCGTACACTGTCTGAAAAAAAGATCGATATAAGACTTATGTTCGACTGTCGGGACAATTTTATGACAAAAGAGCACTATCAGCTTATGACCATTCTCAAAAACCTGGTGGGAAATGCGGTAGAGGCAATCGAACCGACTGGAAAGACCGGCATGATCTGGATAAGAGAATATAAAAAAGACGGTAATTATGTGTTTGAGGTGGAAGATGACGGACCGGGAATTTCAGAAAAGCACCTTCCGCGGATTTTTAATATGGGATATTCAACAAAGTTTGACGAAAAAACCGGAAATATCTACAGGGGAGTGGGGCTCTGTGGAGTAAAAAATGCGGTTGAAGAACAATTTGATGGCAGAATCTCAGTAGATTCGGAGGAAGGAAAAGGAACAAAGTTCCATATTGAGATTCCGATAGCTAAGTTGGAGGAAATAGAATAAATGGAGATTTACATAGTCGAGGACGATATATCAGTGATCAGTGTTCTGCAGGATATTATTGAGGATAATGATCTGGGAACGGTCTGCGGCACCTCTGAGGGACAGCCTGCTGATGTGGATGATATTATGGCAAAGAATCCTGATATTGTGCTGATCGATTTCCTGATGCCGGGAAAAGACGGTGTTCAGGTCATGCGTGAACTGAAGGAAAAAGGATGCAAGTCAAAATGCATCATGATTTCACAGGTGGCGGCAAAAGAGCTGGTGGGCAAGGCATACGATGCAGGAATTGAATTTTTCATAAATAAGCCGATCAATATTATTGAAGTAAAATCGGTTATCCGCAATGTAGATGAGCAGATCAAGAATGAAAAGACATTGACCAATATCAAGAAGATGTTTATGGCTGAGATTGCCGATATGCCTAAGGAAAAGAAAAAAGATGACGGTTACAGAAGAAAGGTACTTTATATTCTGAATCGTCTTGGCATGTCCGGCGAAAAGGGCGGAGATGATATCCTCAGAATTTGTGAATATCTTCACAGCAACGGACGCCCTATTTCTCAGGTAAGTATAGGTCAGCTCTGCGAACTTTTAAGTGATGCCCCAAAGAATATGGAACAGCGTGTCCGTCGTGCAATTGCCGTCGGAATGTCCAATCTGGCACATCTGGGAATAGAAGATTTTATGAATGAAACCTTTACGGCATATTCAAGTACGCTGTTCCCATTTGAAGAGATCAGGGCTGAGATGGATCACATCCGCGGAAAACGCCGTTACGGCGGAAAGGTCAGCATCAAAAAGTTTATTGACAGCCTGATGCTGGCAGCAGAACGAGAGGAATAAGGAGATTACCGTAAAGAACTGCAACCAAACTGTTTGAGGATATGCGGAAAATCTCGATTGTCTGAGTCTGAAGACATCGATTTACAAAACTTTCAAAAGGGTTACGCAAGTTAAAAAAACGTTATAAAAATTTTATATTTTTATGAAGTATCCTGTAGTTTTTTGTCGAAGATATACTACTATACATCTGCGAGCAAAAATAAAATAGGTTGGAGGTAGTTGTATGAAGACAATTGAGCTTGATATGTATCAGGCAACCGCGGTTGCGGCACTTGTGCTTTTACTGGGACGTGTCCTGGTAGGTAAGATTTCTATTCTTCGTCGGTATTGTATTCCGGCACCTGTAGTAGGAGGTTTCCTTTATGCGATCGTTCATACCATTTTAAGAGGTATGGGTATCCTGGAGATTTCCTGTGATATGACACTTAAAAACGTATTCATGGTAGCATTCTTCTGTAGCGTTGGTTTTACGGCATCCTTCCGTATGCTGAAAAAGGGCGGTGTTCAGACAGTTATATTCCTGGCACTTTCTGCAGTGATGGTAGTTCTCCAGAATATTCTGGGTGCCGGACTGGCAAGTGTATTCGGTCTGGATCCTCGTCTGGGACTGGCAACTGGTTCCATCCCGATGGTAGGTGGTCATGGTACCGCAGGTTCTTTCGGACCGCTGCTTGAGGAACTGGGAGTTGCCAATGCGAGCGTTGTAGCAATCGCTTCCGCTACATATGGTCTGGTTGCAGGCTGCGTAATCGGTGGCCCTATCGCAACATCAAAGATCCGTAAATACAAACTCTCATCTGTAGCAGAGTCAGCTACTAAAGTAGAGACAACAGAGGTTGATGAGACCGGTGCAATCGATTCTGCAAGAATCCTTGACGGACTTCTGTATCTTATCGTAGCTATCGGTGCAGGTACTATCGTATCCATGATTCTCGGAAAGTTTATGACATTCCCGTTCTATATCGGTGCGATGTTAGTTGGTGCTATTATCCGTAATGTCATGGATGTTCAGAACAAAGAGATTCCTATGGAAGAGATCAGCACACTGGGAGGTGCTTCACTTTCAGTATTCCTTGGTCTGGCTATGATCGACATGAAGCTGTGGCAGCTGGCTGAGCTGGCAGTTCCGATGGTAGTTATGCTTCTTGCACAGACAGTACTCATGTTCTTCTACGCAAACTTCGTTGTATTCAACGTACTGGGAAGATCTTACGATGCTGCCGTTATGACCAGTGGTTTCTGCGGATTTGGTATGGGTGCTACCCCGAACGCTATGGCAAACATGCAGGCTATTACCGGTATCTATGGTCCGGCTCCGACTGCATACATGGTAGTTCCGCTGGTAGGTTCCTTATTTATCGACTTTGTAAACGCAACCATTCTGACAGGCTTCATCGGAATCCTGGGTTAATAGATGCGGATATTCGGAGGTCTGTCTGGGGGCAGGCCTCCGTTTTGACTTTCATTCATGGTGGTGCCGCCGTCAGGCAGCATGGAAGTTTTATAATAAGCAGTTATAATCAGTAACAATATAATTACATAAGCAAAAGATAATAACATCTATAACACTATTTTTATTTGATTCTAACTAAGAAATGATATATAATACAAGCATGGAACAGAAAAGTTCACAAAAACATTTTGAAACCAGAGGGAAAATTGTACAAAATCGATGAAATCTTCATCGCGTATTAGTGGTTATCATTGTTGAGTGAGCTATTCAAACTTATATACATATCAGGAGGTATTTATCCAATGAGCAAGTATGTTGACAGAGTTCTTGCGGAACTCAAAGAGAAAAACGCAAATGAGCCGGAGTTCCTTCAGACTGCAGAGGAAGTATTATCTACTCTGGGTCCGGTTGTAGATGCACATCCGGAGTACGAGAAGGCAGCTCTTCTTGAGAGAATGGTTGAGCCGGAGAGAACAATCGAGTTCCGTGTACCGTGGGTTGATGACAACGGTAAAGTTCAGGTTAACCGTGGTTACCGCGTACAGTTCAACGGCGCTATTGGACCGTACAAGGGAGGCTTACGTTTCGCTCCTTCTGTAAACCTGTCTATCATGAAGTTCTTAGGCTTTGAGCAGACATTCAAAAACAGCTTAACAACCCTGCCGATGGGCGGTGCTAAGGGTGGTTCTGACTTCGATCCGAACGGCAAGAGCGATGAAGAAGTTATGAGATTCTGCCAGTCCTTCATGACTGAGTTATATCGTCACATCGGACCGGACGTAGACGTACCGGCTGGTGACCTTGGCGTAGGTGCTCGTGAGATTGGTTATCTGTATGGTCAGTACAGAAGAATCCGTGGTGCATTCGAGAACGGAACTATCACAGGTAAGGGAATGTCCTTCGGTGGTTCTCTGGTTCGTCCGGAAGCAACTGGTTTCGGTGCTGTTTACTATGTAGAGGCTGTTCTTAAACATGAGAACGATGACATCAAAGGCAAGAGCGTTGTTGTGTCTGGTTTCGGTAACGTTGCTTGGGGTATCTGCAAGAAACTGGCTGAGCTGGGTGCTAAAGCTGTTACTCTGTCAGGTCCGGACGGATACATCTACGATCCAGATGGTGTTGTAACTGAAGAGAAGATTAACTACATGCTGGAGATGAGAGCATCCGGACGTAACAAAGTTCAGGATTACGCAGACAAGTTCGGCGTACAGTTCTTCCCAGGTGAGAAACCGTTCGGTGTTAAGGCTGACATCATCATGCCGGCAGCTACTCAGAACGATGTTCGTATGGAAGAGGCTAAGAAGATTGCTGCTAACGGTATCAAGTACTACATCGAGGTAGCTAACATGCCTACAACTAACGAGGCTCTGAGATTCTTAATGGATCAGAAGAACATGGTCGTTGCTCCGTCTAAGGCAGTTAACGCAGGTGGCGTTCTTGTATCTGGTCTTGAGATGAGCCAGAACAGCGAGAGATACAGCTGGACAGCAGAGGAAGTTGATTCCAAACTGCACCAGATCATGACTGGTATCCATGATGGTTCTGCAGCAGCAGCTGAGAAATACGGCTTAGGCTACAACCTGGTAGCTGGTGCTAACATCGTTGGTTTCCAGAAAGTTGCTGACGCTATGATGGCACAGGGTATCTGCTGGTAGTCAGTAGATTCCATATCATATGGAGTGAATGTATAGAATAATATAATTGCGTAACGCAGTTAGATAGAGAAACTGCCGATTCGGACGGGCTGATAACAGAACATCCGGATCGGCGGTTTTTTTGCATTCTTTTTTATATCGTTTACTATGGAAATATCAGTGATAATATGGTTAAATAGAGGTTAGAGTTTCGAAGTGAGAAACAATCGGGAAGGAGGGGATATACGTTGAACATCCCTGAAACGTATAATCAGCTTGATCAGTGGACTACAGTAATGTTTTTATATAATTCCGCTTTGAAGGCGATTAACACTAAAATTGAAATTTTGAATAATGAATTCATTCATTTATACAATTATAATCCTATCGAACATATAAAATCGCGACTGAAAACACCTGACAGTATCGTAAAAAAACTTAAACGTGCCGGACGTGATGTCACTATACCCAATATGATAGAATATCTCAGTGACATAGCAGGTATCCGCATCATCTGCTCCTTCAGCCCTGATATATATCGCATAGCTGAGATGATTGCACGTCAGTCGGATGTGACTGTTCTCCTGGTGAAGGATTATATCAAAAATCCTAAGCCTAACGGATATAAGAGTTACCATATGGTCGTGACAATCCCGATTTATCTGAGTGATGGCCCGGTCGATACGAAGGTGGAGATTCAGATCAGAACCATTGCGATGGATTTCTGGGCAAGTCTCGAACATAAGATTTATTATAAATTCGAGGGAAATGCACCGGATTATCTTGAGCAGGAGCTTAAGGCGTGCGCGGATATGGCCGATATGCTGGACAACAAGATGTTTTCACTGAATCAGGCCATTATGAAGATTGCTGAAAAACAGGCAGAAGAAGCTGAAATATCAAAAGAAGCTGAAGTATCAAAAGATGCTGATACATCAAAAAATGCAGAACAGTGAAATTTTAATTGACGAAGATGAAAGATACGGTGGGTAAGTAATATGAGATTTGTACTGCAGAGAGTAAAACATGCCAGTGTAAAGGTGGATGGTGAGCTGATTGGAGCGATAGGCCGCGGATATATGGTGCTTATGGGAGTCAGCGATACAGATACAGAGGAGATAACAGATAAGATGGTGGATAAAATGTGCAAATTGCGCATTTTTGAAGATGAAAACGGCAAGACGAACTGTTCATTGGCTGATGTGGACGGAGAAGTATTGCTGATCAGTCAGTTTACGCTTTATGCAGACTGCAGTCACGGAAACCGTCCGGGATTTACAGGTGCGGGAAATCCTGAATTGGCTAATCATCTCTATGAACATGCACTGAAAAGATGCGCGGGACAGGTTCGCAAGGTTGAGCATGGTATATTTGGTGCAGATATGAAAGTTGAACTTTTAAACGATGGACCATTTACGATTTTGCTTGATAGTGATACGATAGTAAGAAAAAAGATAGACAATAACTAATAGAGACATCAGGAGGAAAATATGTCAACAGCAAAAGAACAGAAGGAAAAACTGACCTGGGAATTTCCGAATATCGGGAAAAAAGCACCGGAACAGGAAGAAAAGGCATTTGCATATTGTGAGGGATATAAGGAATTTCTGAATGCGGCAAAGACAGAGCGTGAATTTGTAAAAGAGGCCGTTATTCGCCTGAAAGAAGCCGGTTACGAAGAGTTTGAAGAGGGAAAGAAGTATCAACCGGGTGACAAGGTTTATCAGATCAATCGAAAAAAAGCCCTTCTTATGACTACATTCGGTAAGAAAGCTCTGGAGGACGGAGTGAGAATAAATGTAGCACATATAGATTCTCCACGTCTGGACTTAAAACCAAATCCGCTGTATGAAAAAGCAGAAACCGCATATTTCAAGACCCATTATTACGGCGGTATCCGCAAATACCAGTGGGCAACCATTCCGCTGGCCATGCATGGTGTAGTGATATTAAATGACGGAACTTCCGTGGATATATCAGTAGGCGAAAAAGAAGGAGATCCGGTATTTTGCGTGACAGATCTGCTTCCGCATCTTGCTGCGCAGCAGAATGAGAGAAAACTTAAAGATGGTATTAAAGGTGAAGAGTTAAATATCGTAGTCGGCTCCCTGCCATATCCCTGCGGTGATGAAGAGTCCGTTAAGGAGCCGGTTAAGCTGTTGGCATTATCAATATTAAATGAGCGTTTCGGAATGACGGAGAAAGATTTCCTTCGTGCTGAAATTGAGTTTGTTCCGGCTGTGAAGGCAAGCGACGTGGGACTTGACCGCAGCATGGTTGGCGCCTACGGTCAGGATGACAAGGTGTGTGCATATACGGCACTCACAGCCGAGATTGAAGTAAAATCTCCTGCATATACGACAGTTACGATTCTGGCAGATAAGGAAGAGATCGGGTCTGTCGGAAATACGGGATTAAATTCTGATTTTACATTGCATTATATAGAGGGACTATGCAAGGCTGATAATGTGGATTATCGCACTGTACTTAAACATTCTCTTTGTCTGTCAGCCGATGTCAATGCCGCATATGATCCGACATTTGCAAATGTTTTCGAAGAGAACAATTCATGCTATATTAATAAAGGCGTTGTTCTGACCAAATATACCGGTGCCCGCGGCAAATCAGGCAGCAATGATGCCAGCGCGGAGACAATGGCCAAGGTAATCAAAATTATGGATGACGCCGGAGTGTACTGGCAGATCGGTGAGCTGGGCGCCGTAGATATAGGCGGAGGCGGCACAGTGGCACTTTATGTGGCAGGTATGGACGTCGATGTAGTGGATATGGGTGTGCCGATTTTGTCGATGCATTCTCCGTTTGAGCTGGCTTCAAAGCTTGATATCTACAATACATATCTTGCATTTGCCGCATTCTGTAAATAATAGAAAAAAATGCTTTTTTGATAAGATAGTTTGTGGTATGATGTTTGGAAATAACTAAGAGACAGAGGAAGATTTAATGAAGAAAAAGAAGATAGCGGCACTCTTTATGGCGGCTGCCCTGGCAGCTGTCGCAGCCGGTTGTGCAAAGAAGGCGCAGGACGATACAACTGCGGCCAGTACCGAAGCAGAGACGGAAGAGTATGTGGCAGAAAGCAGTGTAACATTAGGGGAATACAAGGGAATCAGTGTGACTGTAAGCGAGGCTACTGTAACTGATGAAGAGGTACAGAACCAGATACAGCAGGTATTAAATTCCAAGGCCGAATACAGGGAAGTGGATCGCGCGGCACAGACGGGAGATCAGGTAAATATTGATTATAAAGGTCTTCTGGATGGTGAGGCATTTGACGGAGGCACTGCTGAAGGTTACGACCTGACTCTTGGTTCAAGCAGCTTTATCGATGGCTTTGAAGATGGCCTGGTCGGAGCGGTTAAAGGTGAGAAGAGAGATTTAAATCTGACATTCCCCGAAGAATATCCGAATAATCCTGATCTTGCAGGTAAAGCGGTAGTGTTTGAAGTTACGGTAAATGAGGTGAAGGAGCGCACTGTTCCGGAGCTTACGGATGAATTTGTTGCGACAGTTTCACCTGATGACGGAACTGTTGAGAAATATCGCGAATCCACCAGAGAAAATCTTTTGGAACAGAAACAGCTTGCGATAGATAATCAGAGAGATACGGATATTTTAAATAGGGTTGTGGATAATGCCGATATTGTATGCTCTACAGCATCAATTGACGAGGCCTATGATACACAGCTTAAGGCTTATACCAATATGCTTTCGGCATACGGCGTGGATCTGGCAACATATGCCAGCCTGATAGGCAAGGATGAGGACAGCTTCAAGCAGGAGATTCGCGAGGAAGCTAAGGAGATGGCAAAGCAGTCACTTGTATTAGATGAGATTGCCAAAGAGGAAAATATCACGGTAAACGACGAGGATAAGGAAGCACTTGCAAAACTTTATGGCTATGACAGTTTGGACGCGATGCTTCAAAATGACAACATTACCCAGGAGATGGTTGATAAGACGGCTTTAATGAAGAAGACACTGGATTTTCTGGTGGAAAATGCCAATATTGAAGTCAGCACGCAGGAGAACAATTCGGCACTGAATACAGAGGCTGCCGATGAACAGGCAGAATAACGTTACTGTTCACGCGTTTTGGATTATATGACGTATGAAGAACAGCTGCCATGGTCTAATATTACAGATAAGGGGATATACGTATGCAGGTTTTATTCGACAGAATCCGCAAGGATGGAATTGTTAGAGAAGGAAATGTACTCAAGGTAGACCGTTTTCTGAACCATCAGATGGATATACATCTGTTTCAGGAGATTGGTAAAGAGTTTAAACGTCGGTTTGCAGACAAAGAAATCAATAAAATTCTGACGATCGAGGCATCCGGTATCGGAATTGCCTGTATCGTAGCTGAGTATTTCGATGTTCCGGTTGTATTTGCCAAGAAAACAAAGACAAAAAATATTGCCGGAGAGGTCTACACAACAAAGGTTGAGTCATTCACTCACGGTACGGTATATGATATCATCGTTTCCAAGGAATTTTTGGGAAAAGGCGATAAGGTTCTTGTAATCGACGATTTTCTGGCAAAGGGAAAGGCGTTGGATGGTCTGACAACATTGATCCAGGATTCCGGTGCAGAATTAGTCGGAGCCGGTATCGTCATTGAAAAAGGTTTTCAGGACGGCGGCAAGCGTATCCGTGATAAGGGAGTCCGTGTAGAATCATTGGCAATCGTGGAGAGCATGAATGCCGAAACCGGAGAAATCGTATTCAGAGGCGAAAACGAGGCATAATGTAAACGTTCAGAGCAAACTGACATGCCGCCTGACGGCGGCACCACCATGGCTGAAAAACAGTTGTCAATAATCAACAAATAAAAAGACAGAAAAATAAAAAAATAATGCAATAATGACAGATTTCGACTTGCAGGACGCCCCCTTTTCTTGTATAATACAGGTATCAGTTAATTTTCAGACATGTTGATGTTATCTTATCATCAGGTGTCATGTCAGTTCCATGGAAAAGGGGGCGTTTTTATGGAGAAAAGTTATACAAAGATTTACACGACGGGGACGACAGTACCATTAAAGATTAGACCCGGTCATTTTGCTACGAACCATGCGCATACCAATTATTATATTGATGTGACGACCCTTAAGGCGAGAACGGAGGAAGCAGAAGGCGTTGCTCAGGCGTTGGTTGGCATGTATTTGTATGACACGGTTATTGACACGATAGTCTGCATGGAGGGAACGGAAGTTATAGGCGCGTTTCTTGCTGAGGAGTTGGCAAAAGGCGGTTTCCTTTCTACCAATGCACATAAATCCATTTATGTGATCAGCCCTGAGTTCAACAACAACAGTCAGATTATTTTCCGTGACAATCTGATTCCGATGATTCGAGACAAGCACGTGATGATTCTGATGGCATCCGTGACCACCGGACGTACACTCAACAAAGCAGTTGAGAGTATCCAGTATTATGGAGGTATTTTGCAGGGAGCATCAGCGATTTTCAGCACGATGGATTCACTTGACGGTGTACCGATCAAAGCGGTCTTTGGCAAGAAGGATCTGCCGGATTATTCATATTCGGATTATCGTGACTGTCCGCTTTGCAAGTCAGGCAAAAAGATTGACGCATTGATCAATACATTCGGATATTCCCCGATGGGATGATGTTTGTACTTTATATTTTCTAATC
>CAVHPN010000041.1:0-45605 GCA_963637995.1 Prevotella sp. CAG:279 | reverse complement strand
GACACAGAGGAAGACAAAATGGATACACAAGAGATATTTAAAGAACTTGACAGTCTCTATGCGCAGGGAAAACTTGCTGAGGCTGAAGAAAAGATGATGAATTGGATGAATGAAGGACTCGATACCGGGAATAAAAGTCTCTGCCTCATGATGTGTAACGAGATGGAAGGACTTTACCGAACCACCGGTCGGGCATCACAGGCGGTTGACATGGCAGATATGGCATTGTCTCTGATTAGCGGAATGGGCCTTGAAGGTTCGATTCATCATGGAACCACACTCCTCAATGCGGCCACTGCAAGGCGTATGGCGGGAGACAGTGAAAAGTCACTTTTACAGTATCAGGAGGCAGAAAAGATTTTTAATAATCTTGGCAAAAATGATGGCTATGAGATGGCAAGTCTCTACAATAATATAAGCCAGCTCTACCAGGAACAGGAAGAGCATGAAAAAGCATTGGAGTTCCTGGATAAAGCACTTAATCTGATAAAAAATATGGAACACAGTGAGGCTGAAGCTGCCACTACCCACGTCAACAAATCATTATCTCTGATGGCGCTGGGACGTCTTAATGAAGCAGATGAGGAATTGAAGGAAAGCCTGACATTTTATGCATCGCCTGAGGGCGTGCAGTCCGGACATTTCGGCTCAGCACTCTCGGCGGCGGGAGAGCTCGCATGGAGGCGCGGAAACTATGATCAGGCCATTGGGCTTCTTGAGAAGGCACTTATGGTAACACAGACAAGATTCGGTGAAAATGATGCCTGTGCGGTGATTCGTCAGAATCTGGAAATGATAAAAAAAGAGAAAGAAGAAAACATAATATGATGCAGGGATTAGATCTTGCAAGGCGATATTATGAAGAAGTCGGACGTCCGATGATTGAACGGAAATTTCCTGAACTTCTGCCGCGGCTGGCGGCAGGCCTTGTGGGAGAGGGCTCTGAGTGCTTAGGTTATGATGACAATATATCGCAGGACCATGATTTTGGAGCCGGTTTCTGTATATGGCTTTCTGCCAAAGACTATGAAAGGTATGGCAAATCCCTTCAGGATGAGTATGAAAGGCTGCCGAGAGAATTTGCAGGTATGCCGGCGAGAATTGCAAGTGCGAGGGGCGGCGGGCGCGTCGGTGTGTTTGAAATAAAAGCGTTTTACAGCCGCTTTATCGGCGATGAACAGACTCCGAAAAGCATGATGAGATGGCTGTATCTTCCGGAAGATAAGCTTGCGGCCGTTACCGGAGGAGAAGTTTTCGAAGATGGATCTGGGGAATTTTCGAAGATTCGTGAAGAATTTCTTGGATATTATCCGGAAGATGTCAGGATCAAGAAGATTGCAGCCCGGGCAGCCAAGATGGCACAGTCGGGACAGTATAATTACGGCAGATGTATGAGGAGAGGGGACGCAGTTGCGGCTATGCTGGCCCTAGATGAGTTTGTTCGTCAGGCGATTTCCATGATATATCTGCTGAATAGGCGATACATGCCATATTATAAATGGATGTTTCGCGGAATGAAGGAATTTCGGATTTTGCCGGATGTGGCAGAAAAAATCAGGGAGATTTCCTTGATGGGCGATACAGGTAATATGTGGAAACCGCCATTTCCACCGGGATGGAATCCTTATATAAATACGTTGGACCCTAAGGTTGTAAAGATTGAAGAAATCTGCAGAGCCGTGATTAAGGAACTGCAAAAGCAGGGACTTACCGACAGTCAAGATGATTTCCTGGAAGCACATACGTGGAGTATTATGAGTAAAATCCATGATCCGCAGCTTCGCAGCTGTCATGTGACAGAAGGTTAGGAAAGTGAGGGCAGCATATGACTAAACAGGAGAAAATAGAGAAACTTATTCAGATGGAATGGGAAGATTTCCAGAATGTCAATAATGAGGGAGGGCGTGCTTCCTGTCAGGATGACCCTAAGACTTTTTTCATTATGCGCAGAAGTCATTTTGCACCGTGGAGCGAGGAACTCATTGATTGTGTGCAGGCAGATATGGATCATGCCCATGAACAGGGACGAAATCCGGTAATGGAAAAATACGCGTGGATGATGGCGAGCACGGCACCGGAAAAGTTCAAAAAATTGCATCATTTTCTGATAGATCCTACACTTGCGGGAGAGCGTTTGAGTGATGCCATCGTGAAACAGCAGCTTGAGTGGATGGAAGATTACAAAAATAAATATCCTGTGCTGGCATCCGGAAACCGTCTTTTGTACAGTTCTGAAGACACTCCGTATGAGACTTCATTTCAGACATATCTGCTTGGAGAACTGAGAACATATTCCGATGTTACATTACACACATATTGGAAGTTTGTAAGTGCGCTTAAAAAAGAAGGAAAAAGCCTGTCACTTATGACCATGGAGGCAGAAGTGAAGGCATATGGTTATGAGAGCCTGGAAGAGGCAGAAAAGGCGATGAAATCAAGAGAGGAAGAAGACTATGGGAAGAGAAATTAATCCAAGAAAAGCAGCTGTTATCGGATGTGGATTTGTGGGTTCCGCAACAGCATTTACACTTATGCAGAGCCGTTTATTTTCAGAATTGGTTCTTTTGGACGTAAATATGGAAAAGGCGGACGGAGAGGCAAAAGATATAGCGCATGGTATCCCGTTTGCCGGACAGATGAAGATCTATGCCGGCACATATGATGATGTTGCAGATGCATCAATCATCATCATAACGGCAGGAGCAAATCAGAAGCCCGGAGAGACGCGTCTTGACCTGGTTCAGAAAAATACAGCTATATATAAGGGAATTATTCCGGAAATTGTCAAAAGAGATTTTGGCGGTATTTTGCTCATCGTCTCAAATCCGGTGGATATACTGACTTATGTAGCATTGAAACTCAGCGGACTTCCCGAAAATCGTGTCATCGGTTCAGGAACGGTACTTGATACGGCGAGACTCAAATATGCTCTTGGTGAACATCTCGGAGTTGACAGCAGAAGCGTACATTCATTTATCATCGGCGAGCACGGTGACAGCGAGATTGCAGCGTGGAGCAGTACGAATGTATCGGGAATTCCGCTCAATGTTTTCTGCGAGATGAGGGGACATTATAATCACGATGCGGCAATGGATGAGATAGCTGAGAAGGTTAAAAACAGTGCCTACGATATCATTTCCAAAAAGCAGGCCACATATTATGGCATTGCCATGTCGGTAAAACGTATCTGCGAGTGTATAGTCAGAAATGAACATTCGATTCTTTCGGTATCTTCGATGATGCACGGAGAATACGGAATAGAAGATATCACACTCAGTATGCCTGCTATAGTCGGAGCAGGCGGATTGGAGACACATGTGCCGATTTCACTGAGTGAAGAAGAGGCAGAAAAGCTGGTAGAATCAGCAAACAAGCTTAAGGAAGTGGCTGAAAGTCTGGAACTGTAATCAGAGCTTAATTGCTGCCTAATATAATAGAGACAAAAGAGCATAAAAAAAGATAAATAAAAGATAATGAAAGGCTGTCATTTTGGGGAATGACAGCCTTTCGTTTGTTGTTATTGTTGTTGTAGTGCCGCCGTCGGGCGGTAGGGGGATTTTATATATTAAGCGTTTGCGTTAAGTCCTGCATTCATTTTTGCTTCAAGGGCAGTTTCGTTCTCATTTTCCTTCTGTGTCAGCAGAGAGACAACAATCAGTGTCAGGAAGGAGACCGGTACGGCTACCAGAATGGTTGCAAGACCAAACGGATGACCCAAGATTTCCCAGATGATTGTGGCAAAGGTTCCGACAAACATGGAAGCGATACCGCCGCTCTTGGTTACCTTTTTCCAGCACAGGGCAGCCAGAAGGGCCGGTGTGATACCTGCGCCGTTGATGGTGTAGGACCAGTACTGAATGGCCAGTACCGACGGGAAAAACTGAATAAGTACATAGGCAAAAATGCCGGCTGCGACAATTACAAATTTGGTCAGTTTAAGCTTCTGGCTATCAGTTGCATTTGGATTGATTTTTGTAGCATAAATATCGTATGTAATATTTGTTGCACCGGATAAAAGATATGAATCACCGGTTGTTACGATAAATGCGGTAGATGCAGCCAAAAGGAGACCGCCGATTGCCGTTGGAATAACAGTTGTGGTTGACATAAATGCCATACCTGCTTCAATATTGGTTCCGAAAATGTGTTTTGCACAGAAGGCGATAATTGCAACCAGAGGCATTACTATAAGGACACCGAGAAACCAGCCGAAAAAGCCGAAACGCATGGTTTTATTGTTTTTACCGGCGATAACACGCTGATACATGTTCTGGTCGCCGCAGGTCATGAAGAAAAGCGGGAAATAACCTGCCAGGAAACCATAGAATGTCTGTCCGCCGCTAAAGGTCAGGCTCTGGGGATTTTCGATTTTTGCCGACTCGATTACACTTCCCCAGCCACCGGCTGCTTTCATAACAAACGGAGTTGCAAGCACAATACCAAACAGCATAACGAATGCGCTGAAAGCGTCGGTAATTGCTACTGATTTAAGTCCGCCGGAACAGGCAAGAAATATAATCATGACTGCGGCAATTACAACTCCGATTTTCATATCCATACCGGTTGTAACATTTAATACATAAGCAAGTCCTTTGTACTGATAAGCACAGATGGAAATCATAGCCAGCGCAATGATGCCGCCTGATAATACATGGGCAAAATCACCGTATTTTTTCTGAAGAAGCTCTGCCAGAGTATAGACACCTGCTTCTCTGACTTTGCCTGACAGAATAAATAAAACGAGAATGGCACCCAGGGCAGGTACAAAGAAAAAGATTCCCGGCCAGAGACCGTATGTATAAGACAGGGAATTACCGCCGCCTGATATGGTGCCGTTGCCTACATAAGTTGCAAGAAAGGTTCCGACTAGGATTACAGGACCGAGGCCTTTGCCGGCAAGAATGAAGTCTTCACTGTTTTTTGCTTCTTTGGAAGAGTAGATTCCCATACCGATCAAAATTATGAAATAAATAGCTACAAAGACAAGTAGAATCGGTTTTGACATAAATTCCTGCATAGATTTTTCCTCCTCTTTTATTGGTGTGTTGACGGTTGCATAGATTTTTCTATTAAAAAATTTATCGTATGTTAAACCAGAATTCCTTCTTTATAAACCGCACATAGATTTTCGGTAAAGGCATGAAGGTCATCCAGTGGATTTTTATCAAGGACAATGATATCTGCAAGTTTGCCTTCTTCCAAAGAGCCTCTTTTTTCTGCAATTCCGAATTCCTCGGCTTCATAGATAGTTGCGCATCTTATAACCTCTGCGGCAGGCATTCCATAATCATTCATGGCATACATCTCCTTGAATACTGACGGATGCGGACCGAAATTAGGAGAACCTGCGTCACTTCCTGCAATTATTTTCGTGCCGATTTTCATGGCTGCTGCGAAGGCTTTTTTCTGATTTTCCGTGACAATTGTTGCTTTTTCAACTATTACATCTGCAACTATACCTTTTCCGGCTGCAAGTTCTTTGTATACAGCAAGAGTCGGAACCCAGCAAAGGTCTTTTTCTTTCATTTTTATAAGGAGCTCTTCGGTTAGGGCACCGCCATGTTCGATGGTGTCGATTCCGGCATCTATACATTTTGAAATTGCATCATATGAAAGGGCGTGAGCGGCAACTTTCATATTCAGGCGGTGTGCTTCATAAGTTATAGCCTCAAGTTCTTCAGGAGAATACATACACGGTCCTACATCCTCCAGACCGGCTGCACCGCCGCTTGCCATGATCTTGACCCAGTGAATAGGTGGAATAGCCATCTCGATATTGTAGCCTTTCAGCCGCTTGATCTTGTCAATTAGCTGTTCTTTTGTATTTGCTATGGAACCAATCATAGGACAGTGACCGTAGGAACCCTGGATGGCACCGCCTGCCGGAAGAATAGTGCATCCCTTGATGAGACCGGTATTGATAGCCTTTGCCATAGGGAGTGTACAGTCATCATTACAGCCTACATCACGAACCACAGTGACTCCGGCCTTCAGTGACTTTTCGGCATTGGAGATTCCCTTTGCAAAATTAAGATAATCTCCGTCCTTTATGGTTTCGCTCATTGGATCAGGTGTAATTCCTGACCATACAAGATGTACATGGGCATCCATCACTCCGGGGACAAGATATTTTCCGGTACAGTCAACAGTTTCAGCATTGTCGGGAACATCCGCTCCAAGAGAAGTGATTTTGCCATCGGTTACTTTAACAGTAATCTGATGAAAAATTCCCTCCTTGACATCAAGGACATTTCCGTTTACCAGATAAAATTCTGACATTAGTATCAACTCCCATCTTCTGTGCGCTATCATTATCGAAAAACATTAAATATCAAATTTCTGTTTACTTTTTGTAAAATTATAATAAAATATGGAAGTATAAATTGCTTTAAGCCATATTACAAGAATTCGGTTTATTTTTTGTGCAAATGACTAAGTACGTAGCCATGAAGGCGCGGAACAGTTATCCGGTTAGAATTTAGAGGAGGGGACGGATTATGATTTATCTGAAGGAAATTTCTCAGGCACTTAATTGTTTTTCACCTGTTCATACAGAGTTTGTCCAACCCGATACGAGAATGATTCAGGTTAGAAATGGTTTGCCTGAAACAGAGCCTCCTCTTGATCAGATAGTTTATATAGTTACGTATGATGAACTTAACTTACTTAAAAACCTGCCGTCTTCATCGGCCGTTATTTTATTTGTAGTGCTTGAATCAGAGAAAGAGCAGGGAGATACAAAGAAGCTGCCGCATTGGGTGGAAAACTATATTCTGCTTCCTGCTTCGGCATCCCGCGTGGAAGTGCACTATTTATTGAGGAAAATGTTTCAGAAATCACGCAGGATTGATAATGCATATTTTAAGCTCAGTAACTGTCTTTTAGAGAGAAAATCTCTTGATCAGATTATGGCAGTGGCGGAAGAGCTTCTGGAGAATCCCTTATTTCTTTCTGATACCTCCACTCGTGTGCTGAGTTTTTCAAATAAAAATTCACTGAGAAATGTGGATGATGAGCTGATTCGCTGCGTTTTGAAGCATGGATTTGTATTATCGGAATATTTTGAAAAGTACGATTATGCCAATCTTCTGGCCATGATTGAAAAAAAGGAAAAAGCATTTTATGTAAAATCGGATTATGAAGAAAAAAGAGACAGGATCATTGTAAAAATCCTGGTAAATAGAAAATATTTCGGATGGATTGTCCTGTATCCGCTTCACGGTGAATTTCAGGACGGTGATTGTGAGATCATGGATATTCTTTCCAATGTGCTCTCACTTGAACTGGAGCGCAATAAAATCGGATTTTCGCTTAGCTGTCGGGAGAATCTTCTGATGGAACTTTTGTCCGGACATGTTTCTTCGCTGGAAGATTTTAAAAATCGTGCCGGTGGATTTGACTGGAATCCCAAAAATGATTTTTATATTATGGCGATTAGTTTTAAAGAAGGGCAGTCTGATCCGTGTAAAGAGCGCACAATTACGGCTTATAAGAATCATCTTGGTCTGATTTATCCCACATATAAGTCGATTTGTATTGAAAATACCCTGCTTTTGCTTTTGGAAACAAAAGATCTTGATTCGGTTATTGTTACGCTTGAGAATTTTTTTGATAGTTATCGCCTTGCAGCAGGATGCAGCAGATATTTCACTAATATTCTTGATTTTAAAAAATACTATGAACAGGCGATCAATATTTTAAGACTTGGACGAAAAATGCATCCCGAGGGAACAGTGTACAGATTTAAGGATTATTACCTTTATTATATGCTCACGCAGTATGGACAAACACATAGCCTGCAGCATTACTGTATACCGGAACTAAAATCTCTGCTCAAATATGATGAGGAGAATAATTCTGATTATGTAGAAACACTGCAGGCATATCTTGAGTATCGTAATATAGCCGTAGCGGCCGGAAAACTTCATATTCACAGGAACACCATGAATTACCGTATCCAGAAAATAGAAGAAATCACAGGTTTAAATCTCAGTGAAGGAGAAGACATTTATCATCTTTGGTTTTCCCTTGTAATCGAAAAACTCATCGTAATCGAAAAACTCATATGAGATAATTTTTAAGGATTATTGTATTTGAGTGATGATTCGATAAAACGGGAAATCATGCTCCATTCATAGCTTTGATCAAGCCATGCAAATCTTATGGTATATCTGCCCTCTTCACCGAGATTAAAAATCTGAAGTGTATCGATCTGTTCACTGCTTATAATAGAAAATGCAAGATTTTTGGGCGCGATACAGACACCCTTCCCCATAGTGCAAAGGGCAAGAAGGGTGGCGATGTTTTCTGAACTCGCATGGACAGAAGGGACAAAATTGTCTTTTGCAAGAATATTGCGTCCGATACGTCCGACCAGATCGTGCTCTTTATTAAGCAGGAACGGGCACGGATCCAGAAGCGAATATCTGTGATGAAGATTGATTTCTTTGATTATGGTTTCTGTATGCTCCTTGAAAGTGTTTTTAAGCAGTTCCTTGGAGATAAGAAGAACCATTTCTTCTTCGTAGAAATCTTTAAGGGCAATTCCCGGCATATGATCGGAAAAGTTTGCAATTGCAAGGTCAATCGTGCCGTCCAGGAGATGTTTCTGCAGTACATCGTTGTTGCTTTCGACCAGTTCGATATCAACGTTTGGATATTGATTTTGAAAATTGGAAATAAGTGCAGGCATGATGGCATGTCCGCGGGTAAATGCTATGCCTATGCGAAGTTTTCCGGCCTGATTATTTAAAATATCACCGAATTCGTGGAGCAGACATTCGTATTTGGTGTTAAATTCGGTGGCATAACGAAGAAAGACATCTCCGGCATAAGTGAGCTTTAAAGGAATATGACGAATCAGCAGAGGACACCCGAGTTCCTTTTCTAATCCGGCAATATGGGCACTAAGTGTCTGCTGGGTGATGTGCAGTTCTTCAGCGGCCTTTGTAAAGCTGCGATTCTTGGCAACAGCAGCAAAATACTCCATTGATTGAAAATTCATGTTTTTACCAGCCTTTTCTGTAGATAATCATTATAAAAGGAAAGTTTATAAAAGCGGTCCTTCCATTTCAAATACAGTCCGCTGAAGCTGCGCTATGAGGAGACTGGCAGCGGGGGATGCTTTTTTTGCGGAAGGTATCCTGACACCCATTACTCGCTCTATCGGGGGATTTAACGGTAGCAATGCCACGTTTTCTGATATATCCCTGACAACCAGCTCCGGCAGAATGCATACTCCAAGATTGTGACTTACCATCGACAGCATGGAGTATGTGTTCTGTGAGGTAAAGGCAGGCTTTGGCGGAACGAAGCCTATCTGCTGAAACTGTTGCAGCAGGTCGGATTCTCCCTTTTCCTTAATATAAGGAACATTCTGTAGATCTCTTAAATCAAACTGTTTGTGCTTCGCATGTGGTGAATCCTTTGCACATACAGCAAGATAGGGTTCTTTCTTTAATGGCAGCCAGTCCATCTTGCCGTCCGGATGCGGACCGCAGATGCCAAAGTCTATAGAACCATTCTCAAGCCAGCCCTCGATTTCGAGGGAACAGCCCTCCAAAACCTCGACCGTCATATCCGGATAATCGGATAAAAATTTTTTGAGGGCCGGTGGGAGCCATTGCACGGATGCACTTAGATACGCACCGATCCGTATGTGGCCTGTCTGAATGCCTCTTATAGAGGCGGCAGATTGTTCAAAATACTCGGATGCCGCCATCACCCGTCTTATGGGCGGCAGCAGTGCTTCACCGTTCCGTGTTAGGGTAAGACCGTGCTGGGAACGGGAAAACAGTGAAAATCCCAGCTCTGTTTCAATATTTCTCAACATATGGCTCGCTGCTGATTGGGTATAACCATTTTTCAGAGCGGCCCGTGTCAGATTTTTTTCTTCAGCTATGGCTAAAAAAAGCCGCATGTCTTTCAGATCCAAAAAAGTTCCTCCGTGGGTAAAAATAAAATAAATGTCCGCTTCGCGGCCGCTTGTTTTTTCTATGGGCCATTATATCATAATCGTGAAGTATTTTGGGTTAAAAGTTTTAAATATATGTGTGATGATAAATACAACATTGCAATTTCATCAAAATGAAATGCACAAATAGTCAAAAAATAAACAAATGGTAAACAAATTTCATGAAACCACCAAAGAAATTGGACAGAATTCTGAACCGGATTCTACGGGAAAAAGTTTCATTTGTAGATAAAAATGCATGATATTTTGTATATTTGTACCAATTGACTGCGCTAAAAACGCAATTTGATTCATAAAAAAAGCAGATGGATTCATGGAAAGGACTTCAGACATGAAAATATGACATGATAAAACAATATAATTTTGTTGAACAAATTTCACTTTAGTGATATAATTTTTTCAAAAGCAAGAAGTTTTTTGAGCGAATTAAAAAACTTGCTTAGCCAGCGCGCGGCAAAAAACAAATAAAGGGGGAACTTTATATGGAAGCAATTAACAATTTTGTCAATATGCTTAACGGTCCTATCTGGGGCGTTGGAATGTTAGTTCTGATTGTTGGTAGTGGTTTGTATTTTACTATTCGTCTTGGCTTTTTCCAGTTCGTACATTTTAAAGATATGTGGAGCAGAATTATTGATAAGTCAGATTCTGAATCTGGTATTTCTTCATTCGCTTCATTCTGTACGACTATGGCGATGCGAGTTGGTACCGGTAACGTAGCCGGTGTAGCCGTAGCTCTTTACCTTGGCGGTCCTGGTGCACTTTTCTGGATGATAGTTGCTGGTATGACAAACTCAGCAGTATGTTTCACAGAGTGTACAATATCTGTACTTTATAAGAATCGTATTGATGGTCAGTACCGTGGCGGCGGCGCTTACTGTGCTGAGAGAGGACTTGGCTGGAAAGCATATGGTGCATTCTACGCAGCATTCTTCGGACTGGGCGTTGCATTATTCATGCCGGCAGCAGCTACATATACGATTTGTGATGGTTTCAAAAACGCTTTAGGTATCCCGATGTGGGTATCCGCACTTGTTATCGCACTCATCATGGCAGTCGTTGTCATGGGTGGTGTTAAGAGAATCAGTTCTGTAGCATCTATGCTGGTTCCTCCGATGGTAGGTGTTTATCTGGTAGCAACAGTAGTTATCCTTATTGCTAATGCTGGTCAGATTCCTAGCGTTATCGCTCAGGTTGTATCCTGTGCATTTGGTTCTAAAGAAGCTCTTCTGGGCGGCGGTGTTGGTATCGCTCTTCAGCAGGGTGTTAAGAGAGGTACTTTCTCATCTGCATCTGGTATGGGTGAGTCCATGCCGACCGCAGCGGCAGCAGAAACGAGCCATCCGGTAAAAGTTGGTATGGCAAATGCAGCCGGTGTTTGGCTGGATACGGTTATCGTTTGTACAGCATCTGGTCTTATGATGCTCCTCAGCGGATGCTACAATACACAGTTTGGTTACATCGGTGGCAGAACCGAAGCTATGCATACTCAGTTAGCTCAGCTGTTTGATGAAGGAACCTATGGTGTTATCTTCGTTCAGAAAGCCTGCAGCACCGTTATGGGCGGTATTGCTCCTCTGTTTATCGCTATCATGCTGGCACTGTTCTCATTTACCTGTCTGATCAGTTACTATTACGAGGCAGAAACTTCTATTATCTACCTGTTCCAGGGTGATAAGAATGAAGGAACACGTAAAACTGTCATCAGAATCATGCAGATTGTTATGCCTATCCTGATCTTCATCTGGGGCAACATCAACGCTGGTCTGGCTTGGAACCTTTCTGACCTTGCACTTGGTGGTTCTACATGGATTAACATGGTTGTAGTACTTCTTCTGTCCCCGAAGGCAGTTGCACTGTACAAAGACTATGAAGAGCAGATGAAAGCAAAGAAAGACCCGTATTACAATCCGGATAAACTTTGCTGGAAGGGCGTAGACGCTGAGATGTGGAAAGACATCAACAAAAAACGTATCGCTGAGGATAAATAATCGAAAAGCGAATCGTTTAATATTAAAGATATGAAAGTGTGGCTTTGAGAGCCTGATTAAAGAGTGGACATGTCATCAACAGGTGACATGTCCATTTTGTATTAAGATGATAATAATTCCCCATTGACGGCAATGCCGTCACGCGATACAATCAACCGCGAAAGGCGGTAATTTTATGTTAAAGAAAGTGGTCAGGGATCGCTTGGATGCGATCCTTCATTGGAATGTATCTTTGGTAGGAGGTTTTTTGGGCGCCTATGCGATTTTGCTGCATACAGGCAACTTTGGTTCGGCGCAGACAGGCAATATGATGGAGATGGGTGTGGAGCTTGTCTCTATGGAGTGGAAAAATGTTATTCTTAGGCTGATAGCCATGGTTATCTTTGGCAGCGGTGTTGCATCAGCGTACCTGCTTGCCAATTTTACAAAGATTAATATGAGAAAGCTTGCAATCTGGGTGGATGCAGTGGCACTGTCTCTTGCATCGTTGCTGCCGCTGAAACCGGCATTGGTCGGTATATATCCGATTTTTTTCGCATCTGCATTTCAGTGGGGAGTGTATTCCGGTGCGGATGGATTTAACAGTGCGACGATTTTCATGACCAATAACTTCAAACAGTCGGTGCTTGGCTGGGTGCAATATGCTCTGACAAGGGATAAGGAATTTAAAAGGAAGGCCGTGCTGTATACATATACTGTGACCAGTTTTTTTGTCGGAGTAATTCTCGGAGCACTGGCAGTAGGATGGTTTGGTATTTATGGGGCTTATGTGGGATTCCTTCCATTGGCAGCTGCAAGGATATTTATAGCTGTAGGAACAGCACCTGTTGTAAATGAGACACCGGCAGAGGCAGAAGCTGAGGCGGCTGAGGAATTAAAAGAAGCAGAAAAAATGGAAGTTATGGAAGAAAAGACTGAGAAAAAATGACAGAAACAAACAGGAGGTCTTATGTTACGCAGATATACAGTGGCTTTGATGCAGATGGATACGCAAAATGACAAGGGAAAGAATCTTGAAACAGCATGTGCATGGATAGATGAAGCAGCTAAGAAAGGTGCAAAGCTTATCTGTTTTCCGGAGGTTATGAATCTTGTCGGTAAAAATGTCGGTGAGGGAGGCGGACGTGAAGAAATACCGGGATATACTACAAACCGACTTTGCGAAAAGGCAAAAGAACACGGAGTTTATATTCACGGAGGCAGTATAACTCAGGCTATTCCGAATGAAAAGCGTTCGGCCAATACAAGTGTTCTGATTTCACCTGACGGTAAGATACTGGCATCCTACAGTAAACTTCATATGTTTGATATAACACTGGCGGATGGTACACCATACAGAGAGTCGGATCGGGTCAAACCGGGAGATTCCATTGTAACTGTGGAGACGGAACTTGGAGTATTTGGCATGTCGATCTGCTATGATGTGAGATTTCCTGAAATCTACCGTCTGATGGCACTTAAAGGGGCACAGGTCATATTTGTTCCGGCGAGCTTTACTATGCCGACGGGAAAGGACCACTGGGAGGTTCTTCTTAGGGCAAGGGCGATTGAAAACGGATGCTATATAGTGGCTCCGGGGCAGATTGGACAGAAACCGGCATATGCGGCGTACGGCAACAGTCTTGTGGCAGACCCGTGGGGAACCGTGATTGCAAGGGCAAAGGATGTGCCGGGAATTACATATGCGGAAATAGATCTTGATTATCTTGAACAAATCCGAAAACAGATTCCGTCACTCAAAAACAGGCGAAGTGATCTGTATGAGATAATGAGTCTAAAATAAACTGACATGCCGCCTTATGGCGGCACAACCATAACTGAAGCTCGGGGGGATTGTATGGTTAAGGTATTTCTGGTAGAGGATGAAACTATCATAAGAAGGGGCATAAGGGACAATATTGACTGGGCAAGTCATGGGTTCGAGTTTGTCGGAGAAGCAGGGGATGGGGAATATGCTTATCCGCTTATTTTAAAAACTAAGCCGGATATTCTGGTAACAGACATAAAAATGCCTTTCATGGATGGCCTTGAATTAAGTCGTTTAGTGAAAAAAACGTTGCCGAATACAAGGATCATTGTGCTCAGCGGTTATAACGAATTTGACTATGCCAAGGAGGCGATCAAGATAGGAATCAGCGACTATCTGCTGAAACCGGTCTCCTCAGCGGGTCTTGTAGATGCGCTGAAAAAGGCGGCTGACGAGATTAGAGAAGAACGGGAGAAAACAAAGCTTCTGGAGCGCTATTTTGTCAGCTATGAAAAATACACCGAATTTCTTGATAAAACCGATTACAGCGGCGTCGATCGCAAACTTATCAATGACTTTTTGAAACTCGGTTCTGTCGATGAGTGCGAGATGTTTGTTGAAGAATATTTTGCCGCAATAGGAGAAAATAATTACAAATCTCTGCTGCTCAGGCAATATATGACAATGGATATATTTTACTGTGTGCAGGAATTTTTGAAAAAACTCAAGACAGATTTATCGGATATACCTGAGAGATCAGCGGACATAAAACAGATACCAAAGGTTATTGAAAATATAGAAACAACTAAAAAATACCTGATTGATGAATTTACAGTTGCGCTTAAGGTCAGGGATCGCGCATCAAATGATCGCTATGGAAGCCTGATTCAGGAAGCCAAAGAGTATATACAGGCAAATTTTAGCCAAAGTGATTTGTCCCTTAACCGTCTCGCAGCACATATCGGTGTCAGCCCTAGCTATTTCAGCTCTATTTTTAAGCAGGAGACGGGACAGTCATTTGTAGAATATCTGACAAAGATCAGGATGGAGCGCGCCTGTGTACTCCTTAAATGCACATCCTACAGGACTGCGGAGATTTGTGAACAGGTCGGATACAATGATTCACATTATTTCAGTGCGGCCTTCAAAAAGACTATGGGGCAGTCCCCGAAGGATTACAAGGCAAGTCAGCTCAACCAGAATCAGGGTTAAAGGGGTATATGTGCGATGAAACGACACCCGATTTCTTTAAGAATCCGTCTTATTTTTCTGATTTTCGTGATAGCTATTCCACTTACCTGCATGGCGATCGGATTTCAGAAGATGATTGCATCATACTCGAACTCGTACGATGAGATCATGGCGAATCTGAAGACGGCAAATGAGTACAATATGAAGTTTAAATCGGATATGGAATATTCCATGTACCGAGTCATGATTGGACTTATTGATGCAAAAGAGTTCGAAAACGGTGATATAGTCGAGGGTGAGACGAAATATGCCACCGTGGTCAAAAATCCCCATAGCCTGATTGCGTCGGCAAGACAGGCATTTGGCAGCACTATATCAAGAAAATCCGGATCGGACTGCGACATCAAAATAAAGGGTATTTTGTCATGTCTGGATTCACTTGAACGCGCAGTGGACAGGATGATAGCAAATTCTGCTGAGGGCGGAATGTACGATGAGAATGTCAGCATCTGGGAAAATGATATTCAGGGACTATGCTCCATGATTCAGGATTATATTACACAATATACCTACTATGAAATGATCAATATGGAGCAGCTGCAGAAGGAGCTTAAGCTGCAGATGACAGATCAGGTTCACAGTTATCTGACACTTCTGGCAATGACGCTGGTAGTCGGAACTTTCATGGCTGTAATGATCACAAACTCAATAAACGAACCACTTAAACAGCTGCAGAAAACCGCAGAGCAGCTTGGCCGCGGTAATCTGAATGCCAGAGCAAAAACGGGCGGACTTGAGGAAATCAATGTACTGGCCAGGGCGTTTAATCAGATGAGTGACCGTATCAGCGCCCTGCTTGATAAGACAAAGCAGGAACAGAAAAATCTGCGTGAACTGGAATTAAGACTTCATCAGGAGCAGATAAGTCCTCATTTTCTCTATAATACGTTGGATTCGATTGTATGGATGGCTGAGGGCGGAAATAACCGCCAGGTTGTGGAGATGACTACTGATTTAAGTGATTTCTTTCGTACCGTACTGTCGGGCGGACGGGATTTTGTCACTATTGAAGAGGAAGAACTTCACATCAAAAGCTATCTGAAAATTCAGAAGATACGTTATGAGGATATTCTGGACTACACCATTGAAATTGAGCCGTCCATAAGGAAAAAAATTGTGCTCAAAATGCTGCTGCAGCCGCTAGTTGAAAATGCTATTTATCATGGCATAAAAAATAGGCGTGGCGGAGGCCGCATAGTTATCCGCGGCTATGAGGATCACAATGGAATCGTATTTGAAGTGGAAGATGACGGAATAGGGATGGAAGAGTCAGAACTTCAGGCAGTCAGAGCAAAGCTTACACTTGAACCCGGTGAAGAACTTGTAAAGATTGAAAGCGGAGGGTTTGGTTTACATAATGTAGCCCAGCGCATTCAGATGTACTATGGAGATCAGGCGGGAATAATTGTAGAATCCGAAAAAAATATCGGCACCTGTTTTAAGGTCTATCTTGGAAATCAAAAAAAATCATAACTTTTTCGAAAAAAAACGTATTTTTTTGCCAGTAACTTTAGAAAAACTTCAAAATGATTATAATTACAGAAAAATAATATACTTTTTTTAAAAGATGCCCCGTATCAATGATGCGGGGTATTTTGATATAATAAATCTGCAAAAACAAATATGATGTGTTTCATAAGGAGGAAACAGTATGAGAAAAAGATTAGTATCTGCAGCACTGGTAGCTGCAATGGCATTATCCATGACGGCATGTACAAGCAATCCTGCTGAGAAAGAGACAGAAGCAGCTGCAGCTGATACAGAGGCGGCAGAGGCTGAAGAGGGCGAAGCTAAAGAGGCCTCAGCAGACGGAGACCTGATTACAGTTGGTTACGCACAGGTTGGTGCAGAGTCTGACTGGAGAACTGCTAATACAGAATCATTCAAATCTACATTTACAGAGGAGAATGGCTACAAACTGATTTTTGATGATGCTCAGCAGAAACAGGAGAACCAGATTAAGGCAATCCGTTCATTTATTCAGCAGGGCGTTGACTATATCGTAGTAGCACCTGTAGTTGAGACCGGTTGGGAAACCGTTCTTGAGGAAGCCAAAGAGGCTGGTATCCCGGTTATCCTTTCTGACCGTCAGATGCAGCTTTCCGATGACAGCCTGTATGAGGCATGGGTAGGCGGAAACTTCGTAAAAGAAGGCGAGACCTGCGGAGATTGGCTGGCTGACTACTTAGAGGGTCAGGGACGCGGCGATGAGGAAATCAATATCGTTACCATTCAGGGTACTATCGGTGCATCAGCACAGGTTGGACGTACAGAAGGTATGGACAACAAGCTGGCAGAGCACTCCAACTGGAAGATGCTTGACAGACAGTCAGGTGAATTCACACAGGCAAAAGGACAGGAAGTTATGGAGTCCTTCTTAAAGAGCTATGATGATATCGATGTTGTTATCTGTGAGAACGATAACGAGGCATTCGGTGCTATCGATGCTATCAAGGCAGCAGGAAAGACCTGTGGTCCGGACGGCGACATCATCGTTGTAAGTTTTGACTCTGTAAAGGCAGCTTTTGAGTCCATGATCGCAGGCGATTTAAATGCAACATTCGAGTGCAACCCGCTTCATGGCCCACGTGTAGCTGAAATCATCCAGAAACTGGAAAATGGCGAAGAAGTTGAAAAAACTCAGTATGTAGACGAGGCTTATTTCGATACAACCATGGATCTTGAAGAAATCTTAAAGACAAGAGCTTATTAATTCGATTCTGAATTCAATCAGGAAGCGCGGGGCTGGAGGCTTATGTTTCCGCCCCGGCGCTTCCTTTTTTTAAGACTAAGGAGGCAAAGCTTTTATGGAGAAGGCATCCGTTCTTGAGATGAGGCATATATATAAGACATTCCCAGGTGTAAAAGCTCTGCAGAATGTGGATTTTACCTTGAAAAAAGGTGAAATTCATGCCCTGATGGGGGAAAATGGCGCAGGAAAATCCACGCTGATCAAAGTCCTGACGGGTGTAGAGGAGTTTGAAACAGGGGAAATTATGATAGACGGCTGCGAACATGCGATCATCAACCGCAGTCCGCAGGAAGCACAGAATCGGGGCATAAGCACCGTATATCAGGAGGTCAATCTTTGTCCGAATCTTACAGTTGCTGAAAATCTGTATATCGGACGCGAACCGAGAAAAGCCGGTTTGATTGACTGGAAAACAATGAATAAAAAGGCCGCACAGTTGTTGCAGAGCCTTGACATACATGCAGATGTTACGCAGACAATTGACAATTATTCAATTGCAATTCAGCAGATGGTTGCAATCGCCAGGGCGGTGGACATGTCGGCAAAGGTATTGATTCTTGATGAGCCGACATCGTCTCTTGATGATGGAGAAGTAGAAAAACTTTTCACACTGATGAAACGCCTGAAGTCAGAAGGTGTCGGAATAATATTCGTTACGCATTTCCTGGAGCAGGTATATGCAGTCTGTGATAAGATCACGGTTTTGAGAAATGGACAGCTGGTAGGACAGTTTACCACGGCAGAGCTTCCGAGAGTTCAGCTGGTTGCCAAGATGATGGGAAAAGACTTCGATGATTTGGCATCTATAAAAGAATCCAAGAGTGAAGAAAAGCACGGGGATGATGATATTGTTATTAAGGCCGTAGGACTTGGAAAGAAAGGCTATATAAAGCCGTTTGACCTGGTTATTCACAAGGGAGAGGTCGTGGGATTTACCGGACTTTTGGGTTCAGGACGATCCGAGACGGTCCGCGTTATCTACGGAGCGGAAAAACCTGATGAGGGTGAACTTAGCGTGAAGGGCAGTACAATATCCGCACGCCATCCGCTCACATCGATGAATGCCGGTATGGCGTATCTTCCGGAAGATCGGAAAAATGAGGGAATTATTGCTGATTTATCTGTACGTGAAAATCTAATCATGGCGCTTCAGGCTAAACGCGGCATGTTTCATCTTTTGAGCCGAAAACAGCAGGAAGAGTTTACTGACAAGTATATTGAGATGCTTCAGATTAAGACTGCCAGCCGTGAGACGCCTATAAAGTCTCTTTCCGGAGGAAATCAGCAGAAGGTAATCATCGGCCGCTGGCTGCTTACCAATCCGGATTTCCTGATTTTGGATGAACCGACGAGAGGTATCGACGTAGGAACCAAGACGGAGATTCAGAAACTGGTTGTAAAACTGGCTGAACAGGGTATGGCTGTTGTGTTTATTTCTTCGGAGATAGAAGAGATGCTTCGTACCTGCGACCGAATGGTTGTTATGAGAGATGGTGCAAAGGTAGGAGAACTTTCAGAAGAAGAGATGAATCAGTCTACTATTATGTCAACCATTGCAGGAGGGCAGTAGCTATGAAAAATACGACATTTAAAAAAATAACCTCGCAGAGGCTGTTTCTTCCGCTTTTCTGCCTTGCACTGGTTTTGCTGGTCAATATAATTACAACACCGAATTTCTTTGCAATTGAAGTGAGAAATGGTGTTCTTTACGGATATCTGATAGACATAATAAACCGTGCATCTGAACTTGTAATTCTGGCAGTCGGAATGACGCTCGTTGTATCATCATCAGCGGGAACCGATATTTCTGTCGGCGCGATCATGGCTGTGAGCGCAGCTGTATGCTGCAACATTCTTACAGGTGGAGAAAGAGCTGTCACTGAGTATGCGAATCCGTTGATTTTAGGTTTTATAGCAGCGCTTGTTGTAGGTGCGGCGATTGGCTGTTTCAATGGTTTTCTTGTGGCAAAATTAAATATTCAGCCTATGGTGGCAACGCTTATCATGTTTACCGCGGGACGAGGTATTGCACAGTTAGTCACTGACGGACAGATCACATATGTGCGTGTAGACAGCTATCGTACTCTAGGTGCATCGTTTTCAGGATTTCCTGTTCCTACTCCGTTTATTGTTGCGGTAATAGTGGTTGCCCTGACATCACTTCTTCTAAAGAAAACCGCACTTGGAATGTATATACAGTCCGTAGGTATCAATAAACGGGCATCAAGACTTGTAGGTATCAAATCAGTCATGATTATTTTCCTGACTTATGCATACTGCGGTCTGTGCTCCGGACTTTCTGGACTTATAGCATCCAGCCGTATCTATTCGGCTGATGCCAACAATATAGGACTTAACATGGAGATGGATGCGATTCTTGCGGTTGCAATCGGCGGAAACTCTCTTGGCGGCGGTAAATTTTCACTGGCAGGTTCCGTGATCGGTGCATATACGATTCAGGCACTGACGACTACACTCTATGCAATGCACGTATCCTCTGATCAGGTACCTGTTTACAAGGCAATAGTGGTTATTGTTATCGTTGCACTTCAGTCTCCGGGATTTACCAGATGGAGAAAATCTCTTTCACAGAAAAAAGAACTGAACGCAGCAGGAAAGGAGGCAGCATAAATCATGAAAGAAAAGAAGAAATTAAATCAGAACACCTTCCTGCTTCTTGTCACAATACTGCTGTTCTTCGTGATGTATGCGATAGGCTGTGTGATCTTCAATGCACAGGGATTTGCAAAAACACAGAACTTTTTGAATCTGCTTATCTCCAATGCCGGACTGATAGTTATCGGCATAGGCATGACGGTTGTAATGATTACCGGCGGTATTGATATCAGCGTTGGTTCCTTTGTTGCCATGGGATGTATGATGCTTGCGTGGATGATGGAAAAGGGCGGTATAGGCGCAGTTCCGGCAGTTCTCATAGTGCTTGTTACGGGAGTTGTCTTCGGTCTTGTGCAGGGCTTCCTCGTAGCTTATATGGATATTCAGCCGTTTATCGTTACTCTGGCGGGAATGTTCTTTGCACGCGGCATGACAGCTATCATTTCCAAAGATATGATCAGTATCACCAATGAAACATTTATGGCATGGGCCAAGATGAAACTTTATATCCCGTTTGGCGGATATATCAACAAAAAAGGTGTGATGATATATCCATATATCTATCCGACGGTTATTATCGCGCTTGTGCTTCTTGTGCTGGCATTTGTTATGCTCAAATACACGAAGTTCGGCCGCAGCATCTATGCCATCGGCGGCAATGAGCAGTCCGCTCTCATGATGGGGCTTAATGTGCGCCGTATAAAGCTTAAGGCTTACATTCTTGATGGTTTCCTTTGCGGAATCGGCAGTGTGCTGTTTTGCTTAAATACTCTGGGTGGTTTCGTAGAGCAGGCAAAGGGCTTCGAGATGGATGCGATTGCCTCGTCGGTTATAGGCGGAACACTTCTTACCGGCGGTGTCGGCAATGTGTTCGGAACTTTGTTTGGTGTTCTTATCAAGGCTACGATTGAGGCATTTATCACCTTCCAGGGAACGCTTTCCTCCTGGTGGACGCGCATCACGATAGCAGCTCTCCTTTGCTTCTTTATCGTACTGCAGTCTGTTTTGGCTATGATAAAAAAGAAAAAATAGTAAGAGGTATAAAAGGTAAAAATGCAGTAGAAATCACTGCAAACAGGCATTTTACATCTTAAATAAATACAGTACATGTTGTAGGTAAGACAAAGTTGTCCTGTCATTATTTGAGAGACTTTGCCAGTAAAATAAAAAACTTATACAAGGTGCATAAATTGACGGCGGCATTACCGCCTGAAATCTATGCGCCTTTTGCATTAGTGACAAATGATACGCAGAAAAAGGACGTGAAAATTATAACAATCTACAAAATAAAATACAACTTTTTGAAAAAAAGATCCTGTATTTTGTTGCACAGCTTGTATTGTCTTGCTATAATAAAAACACAAAAAGTTGTGAAAAACAACAAAACAGTGCGACTGGGGTGTCGACTGTAAAAAAATTACGGGAGGTAGTTAAAATGAAAAAAGTGTTCAAACGTGCAGCTGCATCCGTGACAGCAGCAGCTATGGCAGTGAGCATGACGGCTTGCGGCGGTTCAGGAACAACAAGTGCAACCGAGGCAGCAGGCTCTGCAGCAGAGGAAGGAAAAGAGGCTGCAGCAGCAATTGACAACAAGGACATCAAGATTGGTGTTTCCATCTGGTCTTCCACAGACGTACTCGGTTCACAGTGTAAACTGATTATTGATGAGGCCGCAAAGGCTTTGGGCGTTCAGGTTCAGTATGTTGACCAGGGACATGTATCCGAGAAGGTTACAGCTTCTGTAGAGCAGCTGGCAGCAGCAGGATGCCAGGGTATCATCATCTGTAACTCAGCTGATACAGAGATGACATCTGCTATCAAGACATGTAATGACAACAAAGTATATCTGGCACAGTTCTTCCGTGTTATCAGCCAGGAGAACAGCAAAGATATCTATGATTTAGCAACCGCATCACCTTACTTCATGGGCGCTGTTCATGAGAACGAGCCGGAGAATGGTGAGAAATTAGTTCAGATGCTTCTTGACAAGGGCGACAGAAACATCGGTCTTATCGGTTGGGAGCAGGGAGATGCTACCTGGCTTGGAAGATGGGAAGGCTACAAAGCCGGAGTTGAGAACTGGAACAAAGAACATCCGGATGATCAGGCTAAGTTATCCGAGCCGCAGTACGCAGGTACTTCTTCAGAGGGTGGTTCCAAGGCTGCAGAGGCTCTGATGTCAGCAGATCCTACACTGGATGCACTTATCCCGGCAGGCGGTGGCGGTGACCCGCTTCAGGGTGCTATCGCAGCAGTAGAGCGCGCAGGCAAGACTCAGGATATCGATATCGTTTCTACAGACTTCCTCCCGGATCTTGGTGAGAGACTTGAAAATGGTTCCATGGCTGGTGAGTCCGGCGGACATTACTGTGACCCGCTTATCGCATTCATGATGGTTTACAATGCAATTAAGGGCAACTACACAGATATCGAAGGCAACTTCGAGGATATTTCCTTCCCGTATCTGTATGTATCTTCTCCGGATGACTACAAGGCATATGAGAAGTATTTCGTAGACCAGCTTCCATATACTGATGAAGAACTGGTAGCTATGTCCGAGCTTAGTCTTGAAGACTTAAAGACAACTGCAGCTGGTATCTCTATCGAGGATGCTGCACAGAGAGCAGGCAACTAATAGAATTATAAGAGGCTGAATGTAATAAGAGAGGCCGGTGTCGCACGGCGCGATGCCGGCCTCCTTTTTAAACACAAGTAGTTAAAATGAGGTATAAGATATGGGTTCTTCTGTTGTTGAAACAACCGGAAAGAAAAAAATCTCGGGAACTGTTAAGGGTTATGCTATCCTGATAGGTCTGGTAGTGCTTTCCTGGGCGATTTTTAAAATTCTGACTCCGACCAATTTCGGTTCTCCGGCCAATATGCTCAGCTATTTTCAGGCCAGTCTGATAGCTACGGTCGGTGCTGTTGGATTTTACTTTGTTATGGTTATGGGTATGTTCGACTTCTCTATCGGTGCGAACATCATGCTTTCAGCGATTGTGGGCTGTGTATTTGCCTCACGTTTCGGCATGGGATATGCCGGACTTATTATCGGCAGTATACTGACAGGTACGATCGTAGGCGTATTAAATGGTTTGTTTTATGTAAAACTGCGCATACCGTCCATGATTGTTACGACAGGTCTTGCACTTATCTATGAGTCGGTAGCCAACTATATAGCAGGCGGTGTGGAGCAGACTCTTCCGTCAAACCTGCGTGCATTCGGACAGATGCCATGGAACATTGTTCTGGCAATCCTGGCATGTGTTGTTGCATATGTTTTTCTGAATTATACAAAAATCGGTACCTATACATATGCTATCGGAAGCAATGAATACGTTGCAAAAAACATGGGTATCAATGTTAATAAGTACAAAGTTCTGGCGTTTGTCCTGAGCGGTGCATTTTTAGGTGTCATGGCTATTCTTACCATAAGCTATGGTTCTTCTATGGTGGCAGTAACCGGTATGGCATCCATGAGCCGTAACTTCGTTCCGACGATGGGGTGCTTTTTTGGTCTGGCATTCAAGAAGTATGGTATGCCGCTGCAGGCAATCGTTATCGGTGAGTTTGTTATCAATATCATTTTCTTTGGTTTCATCGCTATGGGCGCACCTACTGCAATTCAGGATGTTATCACGGGACTTGCACTGTTGATTATCATCACACTGACCACAAAGGCAGAAAAAGGCGAGATTGTCAAGTAAATCGAAGGAGGAAATGCAATGAGCGAGGTAAGATTACAGATTAAAAATCTTTGCAAGTCCTTCGGTATCACGAAGGCAGTTCAGAATGTATCTTTTAACGTAAATAAGGGAGAGGTTCATGCCCTTATAGGAGAGAACGGATCGGGTAAATCAACCCTTACAAATATGCTTACCGGTATTTACAGCATCGGAAGCGGTACATTTATTCTGGATGGAAAAGAAATTCATCCGAAAAATCAGGTGGAGGCCAATAATGAAGGCGTTTCCATCATAGTACAGGAGCTTGGAACTCTTTCCGGACTTACGGTAGCGGAAAATATATTCCTTGGACACGAGGATCAGTTCGTGCATATGGGAATTAAAAATACAAATGCCATGAATAAGAAGGCTTCGGAACTGCTAAAGCAGTATGGTTTCGAACGCATCAAGGCATCGGATATCATCGACAATTACAATTTCGAGGACAGAAAGCTGGTTGAGATTGTAAAGGCAACGTATTTTGACCCAAAGATTGTTGTTATCGACGAGACGACCACGGCTCTTTCCCAGGAAGGCCGTGAAGAGCTCTACAAACACATGAACAGAATCCGCGAGAGCGGCAATACGGTAATATTTATTTCCCATGACCTTCCGGAGATTCTGGATAAATCAGATACAATCACGATCCTTCGAGATGGTGTCTATATCGACACCGTAAAGAGTAAGGATGTTACCGAGGACGACTTAAAGAAACTGATGGTTGGACGTGAGGTGACAGGTGATTATTACCGTGCTGATTACGGTGAAAAGGTATCAGATGAAGTTGTTTTATCAGTGAAGAATGTTACCGTTCCGGGACTTATTGAGGATGTCAGCTTTGACCTTCATAAGGGTGAAATCCTTGGATTCGGTGGATTGTCTGAATCCGGTATGCATGAAATCGGAAAGGCAATTTTCGGTGCGTCATATGACCGCACAGGTACTGTAGAGCTTGCGGATGGAACGAAAATCAATGACATTCCGAGTGCAATCAAGCACAGTATCGCATATACTTCAAAAGACCGTGACAATGAATCGGTTGTTTTGAATCAGAGTATCGGAGATAATATCTGTTTGCCTTCACTGGATTCGCTTGCCAATAAGATCCACCTGCTGAGCGATAAGAAACTGAGAGAATTTTCCAATAAATTTGCAAAACAGATGTCAGTAAAGATGGTAAATGTAAACCAGTTTGTATCGGAACTTTCCGGCGGTAATAAACAGAAGGTTGTTCTGGCAAGATGGATTGGAAAAGACTCTGATATCGTTGTTTTGGACAGCCCGACTCGTGGTATTGATATCAAGGTTAAACAGGATATCTATCAGCTGATGAACCACATGAGAAAGAACGGAAAATCAATTATCATGATTTCTGAGGAGCTGATGGAGCTTATCGGTATGTGTGACCGCATCATTATCATGAAGGACGGCAAGATCAGCGGTGAGCTGGAACGTGATGAGGCTATGGATGAAAACAGCCTGATTACGATGATGGTATAAGGAGGACGCAATGGAGAATCAAGTTAAGACAAGTACGGAAAATAAAGAGCAGCAGCTCAAAAAGTTATCAAAAATGACGATGATCCGTTCGCTTCTGCCGATTGCGGGACTGATTATCATCTTTGCCATGTTCAATGCCCTGACAAATTTCCGGATGATGAATAACCTTCCTCTGGTACTTTCTCAGGTATATGTAACCATGATTGCGGCAACCGGCGTATTTTTTATCATGACGATGGGAGGGCTGGACTTTTCTCAGGGTTCCATCTTAGGTATTGCATCGATCGTTGTCTGCATGGTTTCCAAGACCAGCATTCCGCTGGCGATTGTGGCAGGCATTGCTGCAGGCGCAGCGATAGGCGCTATCAACGGTTACTTCTATGTATACCGCAAGATTAAATCATTCATCGTTACCATTTGTACGATGTTTTTATTCCGCGGATTTATCAAGTATCTTACGACCAACGCTCCTGTAGCCGGTTCTGCGATGCTGATTAATTTTGACAGCACTGAGCTTAAGCTTGCATGCACACTGATTGTTCTGGTAATCGGATTTATCCTTTTCCGTTTTACAAAATTCGGAACATATTTAAAGGCAATCGGTGCAGGTGAGAAAGCGGCTATGTTTTCTGGTATCAGAACTGACCGCATGAAATTTCTTATCTACACACTTGCAGGTGCAATCACAGGATTTGCGGCATTTATAAACGTTGTTAAGGTAGGTTCCGTTACATCTTCAGGCGGAAACCAGTTGGAGACTCAGATTCTGATTGCCCTGGTACTTGGCGGTATGCCGATTTCCGGTGGTGCAAAGGTAAGATTTGAGAATATTATAGTTGGTTCACTGCTTTATATTGTACTGAACAGCGGACTGACCATGATGGGATTCTCTACACAGATGATGCAGCTTATTCAGGGTGTTGTATTCTTGGTATTCGTGGCAGTATTTGCGGATCGTCAGTCGCTGCAGGTTATCAAGTAATTTATTTCGCTTGATTTTGGCCGGTGCTTGACAAGCGGCACCGGCCTGACTGACATAAGAGACATCTGGAGGTTACGGTATGAAGGAAAGCAGCAGCCGGAATCAGGAAGGACTTAAATATCAGAAGCTTTACAACTGGGGGCGGACGTTGATTATGAGCGGTGTGCTTCGAAATATGGATAAATTTCCGTCCGAGCACATGCTTCAGAATAAATTCGGATACTCACGCCAAACTGTTCGAAATGCACTTGAACGCCTTGAAAATGAAGGACTTATTGCAAGGGTGAAGGGAAGCGGAACTTATGTTTCTTATGCCCCCGACAAAGATAAGGAAAAAAGGCCGCGCATAGGACTGATTCTCAGTTATCTTTCTGATTACCTTTTTCCTCAGGTATATGAAGGAATAGAGTCGGTGCTTCATGAAGAAGGCTATGAGATAAGCGTTTCTGTTACGCGAAACCGCTTAAATGATGAGGCTATGTACCTTAAGGGAATGCTTGAACGGGGCGTTTCGGGACTCATTATAGAAGGAACACGTTCAACATTTCCGAATCCGAATTTGAGACTTTATAAGGAGATACGACGCCGAAATATTCCGACATTGTTCATCCATAACCACTACCAGAATGAAACATTTGACAGTGTTGAGATGTCAGATGCGAGGGCAGGATATGAACTGACGCGCATATTGATACATAACGGTCATACCCGCATCGGTGGAATATTCAAGTATGATGACTGGCAGGGGATAGAACGTTTTCGCGGTTTTATTGAATGTTTGTCGGAATTTGGAATTGATTTTCATGAAGAATGGGTTCGTTGGTACTCGACCCGGGACATGGAAGAAAAATTAAGTAAAAAGGGATTGCAACGCATGTATCGCAGAACAAAGGACTGCACAGCGATGATCCTTTACAATGATGAGGTTGCGGGCAGTTATATGGAATTTTTAAAGGATCGTGGACTTAGCGTTCCTGAGGACATTTCCCTTGTGTCCTTTGATGATGCCGGGCCGGCACAGGAAAGCGGCCTGATCATTTTGTCCGTAATTCATCCCAAATATAATCTTGGCCGGCTGACGGCCAGAAATCTTCTTCGCATGATGGAAGATTCAGAGTGGCAGGATAAGAAATATTCGTATCGTTTCCCGGTAATGTTTAATAACGGAAATTCGGTCCGAGATATACATTGAAAATAATTAAGGAGGCAGAATAAAATGAAAAAGTTGTATTTTGTTGTAGGTTCCCAGGATTTATATGGTGAGGAATGTTTGAAACAGGTTGCAGAGGACAGCCGCCAGATGGTTCAGTTTTTGAACGAGAAGGTAGGAGATCTGGTAGAAATTGAGCTTCTTCCGACAGTTGAGACTTCCGAAATCTGTATTCAGGACATGCGCAAGGCATCTAACGATGATGACTGTGTCGGTGTTATCACATGGATGCATACATTTTCTCCGGCCAAGATGTGGATCAAGGGTCTTCAGGAGCTGAGAAAACCACTGCTTCATTTACATACCCAGGCTAATGAAAAACTTCCGTATGATGATATTGATATGGATTTCATGAACCTGAACCAGTCTGCACACGGAGATCGTGAATATGGATTCATTCTTGCCAGAATGGGAATCGCACATGAGGTTGTAGCAGGATATTATAAGCATGACGAGGTAATAGCAAAGATTCGTCAGTTCGCATCTGTTGCCAAAGCTATCGGATATTCCAAATCCCTTAAAGTGGCTTCCTTCGGAAATAACATGCGTCATGTAGCGGTTACAGACGGTGACAGAGTAGAAAGCCAGATTAAATACGGCTGGGAGTGCAATTATTATGCACTTGGTGACCTTGTTGATATTATCAATAAGGTAACAGAAGAAGAAATTGATGCAAAGATGAAAGAGTATACCGATAAGTATACGATGAAAACCGATCGTATCGATGCTGTGCGCGAGCAGGCTAAATATGAGGTTGGTCTGGAAAAATTCCTGTCAGAAAATGAGATCGGTGCATTTGCAGATACATTCCAGGATTTACATGGTTTAAAACAGCTTCCGGGTATTGCTGCACAGAACCTGATGGGCAAGGGAATCGGTTTTGGACCTGAGGGCGATTACAAGATTTCTGCGCTGTCTGCTGTTCTTATGAAGATGTCTGAGGGCAAGGAAGGTGCTACAGGATTTATCGAGGATTACACATACGATCTGACCAAGGGTCAGGAGCTTGAACTGGCTTCCCATATGCTGGAGGTTCCGCCGGCATTTGCGGCTACAAAACCGGAGATTGACGTACTTCCGCTTGGCATAGGCGGCAAGGAAGATCCGGCCAGACTGATCTTTGACGGTGTGACAGGCGACGGTATCCAGGTAACCATGGTAGATATGGGAGATCGTTTCCGTATTATCTGCGCTGATATTGAACTGGTAAAACAGCCAAAACCGATGCCAAAACTTCCGGTAGCAAGAATTATGTATCGTCATAAACCAAACTTCCAGATTGGTACGGCAGCATGGTGCTATGCAGGCGGAGCACATCACTCAGTTGTATCCACCGCTCTGACCAGAGATGATATTGCAATGTTTGCACGCCTGACAGGTACAGAGCTTGTCACCATAGGTGAAGATACCACAGAAGCAGATTTACAGAAGTTTTTTATGTAATGAATGTGTCAAAACAAATTTTTTGCGGTCATAAAAATTGGGAGGATGAATATGAGCCTCAGTAAGGAAGAGATCAAAAAAGACATAGAGAGCGGAAAAACAGCTCTCGGAATAGAATTTGGTTCAACCAGAATAAAGGCAGTTCTGACTGACAGCACGACAGCACCGATTGCCCAGGGAAGCTATGAGTGGGAAAACCGTCTTGAAAACGGCATTTGGACATATTCTCTGGAAGATATCTGGAAAGGCCTTAAAGATTGCTATGCAGATCTTGCTGCTGATGTAAAAAAACAGTATGGCCTTACTTTGAAAAAAGTGGGAGCCATGGGCGTCAGTGCCATGATGCATGGTTATATGGCATTTGATGCTGACGGAGAACTTCTTGTGCCGTTTAGAACCTGGAGAAACACGATGACGGCTGAGGCGGCAAGAAAACTGACAGAGCTGTTTGATTATAATATTCCGCAGCGCTGGAGTATCGCTCATCTTTATCAGGCTGTGTTAAACGGTGAAAAACATGTACCGGAAGTAAAGTTTATGACCACTCTTGCCGGATATGTTCATTGGAAACTGACAGGCAAAAAGGTTCTCGGTGTAGGCGATGCTTCAGGTATGTTCCCGATAGATCCCGCTACCGGAAAGTATGATGCCGTTATGCTTGAAAAGTTCGAAAAGCTTGTTGCACCAAAGGGTTATCCGTGGAAGCTTGAAGAACTTTTGCCGGAGGTTTTAACTGCCGGGGATGAGGCCGGAAATCTTACGGAAGAAGGAGCAAAGCTTCTCGATGAGAGTGGCAATCTTGAAGCAGGCATTCCACTTTGCCCGCCGGAGGGCGATGCCGGAACCGGCATGACAGCTACAAACAGTGTGGCAGTCCGCACCGGCAATGTATCAGCCGGTACATCGGTTTTTGCCATGGTTGTTCTTGAAAAGAATCTGGAGGCGGTTCATCAGGAAATTGACCTTGTAACAACACCTGACGGACACCTGGTAGGTATGGTTCACTGCAATAACTGTACTTCAGATCTGAATGCATGGGTCGGACTTTTTGAAGAATTTTATGAGCTTATGGGTCAGAAGACAGATCGCAATACACTGTTTGGAACACTTTACCGCAAGGCACTTGAGGGAGATGAGGATTGCGGCGGACTTATGTCATATTGCTATCTTTCAGGCGAGCCGATCACTGATTTTGAGGAAGGACGCCCGCTGTTTATGCGCCGTCCGGACAGCAAACTTGGTCTGGCAAACTTCATGCGGACTCATTTGTACAGCTCACTCGCAACACTTAAATACGGTCTGGACATTCTGTTTAAGGAAGAACATGTGACACTGGATAAACTGATGGGTCACGGTGGATTTTTCAAGACCAAAGGAGTCGGACAGCGCATCATGGCAGCTGCAGCCGACGTGCCGGTATCTGTCATGGAGACAGCCGGAGAGGGCGGTGCCTGGGGTATCGCGGTTCTGGCGGCATATCGCAAGGATAAAAAGCCGGGACAGAGCTTGTCTGATTATCTGAATGAGCAGGTTTTTGCAGAAGCAAAGGCAGAAACAATGGAGCCGGATGCAAAGGATGTAGAAGGATTCAATACCTTTATGACAAGCTATATAAATGGTCTGGCTGCTGAGAGAGGCGCAGTAGAAGGAAGGTTTTAATTAATGCTTGAACAGTTAAAAAAAGAAGTATATGAAGCTAATATGCTGCTTCCGAAATACGGTCTTGTCACATTTACATGGGGCAATGTTTCAGGTATTGACCGTGAAAAGGGACTTTTTGTCATCAAACCGTCAGGAGTTGATTATGACAAACTGACACCCGATGATATGGTAGTCATGGATTTGGATGGGAATCGTGTGGAAGGAACTCTCAACCCGTCCTCAGATACGAAAACACATCTGATTTTATACAAGCGTTTTCCGAAAATAGGCGGCGTGGTTCATACTCACAGTCCATGGGCAACTTCATGGGCACAGGCCGGACGTGATATTCCGTGCTACGGAACTACACATGCAGACTACATTTATGGCTCTGTACCATGTGCCAGAAATCTGAATGAAGAAGAATTAAAGAACTATGAATGGAACACCGGCGTGCTGATTGCTGATCTTTTTGAGGAAAAGAAGCTTGACCCGATGGCAGTTCCGTGTGTATTATGTAAGAATCACGGACCGTTTACCTGGGGGAAGGATGCGCATGAGGCAGTGCATAATGCCGTTGTTCTTGAAGAGGTTGCCAAGATGGCGGCACGTTGTGAGATGATAAATCCTGAGGTTAAAGAAGCACCGCAGTGCCTTCAGGATAAGCATTATCTGCGCAAACATGGCCCCGGTGCTTACTACGGTCAGGGAAAATAAAGCTACAGTACACCAAAATAACAGGAGGATATGAGAAATGAAGTTTTTTATTGATACCGCAAATGTTGATGAGATTCGCGAAGCAAATGATATGGGTATTATCTGCGGAGTTACCACAAACCCGTCTCTTATCGCAAAAGAAGGCCGTGATTTTAATGAGGTAATCAAAGAGATCACAAGTATTGTAGATGGCCCGATTTCAGGTGAGGTAAAGGCTACTACAGTTAAGGCAGAGGATATGATCGCAGAGGGTCGTGAAATCGCAAAGATCCATCCGAATATGGTTGTTAAGATTCCTATGACAACCGAGGGACTCAAGGCTGTAAAAGCACTGGCAGCTGAGGGAATCAAGACCAATGTTACCCTGATCTTTACAGCTAATCAGGCGCTTCTTGCTGCAAGAGCAGGTGCTTCTTATGTTTCTCCATTCTTAGGACGTCTTGATGATATCTCTACCAACGGTACAGATCTTATTTACGACATTGTTGAGATCTTTGACAATTACCCGGAGATTTCCACAGAGATTATCTGTGCTTCTACAAGACATCCGATGCATATCATCGAGTGCGCAAAAGCAGGTGCTGACATCGCAACCGTACCGTTCAAGGTTCTCATGCAGATGGTAAAACATCCGTTAACCGATGCAGGTATTGAAAAATTCAAGGCTGATTATGAGGCAGTATTTGGTAAATAATACTCTTGAACTTAATGAAAAAGAGTGATATACTGACTACAGTAGCATATTGAAATGACAGGAAAGAGTGGACAAAGATGTCCACTCTTTCTGATTGTATAGAAAAACAATGTATCGAAAAGCAGGAAAATTTGAATTGCAGATATGTTGGCAGCTATTGTGAGAAAGGTGGTGGAGATATGGCAAAAAGAGAACAATATGAGTCTAAGGTAGAGGCCTGGCTCCTGCCGGTTCTTGAGGAACATAAGTTTGAACTGGTAGATGTTGAGTACGTGCGCGAGGCCGGCGTGTGGTATTTGAGATGCTATATTGATAAGGAGGGCGGTATCGCTGTCGACGACTGCGAGGTAATCAGCCGCCTGCTCAGTGATTGGCTTGATAAGGAAGATTTTATCGAGGACAGTTACATACTGGAGGTAAGCTCACCGGGACTCGGACGTCCTCTTAAGAAAGAAAAAGACTTCGCAAGAAGTGTGGGAAAAGATGTTGAAATTCGCCTGTACAGGGCGATTGATAAACAAAAAGAACTCACCGGAACACTTAAGTCGTATGATGTGGGTTCGGTGACAATCACTATGGAAGATGGCAGTGAACGTGCATTTGAGAAATCAGAGATTGCTTTGATTCGTCTGGCTTTTGATTTTTAAAGGAGGAGATAAAAGAAAATGAATAAAGAGTTGATTGAGGCGATAGATCTGCTGGAGAAAGAGAACAATATCAGCAAAGACGTTCTTTTGGAGGCAATTGAAAATTCGTTGTTAACAGCATATAAAAACAACTATGGCCGCGCAGATAATGTCAAGGTAAATATCAATCGTGAGACCGGAGACTTTTCCATCGTAGCAGAGCGCGAGGTTGTAGAAGATGTTGAAGATCCTATGATGCAGGTAAGCCTTGCAGAGGCAAAGCTCTTAAACAGCAAATATGAGCTGGGAGATGTGGTTCAGTTCTCCGTTAATTCCAAAGAATTCGGACGTATCGCGGTTCAGAATGCGAAAAATGTAATCTTACAGAAGATTCGCGAGGCAGAGCGCAACTCACTGTACGAGGAGTGGCATTGCAGAGAGAAAGATATCGTAACAGGTATAGTACAGCGATATGTGGGACGCAACATCAGCATCAATTTAGGCAAGATCGATACCATTCTTAATGAAAGTGAGCAGGTAAAGGGTGAGACGTTCAAACCTACAGAGCGTATCAAACTTTATGTTGTTGAGGTAAAGGAAACACAGCGCGATCCACGTATTACCGTATCCAGAAGCCATCCTGATCTTGTTAAACGACTTTTTGAATCAGAAGTTACCGAGGTCCGCGACGGAACAGTAGAAATCAAGGCCATTGCCCGTGAGGCAGGTTCCCGTACTAAGATGGCAGTAAGTTCTAATGATCCTAACGTAGATCCGGTAGGCGCATGTGTAGGTATGAACGGTGCCCGTGTAAGCGCTGTTGTCAATGAGCTTCGCGGCGAGAAAATCGATATCATCAACTGGGATGACAACCCGGCATTCCTTATTGAAAATGCACTCAGCCCGGCAAAGGTTATTCTCGTAGCTGCCGATGAAGATGCGCGCGAAGCGCAGGTTATCGTTCCTGATTATCAGTTGTCTCTGGCTATCGGTAAAGAAGGTCAGAACGCCCGCCTTGCAGCCCGCTTGACAGGCTTCAAGATTGATATCAAGAGCGAGACACAGGCAAGAGAGGCGGGACTTCTTGATGAACTTGAGATTGGTTACGAAGAAGGCTTTGAAGGATATACAGATGAGCCGCTGATCAATGTTTCGGAAGAAGACAAGGCTGAGACAGCCGAACCTGCAGAAGAACAGGAATAAGGAAGGGATAGACAGTGGGAATTAAGAAAGTGCCGCTCAGACAGTGCATCGGATGCGGAGAAATGAAGAGCAAGAAAGAAATGCTGCGCGTTTTGAAAACAACCGATGATACGATTGAGATTGACGCAACAGGCCGCAAAAATGGTCGCGGTGCCTACATCTGTCCTTCGATGGACTGCTGGAAAAAAGCGGTAAAAAGCAAAGGACTGGAGAGATCGCTAAAAATGGCGATTCCGAAAGAAGTTTATGAGATGCTTGAAAAGGAGATGGAGCAATTTGGTAAATAATAAAAAAGTGCTGAATCTTCTGGGATTGGCCACGCGTGCCGGCAAGACGGCAAGCGGCGAGTTTATGACTGAAAAAGCAATAAAGAGCGGAAAAGCATATTTGGTAATCGTGTCGGAAGAAGCATCAGAGAATACTAAGAAGATGTTTGAAAATTCATGCGCGTATTACAAAGTACCGGTATACCGGTTCGGTAAGAAAGAAGAACTGGGACATGCAATGGGAAAAGAAATGAGGGCATCTCTGGCTGTTCTGGATTCCGGTTTTGCAAAAGCATTAAAGGAAAAGCTGGATGAATGAGAGAAAACAGGTTATTTGACATCATTTAGAGGCTACGAGCGAGGCGGTATGTCAGTACAGTAACGGAGGCAGTAAATGAGAGTTAATGAATTGTCAAAGCAGATAGGCAAATCAAATAAAGAAGTTCTGGAAATATTACAGAAAAATCATTTTGACGTAAAAAGCCATTCTTCCAATGTTACGGAAGAACAGGCAGACACAGTCAGACGTTTTGTTTCAGGTGAAAGTAAGCAGGCGGCTGTGTCGAGGTCGGATATGGGAAAGGTGGAAACAAATCGAGTGGAAGATATAAAGAAGGAGCCTGTAGAGGCAGAGAAGAAAGAGGCAGGGAAAACAGCTGAGCCTCCGAAAAAACGAATTGCAGCAGTTTATCGTCCGCAGAACAGCGTGCAGAGAGGAAGTCGTCCGGCAGCCAAGAGCAACGTTGTAAATGCAGCCAAGAGCAGTGCACAGGCAAGCACACAGGCAACTCGCCAGAGTGCAACTAACACAGAGCGCCCAGTGCAGCAGTCACAGCCGGCACAGGCAGCACAGCAGTCACAGTCTGCACAGCCGATTCAGCAGTCACAGCCTGTAAAGAGTGCACCGCAGGTGTCAGCAGAAAAGAGTGAGAACCAGAGAGAGGGCTATCAGGGAAACAGAGACGGTCAGAGAAGCAGCGGCTATCAGGGAAACAGAGACGGCCAGAGAAGCGGCGGCTATCAGGGAAACAGAGACGGCCAGAGAAGCGGTGGCTATCAGGGCAACAGAGATGGCCAGAGAAGCGGCGGCTATCAGGGCAACAGAGACGGCCAGAGAAGCGGCGGCTATCAGGGAAATAGAGACGGCCAGAGAAGCGGCGGCTATCAGGGCAACAGAGACGGCCAGAGAAGCGGCGGTTATCAGGGAAACAGAGACGGCCAGAGAAGCGGAGGCTATCAGGGCAACAGAGATGGTCAGAGAAGCGGTGGCTATCAGGGCAACAGAGATGGCCAGAGAAGCGGCGGCTATCAGGGCAACAGAGACGGCCAGAGAAGCGGCGGCTATCAGGGAAATAGAGACGGCCAGAGAAGCGGCGGCTATCAGGGCAACAGAGACGGCCAGAGAAGCGGCGGTTATCAGGGAAACAGAGACGGCCAGAGAAGCGGAGGCTATCAGGGCAACAGAGATGGTCAGAGAAGCGGTGGCTATCAGGGCAACAGAGATGGCCAGAGAAGCGGCGGCTATCAGGGCAACAGAGACGGCCAGAGAAGCGGCGGCTATCAGGGAAATAGAGACGGCCAGAGAAGCGGCGGCTATCAGGGCAACAGAGACGGCCAGAGAAGCGGCGGTTATCAGGGAAACAGAGACGGCCAGAGAAGCGGAGGCTATCAGGGCAACAGAGATGGTCAGAGAAGCGGTGGCTATCAGGGCAACAGAGATGGCCAGAGAAGCGGCGGCTATCAGGGAAATAGAGACGGTCAGAGAGGCGGACGTGACGGCCGCAGCGGATTAAGCATTCCGAAGCCGTCATTTGATACACCTGTTGTACAGAAACAGCAGAACAACAAGCAGAATAAGAATAATTATAAGAATGATAAGTACAGCAAGATCGACCATGAGGAAGAGATGCACTCCAAGGGAAGAGGCGGAAAGAACGTAAAGAGCGCTGTTATGCCGCCGCAGAAGAAGGAGGCAAAGGTTGAGGAGATCAAGACAATCACTATTCCTGAGCTTATTACTATCAAGGATTTGGCAGATAAGATGAAACTTCAGCCATCTGTCATTGTAAAGAAACTTTTCCTTCAGGGTAAGGTTGTTACCATCAATCAGGAAGTGGATTACGAGCAGGCAGAAGAGATTGCTATGGAGTTTGACGTACTTTGTGAAAAAGAAGTCAAAGTTGACGTGATCGAGGAGCTCCTGAAAGAGGAAGAAGAAGATGTAAAAGATATGGTAACACGTCCGCCGGTAGTATGTGTTATGGGTCATGTCGATCATGGTAAAACCTCCCTTCTGGATGCAATCCGCCAGACTAACGTTACTGCAAAAGAGGCAGGTGGTATTACTCAGCATATCGGTGCTTATATGGTTGAGATCAACGGACAGAAGATCACCTTCCTTGATACACCGGGACATGAGGCATTTACCGCAATGCGTATGCGAGGTGCAAAATCTACCGATATCGCTATCCTGGTTGTAGCAGCGGATGATGGAGTTATGCCGCAAACTATTGAGGCAATCAACCATGCGAAAGCAGCAGGTGTAGAGATTATCGTGGCAATCAACAAGATTGATAAGCCGAGTGCCAATATTGAGAAAGTAAAACAGGAACTTATCGAATACGAGCTGGTTCCGGAAGACTGGGGCGGCAGCACTGTATTCGTTCCGGTATCCGCACATACAAAAGAAGGTATCAAAGAATTACTTGAAATGATCCTTCTGACAGCGGAAGTCAAAGAATTGAAGGCAAATCCGAATCGTAATGCCAGAGGACTTGTCATCGAGGCAGAGCTTGATAAAGGTAAAGGTCCGGTGGCTACAGTTCTGGTACAAAAGGGTACACTGCATGTGGGCGATCCGATCGCTGCCGGTGCATGCTACGGCCGTGTTCGTGCCATGATGGATGATAAGGGACGCCGCGTTAAGGAGGCAGGTCCTTCTACTCCTGTTGAGATCCTGGGTCTCAATGACGTGCCGAACGCCGGAGAGGTATTTGTACAGCCTGAAAATGAGAAAGAGGCAAGAAGCTTTGCTGAAACCTTTATTTCCGAGAGCAAGAATAAGCTTATCGAAGATACAAAGATGAAGCTTTCTCTTGATGATCTGTTCTCTCAGATTAAGGCAGGTAATGTAAAAGAGCTTCCGTTGATTGTAAAAGCCGATGTACAGGGTTCTGTAGAGGCAGTTAAACAGAGCCTTATGAAACTTTCCAATGAGGAAGTTGTAGTAAAAGTCATCCATGGCGGTGTAGGTGCCATCAATGAATCTGATGTAAGCCTTGCGGCTGCATCCAACGCAATTATTATCGGCTTCAATGTAAGACCGGATGCGACTGCAAAATCAGTAGCAGAGCGTGAAAAGGTTGATGTACGTCTTTACCGTGTCATCTATCAGGCAATAGAGGATGTCGAGGCTGCCATGAAGGGTATGCTTGACCCGATCTATGAAGAGCAGGTAATCGGTCATGCAGTTGTACGCCAGACCTTCAAGGCTTCAGGTGTAGGTACAATCGCAGGTTCTTACGTCTTAGACGGTAAATTCCAGAGAGGCTGCAAGGCACGTATTACCCGTGACGGAGAGCAGATCTTCGACGGACCGCTGGTATCCCTGAAACGTTTCAAGGATGATGTTAAGGAAGTGGCTGCCGGATATGAGTGCGGTCTCGTATTTGAGAAATTCAACGATCTGCAGGAAGACGATATGATCGAAGCATATGCGATGGTAGAAGTTCCGCGTTAGTATGTGGAGTTTTAAATGTGCTGCTGCCTGTTGTTTTACCGGCAGCAGTATGGAAAGACAGAGGAATACATGCGTAAAAATAGTATTAAAAATACAAGAATTAACAGCGAAGTACAAAGAGAACTTAGCGAGATTATCAGCAGAGAACTTAAAGATCCGCGGATTCATCCGATGACAACGGTTGTTTCCGTGGAGGTAACTCCGGATCTCAAGTACTGCAAGGCATATATCAGCGTATTGGGAAGCGAGGAGGCTGGAAAGGACACAATAACAGGACTTAAAAGTGCAGTTGGATTTGTTCGTACACAGCTTGCAAAACGCATAAATTTACGCAATACGCCGGAGATTACATTTATCCTTGATCAGTCGATAGAGTATGGTGTACATATGACCAGACTGATTGATGAAGTCACTGAAAACCTCAGAGACTCAGAATCGGGAGATGAGGAAGAAAATGAGTAAAAATATTTTAGAAGCGTCACTCGAAAATGTAAAGCACGTTGTGCTGCTTGGACATATTCATCCGGACGGGGATTGTATCGGAACGACGCTTGGACTGCTCAATTATCTGAGGGAAAATTATTCTCAGATAGAGGCAGAACTGTTTCTCGACCATCCGGCCGATAAATTTTCATATATGAACTGTTTTGATAAAATTCAGACGGAGTTTGTTGAGGGCAGGAACTATGATTTATGTATCACAATGGATGCCAGCGATAAGGAACGGCTGGGAGAGTACGGTGCATATTTTGATACTGCAGGGAAGACACTTTGCATAGATCACCACAGGACAAATCTTGGGTTTGCTGATAAAAACCATATTGTTGCAACGGCAAGTTCATGCAGTGAGGTGCTGTATGAACTTCTTGATGATGCGAAGATCAGCAGGGAGACGGCGGAGTGCCTTTATACGGGAATTGTGCATGATACGGGAGTATTTAAATACAATTCAACCACCAGACGTACCATGGAAGTGGCCGGTGCACTGATGGAAAAGGGCGTTAACACTGCCGGAATCATAGATGACAGCTTTTATCGTAAAACCTATGCGCAGAATCAGATCCTTGGAAGAGCGATGCTCAACAGCACACTTATACTGGACGGAAGATGCATATTCTCTGTGATTTCACAGAAGGAGATGGATTTTTACGGAGTTGACACAAACGATCTGGATGGCATTATTGACCAGCTCAGAGTTACCGAAGGCGTGGAGTGTGCCATTTTCATTTATGAGAAGGCACCGGATGAGTATAAAGTCAGCCTTCGATCCAATGATTACGTTGATGTGAGCAAACTGGCTGGATATTTTGGCGGAGGCGGACATATACATGCCGCAGGCTGCACAATGCAGGGGCGTCCGAGAGATGTGATCAATAATCTGACGGGCTATATAGAAAAGCAAATGCAGGATAGATAGAGCTGCTATTAAAAAGTATGCATTAGGAGATTTTATGTTTCACGGTGTGATAAACATTTATAAAGAACCTGGTTTTACATCTCATGATGTGGTAGCAAAGCTTCGTGGAATCTTAAGACAGAAAAAGATAGGTCATACCGGAACACTTGACCCGGCTGCGGAGGGAGTGCTTCCTGTATGTCTTGGTAAGGGTACGAAACTGTGTGATCTTCTCACGGACAAGAGGAAGACGTATCAGGCGGTGCTCTTATTGGGAGTGGAGACAGACACACAGGATACGACCGGAACTGTTCTTTCTGAAAATTCGACAAAAGATCTTACGGAGAGTATGGTTTGTGAGGCAGCGAAAAGCTTTGAGGGCCATTATATGCAGGTTCCGCCGATGTATTCAGCACTCAAAGTAAACGGAAAGAAGCTGTATGAGCTGGCCAGAGCAGGACAAGAGATAGAACGTGCGGCGCGGCCGGTGGAGATATTTGAACTTCATATAGATGAAATCGATTTGCCGAGAGTTAAGATGACTGTCACATGCTCCAAGGGAACCTATATCAGAACATTGTGTCATGATATAGGAATGAAACTTGGATGCGGCGGCTGTATGGAGAAACTGATACGTACAAAGGTTGAACGGTTTGAGATTACGGACAGTCTGTGCCTTGGGGCGGTGGAAGAGCTGGTACGGGAAGGTAAGATTTGTGAAAAGATTGTACCGGTTGACGAAATGTTTTCAAAATGCCCCGCATACGTGTCGGACAGCGAAGTCCTTGATAAGCTTTTGAAAAACGGAAATCCATTTTCAAAAGAACTTGGACCGAAAAATCAGGATATGACTGATGAGGATAAGAACGGTCGCGAAGGTTTGATTCGGGTGTATGACAGCAACCGGAATTTCATAGGTCTTTATGCATATCAGCCGGAAAAGAAACAGTGGAAGCCGCGAAAAATTTTTCTGGGAGGAGAGTAGGATGCAATATTTTGCCGGAACCAGAGAATTTCAGATAAAGGAGCCGACGGCAGTAACTATCGGAAAATTTGATGGTTTACACAGAGGACATCAGAAGCTCTTGCGTGAAGTGATGAGATATCGCAAAAAAGGGTACAAACCGGCGGTGTTTACATTTGAGACAGCCCCGGGGACATTGATACGCGGAAAATTGCAGACCATGATCACGACAAACGAAGAACGTGAGAAGAATCTGCGGGAGGCCGGAATAGAATATCTTGTAGAATACCCGTTTAATCAGGAGATTCTGCATATGGATCCGGAAGAGTTTGTGTCCGAGATTCTTGTTAAAAAGATGGGGGCAAAAGCTGTAGTATCAGGGCCGGACTGCCATTTTGGCTATCAGCGTAAAGGAGATGCTGCTTTGCTTCGGAGGTTAGCTCCGAAGTACGGATATGAGGTGTCAATTGTTGAAAAAGCGATGGATGGCGATCGCGAGATCAGCAGTACCTATATCAGGGAAGAGCTGGCAAAGGGAAATATCAAAAAGACCAATGAACTCCTGGGATATGAGTACAGGATCAGCGGTCAGGTAGTGCATGGGGAACATCTGGGTTCAACTCTGGGCTTCCCGACAGCCAATATACTGCCTGGCATTCAGAAGCATCTTCCGGCTTTCGGAGTATATCTTTCACGGACAATAGTAGATGGCATTACTTACGGAAGTATCACGAATATCGGGAAAAAACCTACAATTGCCGGAGAGCGGCCTGCGGGAGCCGAGACATATATCTATAATCTTGATGAAAACCTTTATGGAAAAACAATCGAGGTGCATTTCCTGGACTTTATGCGCCCTGAAATGAAATTTGCCGGAATAGATGAGCTTAAAAGTCAGGTGCTTAAGGATAAGGAAACAGGAAGACAAAGGTTTGAGATTCAGCCGGCATAGAAAACCGGTTAATTACAAATATAAGAGAAAAAGCACGAAGCAGAACAGGGAAAGTTCGGCTGCGTGCTTTTACTTTATTCTGCTTTTTTCAAATGTGCGGCTGTCTCGGCAGCTGCCAGGCGGATATAATCGTTCATCGGCAGATTCTGCATGCCGACCAGGATATGGTGGCAGTAAGAATTTCCGGCAACCGGAATAAGGATTTTCTGGGCTTTGCTCTGTCCTATGGCCGTTGCCATGGCAGGCGTGATTTCACCCATCAGAGAATCCGCAATGACAATTCCGATGGGGCCGACAATCAAATCTGCATCACGGCAGGCTACGATTACGGGGTTTTCACCGGTGGCTCCCATGGAAGCACCTGCCTTCAGCATGGCTGCGGTTGCTGTGGAATTGGTTCCTATGGCTAAAAGAGACTGTCCGGGACAAAGTTTCAGTATTTCCTCGACCAGCGAACGCCCCATGCGTCCGCCCTGACCGTCGATAATAACAATTTTTTTCATATAAAACTCCTTTCGGTCATGGTGGTGTCACTGTCAGGTGACATGTCGGTTTACTTTGAAAGTGCCAAGGCACATTCTTTTATAAAGAAGATGCATGAGCCGGGCTCCGCAGATTATTGAAATGATGTATACTGCATTTCCGGCAAAAATTCCAAATTTTGCAGCAATCTGAGAGTATACTATCTGCGTCGTGGCATAATATGGCGTGATATAGAACATGTCTGCATTTCCAAACGGATGTGATGCAACATTTATGATGGTGGCGATGATGCATCCGATGATGAATACGACGCTGGATTGTAGGAAACCACTGCGGGACGGCAGTACCATTTTTGAAAATGCTATAAGAAGTCCTATGAAGATCAGAATCAGGTGCCATAGAAATCCATGCAATGTTAACAGGACGTAAGGATGACTCAGACCGGATGGATCCGCAAATACCATGACAGCACCGAGCAAATTGTAATTGTACATAAATGTGCATAAAATTTGCTGGTGTTTATGTGGAATAAACGGCAGCAGCAGACAGAGATACATGGGCAGACTGCACAGCTGAAATGGGAAATACCACCAATCATAGTGATGATTATTTTCCACATAATATATAAAAAGCTGTTTACATATCTCCGAAACGGCAAGAAAAATGCCGCAGGCAAACAACAGATATATGCGAAAATGCTCAGACTTCGCACGCAGTTTCCATGCAAGAACTGCGGTGAGCGGTATGCCTGCAAAAACAGAAATCAGATGAAACAAATTGAACATGTTCACTATAATACCTTCTTTCTTCTTGTATTATAATACCAAATCAATATTTGGCAATCAGTAATGCGATGTGTTAGTATTATACATAAATGAAGTAATGCAGTGATTCATACTTGATTATTTATAAAAATGAGATATAATGTATTGCAAGATGCAGAGAAAAAGCAATAAAGTTCAGGTTTGTTGCATAAAGTTGCAAAACCATGAATAATAATGAGGAGGAGATCTATTATGAAAAAGAAATTAGCAGCACTTGCCATGGCAGCGGTTATGGCGGCATCATTGGCAGCATGCTCTTCACAGTCAACAGAGACAACTGCAGCCGCAGAGGAAAACAGTGAAACAACTGAGGCAGCTGATGGAAGCGAAGCAGCAGGAACATCTGACAGCAGTGCTTTCGCAGGCAAGACACTTATCATGGCAACCAATGCTGAGTTTGCTCCGTATGAGTACCACGATGGAAATGATATTGTAGGTATCGACGTTGAGATTGCTAAAGCAATCTGTGAAGATATGGGTGCAACTCTTGATATTACAGATATCGCATTTGATTCCATCATTCCGGAAGTTCAGTCGGGTAAGGCTGACTTTGCGGCAGCAGGCATGACAGTTACCGAGGATCGCAAGACACAGGTTGATTTCTCTGATTCCTATGCAACAGGTGTGCAGTCTGTTATCGTGCCGGAGGACAGTGAGATTGCTTCTCTGGATGATTTAAAGGGCAAGCAGATCGGTGTTCAGCAGGGAACTACAGGTGACCTTTACTCTACAGATGATTTTGGCGAGGACAGCATCCAGAGATTCTCAAAGGGTGCAGACGCAGTCCAGGCACTTTCCACAGGTAAGATTGACGCAGTTATCATTGATAACAAGCCGGCACAGGTATTTGTAAGTGAAAATGAAGGCTTAAAGATTCTTGAAACACCATACGCAGAAGAGAATTATGCGATTGCAGTTAAAAAAGGCAACACAGAGCTTCTCGATGCCATCAACGCATCAATCGCCAGCTTAAAAGAATCCGGAAAACTGGATGAAATCGTAGCAAAATACATTACCGCTGAATAATTTATCAGAAGCAGGCACTGAACAGTTGCGGCTGTTCGAATAAGCTGATTGATTAAAAGGTTGCTGCAGAATTTAAATTGATTCGGCAGCAGCCTTTTTCGTTTAAAAAGCATATTTTTAGGAGGAAACGGATTGGAAAAACTGAAGCAGGCCTTATATTTAAACCTGATCAAGGATGACAGGTGGCAGTATCTGACAGGGGGCCTGAAAAATACCCTGATCATTACATTATTTGCAACATTGATCGGCATAGCATTGGGTCTGCTGATTGCGATTATCCGTGCAACCCATGATAAAACCGGCAAGATGAAATTGTTAAACGGCATATGTCAATTATATCTGACAGTAATTCGAGGAACACCTGTTGTTATTCAGCTGATGATCTTTTATTACTGTATATTTGTTTCGCGTGTGTTTGCAGGCGTATTTGTAGGTGTTATAGCATTTGGACTTAATTCGGCGGCATATGTGGCAGAGATCTTCCGTTCAGGAATTATGTCAATCGATGAGGGGCAGATGGAGGCAGGTCGAAGCCTGGGCTTCAACTACGTACAGACAATGCGCTACATTATCATGCCTCAGGCGTTTAAAAACGTTTTGCCGGCTCTTTGTAATGAGTTTGTAGTTCTGCTTAAAGAGACGTCGGTAGCCGGTTATGTTGCAGTACAGGATCTGACAAAGGGCGGAGATATCATAAGATCGAGAACTTATGATGCATGGACTCCTCTTTTGATTGTAGCTGCGGTATATCTTGCGTTGACAATGATATTTAACCACTTTGCACAGAATCTTGAAAGGAGCCTGAGAAAGAATGAGCGATAATAAAACAAATGGAGAAGTTATAATTGACATCAACGATCTTTCCAAGGCCTTTGGAGATTTGAAGGTATTGACAAATATTTCCACCCAGATTAAAAAAGGGGACGTTGTCTGCGTGATCGGGCCATCAGGTTCAGGTAAATCTACATTTCTACGGTGCATGAACCTTCTGGAGACACCGACCGGAGGACACATTTATTTTGAAGGAACGGATATCACAGACCATAAGGCTAATATTGATAAACTGCGCCAGAAAATGGGAATGGTATTTCAGCAGTTTAATCTCTTTCCTCATATGACTATTCTTGATAATATGACACTGGCGCCCATGAAGCTTTTGGGACGTTCGAAAGAAGATGCGGAAAAAGAAGCACTGGAACTGCTTGAACGCGTAGGCTTAAAAGAAAAGGCGGGCGCATACCCGGGACAATTATCAGGTGGACAGAAACAGCGTGTAGCTATCGTACGCGCTCTGGCAATGCATCCGGATGTGATGCTGTTTGACGAGCCGACATCTGCCCTCGATCCTGAGATGGTTGGAGAGGTATTAAATGTAATGCGAAAACTCGCAGAGGAACATATGACCATGGTCGTGGTAACTCATGAGATGGGATTTGCAAGAGAGGTAGCCACCAGGGTTATGTTTATGGAAGGCGGCAACTTCATCGAAGAAAATGAGCCCAAGGAATTCTTTGAACATCCGAAGAGCGAAAGACTTAAGGAATTTTTGAGTAAGGTGCTGTAAAGAAAAGCTAATTTCTAATTGTTGTGTAAAATAGGCCTCCTGCATATTGGGAGGCCTATTTTGTGCTTTTATAGGAAATTGCTTTGCAATTTGCCTATAAAAAAACGCTCCGCGGGGCTCGCACTGCGGCGGAATGGCTGGGTATTTGGTAACCGTGAAACAACTGACTTTCGATGCGTCGGTTTAATGATGTGAAAGAGAATGAAAATATTCAGAACATTCAAAAAAAACACAACAAAATAAAAAGAATAACAAATATAGAAAAATTGTTGACAACGCTTTGAAACTCTGCTATTATAAAACACGTCCTTGAGACAGGG
>CAVHPN010000040.1:0-37708 GCA_963637995.1 Prevotella sp. CAG:279 | reverse complement strand
GCCGGGGCTAATGTTTCAATTATTTTGGGACATTTTCAAAAATGCTTGACAGCAATCATTAATATAGTGTAAACATACATCCTATACAAGAACCTGCTGAGCATAATTAACCGAAGCCATTGCATCTTTGCAATATGCATCCGCACCAATCATGTCTGCATATTCCTGAGTAAGTACTGCACCGCCCACCATGACCTTCGTCCATGGTGCCTCTTTTCTAAGCTGCTTAATGGTCTCTTCCATACTCGGAACTGTGGTTGTCATCAGTGCTGACAAGCCGACTAATCTTACATGATTTTTGATTGTTTCTTCCACAATCGCCTCAGGCGGTACATCTTTACCCAAATCCAGCACTTCATAGCTGTAATTTTCCAGTAGTACCTTTACGATATTTTTCCCGATGTCATGGATATCTCCCTTCACTGTGGCCAGAACGATCTTATCCTTCTTTTCTCCGGCCTCGCCGCTTGATTCCATCTGATTTTTTATAACTTCAAATGCCGATTTGGCAGCTTCCGCACTCATCAAAAGCTGGGGCAGAAATACCGTGCCTGCCTCAAATCCCTTTCCGACTCTGTCCAGCGCCGGTATCATGCATGAATTGATAACTGTCAGCGAATCCATGGTCTTTAAAAGTTCCTCTGCTGCCGACGCAGCCTGTTCCTTTAATCCTCTTTCCACACTGACTGCCAGCTGATGTTCAGGTCCCGCAGCCTGTCCGCCTGTTTTGTCATCACCGGAAGATGCATTTGAAGTCGAACCGCCCGGCACACTGCCTGCCGTGCCATTTCCCGTCCCGCCGTTTGATCCGCCTGTCTTTGCCGATACAATGGCCAGTCTTGAAGAATTTTCTATATAATCACCGCAATGCTCATCCAAAGCGGCAAGCGCCCTGTAACTGTAGTAAGAACGCATCATGGCAGCGGAATTCGGGTTGATAATCGCTGCGGTCAGACCGCTCTGCATCGCCATGGTAAAGAAGTTGGAGTTTACGATCTCACGCTGCGGCAGACCAAAGGAAATATTTGAAACTCCCAAAATGGTATTACATCCCAATTCTTCGCGAACTCTGCGCACTGCTTCAAGAGTGACAAGCGCACCCTTAGGTTCTGAACTTATAGTCATACATAATGCATCGATTACTATATCTTTTTTCTGAATACCATATTTTTCTGCTTCTTTACATATTTTTCGTGCAATTGCCATACGTCCGTCTGCAGTTTCAGGGATACCTTCCTCATCGATCGTAAGAGCGACCACAGTTCCGCCATAGTGCTGTACAAGAGGAAATACCGCATCCATAACCTCCTGTTTGCCGTTTACGGAATTAATAAGCGCCTTGCCATTGTATACACGGAGTGCCTGCTCCATAGCCACCGTATCAGTCGTGTCTATCTGTAAAGGCAGCTCCGTCACTGCCTGAAGTTCCTGTACCACCTCACGCATCATGGCTACTTCATCGATCTCCGGAAGTCCCACATTGACATCCAGTACCGCCGCTCCATTTTCCTGCTGCGTGATCGCCTCACGCAGTATATATTCAAGATTGTGATCCCTGAGCGCCTGCTTAAACTTTGATTTTCCTGTGGGATTTATGCGTTCACCGATGATAACCGGGTCAGTTCCCATCTCAACTACCGAGGCATAGGATGTAATTAAAGTATGATTTTTGGGTTCAATCGCTTTTCTCGTTCTCCCCTTGCAGATCTCTGCAAGTAAGTGGATATGTTCCGGAGTCGTGCCGCAGCATCCGCCTACTGCAGACACGCCCATATCGAGCATTCCTCTCATTTCCTCGACGAATTCAGGCGGATCAATGTCATACACGGTTTTTCCGCCCTCACTTCGCGGAAGACCCGCATTGGGATTTACCACAACAGGGATAGATGCATACTGAAGTAATTCTTCTACAATCGGCTTCATCTGAATCGGGCCCAGACCGCAGTTAATTCCCAAAGCGTCCACTCCCAAACCTTCCAGAAGCGCTACAACTGATTTAGGTGTACCTCCGGTTAAGAGTTTTCCTTTTCCGTCAAAAATTGTGGTTGCAAAGACAGGAAGATCTGAATTCTCCTTTGCTGCCAGAACAGCTGCCTTCAATTCATACGTATCGCTCATGGTTTCAATGAGGATAAGATCCGCGCCTTCCCTCACGCCCACTTTGACTACCTCAGCATAGATCGATACGGCTTCCTCGAAGTCAAGATCTCCCATCGGCTTTAAGAGGCGTCCCGTCGGTCCAAGATCAAGGGCCACATAGCCATGGCCGCAATGTTTTACCGCAGCTCTGGCATTTTTCATAGCAGCAGTTACGATCTCTTCGAGGCCAAACTCTTCATTTTCATTATATTTTAAGCGGTTTGCACCGAATGTATTGGACAGAATAATATCGGCTCCGGCATTCAGATAGTCTTCATGAATCTTCAAAAGAACCTCCGGATGCCTGATATTCCATGTCTCAGGCAATTCTCCGGGCTTTAGGCCGGCGTCCTGCAAAAGACTTCCCATTCCACCGTCAAATATAAGGATTTTATCATTCCACTCTTCCAGTATACCCATGTAAGCTTCCTCTCTGTCATTCATTTATTATTCTCTGCGGTACAGACAGTTTGTATTTGAACATGCTTCACAGCCCTCCGTCAAGCAGTCGGATTTCTGTCTCGACATACCGATGACTGCCGTAACCGACTTCGACGGCATCATAAGATAACTTTCTGTCAATGTGATTCCCACTGTTTTTTCTGCTTGCAGCACCCGGCAAAAATCCGGCTGGCATGAAATCGGCAAATCTCCATATCCCGGCGAAAAGCGGGGACGCAGATAGAATCCCTCTTTCGACGCCTCCGCTTTCAGTTTTTCATTGATTTCGTTGCAATATTTTTCGATTCTGGCCGCTGCGCACGCCTGCATAACCACGGCTCTGCTCATCGCAAGTTTGTTGTAACGGCGCAAAAGCAGGTCCACTCCGGCTCCAAGCGTAGCCGCAAACAGAATCACTTCCTGACAATCCCTAAGATTGTGACTCAACGCACGGCTTCTCACCTTGAAGCATGTAAAATCAAGTTCGAAATTATCAAGTATCGTCAAAGGGAATCTTCTGTAGAAGCTTCTGCAATTGACCGACTTCTCCAGTTCCTCCAGGCAGTCCTCCACAAGCTTTTTTGTCTGTAAATCTGCCTCCTGATTTCCTTTAACGCCCAGATACCTGTATATCTCTCTTCGATTGACATCGTCCATATTACAGAATCTCCGACAGACTGCTTTTAATCTGTGCCGCAACATCAGGTTTATTCATCGAATAAATATGGATTGCATTAACATGATTTGCAATCAGATCGATAATCTGCTCTGTCGCATATGCAATTCCGGCCTGCTTCATTGCTGCCGGATTATCTCCGAATCTATCCACAATTGCCTTAAAACGCGCCGGAATATACGTACCGGACATGCTGCAGATACGTTTTATCTGGCTTACGTTAGTTACCGGCATAATACCGGCAACAACAGGAACCGTGATTCCTTTTTCGCGAATACGATAAAGGTAATTATAAAGAATATTATTGTCAAAAAACATCTGTGTGGTCACAAAATCACATCCAGCCTCAACTTTTTCCTTAAGATGTTCAATATCAGCTGTTTTATTTACTGATTCCACATGACCTTCCGGATAGCAGGCGGCACCGATACACAACTGCGGGCTTGTCTCGCGTATTTCGCGAATCAGCTGAGATGCATATTGATAATCATGTTCTATTTTTCCGTCTTTTGGTATATCGCCGCGGAGTGCAAGGACATTTTCAATTCCATGGGCTTTAATATCCTGCAGCACACTATGAACCTTCTCACGTGTAGATGATACACATGTGAGATGTGACAGTGTCGGCACATGGCATGTATCCTGGACATCAGATGCAATCTGAACAGTGTACTTGCTTGTACCTCCGCCGGCTCCGTAAGTAACACTCATGAATGCCGGTTCCAGTTTTGCTATCTCAAGTGCTGCTTTTTCTACGGAATCAAAATTGCTTTCTTCCTTAGGAGGAAACACCTCAAATGAAAGAGTTGGTTGACCCTTGGCTAAAATATCTTTTATCTTCATTATATCTATCTCCTGTTCTGTATAAATCTTTTTTTCGCTGAGTGTTTACAGTATAACACACATTTTTTGTATCTGCCAAGCTTTCAGTTTCCTTAGCCCTAACCTATTTTCTATTGTTTGATATAGCTTTATTCTATACCCACCAGAAAAATCCCAAAAAAAGGTTATATATAAAGTTTACTGCATACATGATGCACATTATTATGAGTATTATCTTTATGATACTTATCCCTGGTCTTTTATTTCGTTTCCTGTTTCCGGATACTGATGTTTTTCTCTGTTCTGTCTGATATGTGTTATTACTGTGTTTGACGGATTGGTTTGTTTTCTGATGTCCCGGTGATCTGTCCGTACTTACGGTACTGTGGGTTTCTACCAATGTCTTCGCACGTTCTAATAATTCACTGACTGTGTCATATCCTGTTTTCCCATCATTTGCTGATGTATTTTCACCCATATTATGATATTCGCAGCCTGTTTCCTTTGCCGGATGGCGTTCATTCAGATAATATGTTGCATTTATATAATGCGGATTTTTAATCCATTGCCTACAAAAAGAACAATAATGCTCATGCTTCATTTGATGATCACAAATCGGACAAATTCGTTTTTGCATGGAATACCTCCTCGTCTGCTTCGCAGCCGCTTATTTTTGACCTGTAATAAACGCATCTTTAGAACAGTATAACATATATATAATTATCTGAAATCCGGTTTTTCATTAATTTTATATTTTTTTCATTTTACTCTTGTTTTTTCTTTTTATCGTGATAAAATACAGTAGTCCATTACACCTGACAAGACAGGTGTAATCACACTTTGGTTTTAAGCCCTAATGCCGCTGTCAAACGGCATGTCAGTTTACTTTTTTAACCATTATAACTTACTATCGGAGGTTCTTTATGGAACGTGTAAAAGCTTTTTTAAAACGAAAACAGGTCGTCATATCAGTACAGACTTACCTTATCGATGCACTGGGTGCCATGGCATTCGGTCTGTTTGCTTCTCTTCTGATTGGCACCATCTTTGGAACTCTCGGAGACAAGACGGGAATTGAAATTTTCACAACCATATCAGGTTATGCAAAGGGTGCTACCGGAGCTGCCCTGGGTGTTTCTATCGCCTACGCTTTGAAAGCACCGAATCTGGTTCTCTTCTCTGCTGCCACTGTCGGTATTGCCGGCAATGAACTCGGCGGACCGGTCGGTGCGCTTGTCGCTACAATCATTGCAGCTGAGCTTGGTAAGATTGTGTCAAAGGAAACACCGGTTGATATTCTCGTCACACCTGGTGTAACTATCATATCCGGTGTACTTGCAGCTCAGTTTGTGGGACCGGCTGTTTCTGCATTTATGACCGCTTTCGGAAATCTCGTAAAAACAGCTACCGTTATGCAGCCGTTCTTTATGGGTATATTGGTCTCTGCTTTGATCGGCATAGCTTTGACACTTCCTATAAGCAGTGCTGCAATATGCATAATGTTGAGTCTTGACGGTCTTGCAGGCGGTGCCGCCACTGCCGGATGCTGCGCCCAGATGATCGGTTTTGCAGTACTTAGTTTCTGTGAAAACAAATGGGGCGGTCTTTTAGCCCAGGGACTTGGCACATCGATGCTCCAGATGGGAAATATAGTAAGAAATCCTAAAATCTGGATCCCGCCGACACTTGCTTCCATGGTAACAGGTCCTCTCTCAACGATGGTATTTCATCTGGAAAACATTCCTGCCGGATCCGGCATGGGTACCTGTGGTCTCGTTGGACCTATCGGAATTTATACTGCAATGCAGGAAAGTAAAGATCCACTCATGTGGCCGGGTATTATTCTCATCTGCTTCATACTTCCGGCTATTTTAACACTCTTCTTCGGTGCACTTTGCAAAAAAGCAGGTTGGATCAAGAAAGGCGACTTAAAATTGGATTTATAGATATAATGAGTCCAAAAGAAAAACAAGCAGCTGCGTAGCAGACATTTGTTTTTCTTGGACCATTAACGAACGAACCGCCTGCGTTAGCAGGCAGTGGAGTGCGTCAGCACAAGGTTCGTGAGTCAAGGAACAAACGATCGAAAAAACACCGTCATCAAAAAATAGATGGCGGTGTTTTTTTATTCTCAAATCAGAATCTGATCTTCATTCTTTCATTACTGAAAGTTTCCCCATACTTCTTCGGCTACTTCTTTAACGAGTCTCAGTTTTGCCCACTGTTCTTCCTCAGTAAGCTTATTTCCGATCTCGCAGGATGCAAATCCGCACTGTGGGCTTAAGCATAAGCGCTCAAGCGGTACATATTTTGCAGCCTCATGAATTCTGGCAATAATGTCCTCTTTCTTTTCCAGAACCGGACTCTTGGTTGTGATAAGTCCCAGTACAACCTTCTTATCAGGTGAAAGTTTCTTAAGCGGGGCAAAACCTCCGGATCTTGCATCATCATATTCAAGCAGAAGCGCATTTACATTTTCTTTTGCAAATACATAGTCAGCCACAGAGTCATAAGGTCCGCTGGTAAAGAAAGTGGAATGATAATTTCCGCGGCAGATATGAGAAGTAATTATCATATCTTCCGGCTTTCCTTCCAGAGCAAGATTATTTACCGCGAGAAGCTGCGCTTTTACCTCTTCCAGATCGATTCCAAGTGCCTTGTATCTCTGCTTTGCGGCATCTCCTACAATAGCGCCCCAGGTGCAGTCATCCAGCTGCAGATTACGGCAGCCTGCATCATAAAACTGACGGATTACATCCTGATATGCTTTTCCGATATCCTGAATCAACTCTTCATTTGTTTCATAGAATTTTCTGGTTGACTGGAAATTTATCGGGACAATCAGCTGCTGAAACATCTGAGCCGGTGCCGGAATTGTGTATTTTGCAACAGTGTTTTCATCTTCAAATTTTTTCAAATATTTGAAATATTCAACAAACGGATGCTTTTTTGCACGAACTTTTCCGACAAGGTATGTATCTTCAACCGATGCCATCTCGGCGTCAAACTGAACTCCGCCGCCTGTCTGTTTGTGTTCAACACCCTCAAATCCCCACATAAAATCCAGGTGCCAGTATGTTCTTCTAAATTCTCCGTCTGTAATTGCATGGAATCCAAGTTCTTTCTGCTTTGCCACTACCTTGTCAATTTCCGAATTAACTACACGCTCATACTCTTCCTCGCTGATTTTTCCTGCCTGATATGCGGCCTTTGCATCTTTTAAAGCCTGTGGTCTTAAAAAGCTTCCCACAAAGTCATATCTAAAAGGTGTCTCTAAATGTGCCATATGTATTTCCTCCATTTTTCTTTTATTTTTTCTTTCCACTGTTTTTTCGTTTTTAGGATGATGTCATTATAGCCCATGTTCATCATATTGGAAAATACATAAAAGCAGCGGTTTGATATAGTTTGAATCTATACCAAACCGCTGCTTTTTTATTCTTATAACTGTTCAGAGTCCTTAATTTCTCCTAAAAGCAGTTCTTCTTTTTCTTTCTCTACCTTCATGCGGTGAAAATATGAACTCATCTCATCCGCCATCCCGGAAAGCCGGTTAAGCAGACGTGAAAAATCCCGGAGCATCACATCATCCTTGTAATATGGGTAAACGATATCATGATCCACTTCACTCCATCCCTCTTCAAAGAGCGTCCTCGCCTGAATTTCCACATAATATCCCTGATATTTGATAATATAATGAAGAGAGCGATAGATACCGCCGGATTTGATCTCGATTATATTCTCGTCATATATACGGCTGTCACCGTTTCTCCGATATACCTTTGGTCGCTCTGCGATATATGAATGAGATATATCTTCATCAAAATCCCTTTCACGGTCTTCCACATACTGCGACGGTTCATTTTCAAATACCGAAGTAATATATTCATGGAAATTACGCCAGTCCTCACGATAAAGGAAAAAAACACGAATACCTATGAGATCAGTCACGTATTTCCAATAATTATCCACTCCTAGTCTGGCAAACTTGTCAGGCTGTTCATTCTTTTTACGGATAATTTTCTCCAGAAGATGCCCCGGTGCCTTTGTCCTGTAGCGGTAAGAATGTATCCCCGCTTTTTCGATATCATACAGATAGTTGTCAACAAAATCCTTTCCTATGTCGCGCAACTTTCCTTCTATAGTTTCATAATGTGCGGCGATACTGTCGAGTTCTTCCCAGGAAATACCTGCTGTCTCAAATTCTTCCTGCTCTATACGGTATTTTTTTAAAAATAATGCTTTATCCATGTCCCCTCTTTATCTGAATCTTAGTTACTGTTTATGCATACCTAAACAGCAGCCGATCTCATCTAAATCCAACTGTGCCAAGGAAACGTGCAAATGCTTCCCTGCCTTCTTTAGTGCATTTGTATACCCCGGCATCTTCCAATACCTGTTCAAACACGATTCCGACCTCATCCTGTAAAATTTTATCGATGTTATCTGCATCTATATGATCGTACTTCGGCAAAAACTCTTCCACCCAGTCTGCATGCTTTTCAATCTCCGGATTTGAACGTATGTCAGCACCTGAAAGTATGGCCACTGCAAGTTCAGAAAGCTCGTTTTTAAGTCTTGATGGAAGCACAGCCAGTCCCATAACCTCGATCAGGCCGATATTTTCCTTTTTGATATGATGCAGCTTAGCATGCGGATGGTAAACCCCCAACGGGTATTCATCAGTAGTAATATTATTTCTGAGCACCAGATCCAGCTCATAATAATCTCCGTTTTTTCTGGCAATCGGCGTGATCGTATTGTGAGGTTCTCCGTCGGTCTCGGCATAGATAAATGCCTCTTCATCGGTATATCCACGCCATGCGTTAAGCACTTTTTCGCCCAAATCAACCAGTCTTTCGGCATCCTTTGATCTTGTTCTTACAACTGACATCGGCCATTTAACGATACCGGCCTCCACATCCTCAAAGCCTTCTATCGTAAACTTTCTCTCGATAGGTGCCTTTGCCATGGCAAAGGTATAATGTCCGCCCTGAAAATGATCATGGCTTAGGATTGATCCGCCTACAATCGGAAGATCGGCGTTGGAACCCAGAAAATAATGCGGAAATAGTTTTACAAAATCAAACAATTTTACAAACGTTGCACGTTCAATCTTCATGGGCGTATGCTTGCCATTAAACACTATACAATGCTCGTTATAATATACATACGGTGAATACTGAAATCCCCACTCACTCTCATTGACCGTGATCGGTATAATTCTGTGGTTATTTCTTGCCGGATGATTGACGCGTCCGGCATAGCCTTCATTTTCCCTGCAAAGAAGGCATTTAGGATATCCGCTCTGTTTGGCCAGCTTGGCTGCCGCTATAGCCTTCGGATCCTTCTCAGGCTTGGATAGATTAACCGTTATATCCAGTTCTCCATACTTTGTATCTGTTTTCCATTTCATATCCTTTGATACGCGGTAACGTCTTATATAATTGGAATCCTGGCTTAACTTGTAATAATAATCTGTCGCACACTCAGGGGACTTATCGTAAAGTTTCCAGAAACGTCCGATAACCTCGCTCGGTCTGGGCATAAGGCAGTTCATAAGCTTTGTATCAAACAAATCACGATAAACCACGCCATCTTCTTTTAATACACCGTACTCATGTGCATAATCAAGCAGAGCACCAAGAGTATCTTCAAGTGAAATTTCTGCACTGCTCTCCTGTGGCTCCTCATATTCATCAAGTCCCATTACCTCCAGGATCTGATTTATCGCATAAATACGGTCAGATTTTTCGATAAGTCCCGTATTAATTCCGTACTCTGCCAAATTTCTGATTGCCTCATATACTGTCATACTCCCATCCTCCTGTCAAAATACGTTACTGTTCATTTTTTTGAATAAAGCCATTTAATCGCTTTATTAATATTCCTCCAAGAATCCCGATAATTGCGCCGGCCACCGTTCCCGCGGCCAAAAGCACCGGAAGATAATAAAAAACACCTGCATTCTCGACAACCAGAGCCGCCACTATAAGCTGTCCGATATTGTGTCCGGCTCCGCCAAGAATACTCACTCCTGTCACTCCAAACCAGTCCAGTTTGTAAAAAAGTGACATCAACACAAGACTGAGTGCCGCACCCGCAAAACTGTAGATCATCATCGACATATTTCCAAATGTAAATCCTGTAAGTATTATACGAACCAGCGCAATCGCTGCTGCAGCCTGACATCCCAACATATACATGCTCACGATTGATGCGAGATTGGCAAGCCCGAGCTTAACCCCCGGAACTCCCAAATTAAGGGGTATCAATGTTTCAACGTAGCCAAGCAGAAATGCCAGTGCCGTCATCATCCCGTATAAGGCAATTTTGCCGGCCTTTGATATGCCTTTTTTCCCTGTTTTCGGCATCTCATCCTCCTTTGTAGATCAACATTTATTCTAGTAAAATTTTCCAATTTTGTAAAGCTTTCATTACCTGTTTATGGTAGATTTATTGACTTTCATATAATCCTTTGTTAGAGTAATGATGTTGTTTTTGTGTCACCCTCAGGTGACATGCAATTTTTATGAAATGGAGATTTTAATGAAAAAGAAGGATCTGTATGCATTCTTTACGCTTCTTGCCGTTGTCTTTCTAGGCTGCGGGGCAGCACTTGTGTTTGGCAAATCCAGAAGGGAACCTATCAGCCGTTCGGCATTTATGTTGAATACATTTATAAATATTACACTCTATGATTCGCGCGATGAGACAATTCTTGACCACTGCGTCGATATGTGTCAGGAGTATGAAAATCGTTTCAGCAAAACTATTGAAGGCAGCGAGCTTTATAAGCTTAATCACCGTGATGCGGACGAGACGACATTTACCATATCAGACGATATGGCAGCGATGATTTCTGAGGGACTTCACTACAGTGAAGTCTCGGATGGTGCATATGACTTAACTATTGAACCCTTAAGTTCCCTTTGGAATTTCACCAGTGATGAACATGTGATTCCGTCAGAAGATGAAATCACGACAGCCGCAAAGCGCGTTGACTGGAAAAATATAAGACTTAAGGGTAATAAGCTTACATTTCTGTCACCTGACACTACGCTTGACCTTGGTTCCATTGCCAAGGGATACATCGCCGACCGCATGAAAGACTATCTGATAGAATCCGGTGTAAAAAGTGCCATAATTAATCTTGGCGGCAATGTACTCTGCGTCGGAAAACGCACTAGTCACAAGCCATTTTGTATAGGGCTTCAAAAGCCATTTTCCGATTACGCAACCGTATTTGCCGATCTGAATATTGATGATATGTCCGTGGTCTCATCAGGAGTCTACGAGCGACACTTCGAGAAAAACGGAGTCAACTATCACCACCTGTTAAATCCCAAAACGGGGTATCCTTATCAGAATGGACTTGTTGCTGTGACAATAGTCTCCCCCCGCTCGGTAGACGGCGATGTCCTCAGCACAACATGTTTCTCAATGGGACTTGACAAAGGTCTTGAACTCATTAATTCCCTGGACGGAATTTATGCGTATTTTATCACAGATGATTACGAACTGATTTGTTCAAACGGAGCGGAGGCATTTATCAATGAAATCAAAGAACAGTAATACTGCCACTAATTCAGATATACTTGAGTCTGAAGGACATGCCCCGAAAGATAAAAAAAGAAATGAATTTATACTCATTATTTTACTGGCTTTGATTGTTATTATCGGTTTTGTATTTATGAAATATCAGCAGCAAAAAAATGCCTTTACCGTTGAAGTCAGCGTAGACGGAACAACCATTTCAAGCTATGGTCTTGACGACGAAGTTGATACATGGATAGAAGGCTATCAAGGTGGACAAAATCATCTGGTAATTCACGATGGTTTTGCAAAAATTGATGAAGCCGACTGTCCGGACAAGCTCTGTGTAAAACAGGGAGAAATTTCAAAGAGCGGCGAAACCGTCGTATGCCTTCCTCACAGAGTTGTGGTAACTGTCAAATAATAATACGAAAAAAGAATCCTGCGAACAGGATTCTTTTTTCGTTCTCGATCTATAAACCGCAAATCTGATCAATCTTTAACAGTTCTTCCTCACTAAGCGGTGCGCCCTCAAGCATTTTCAGGTTATCCAATATCTGCTCCGGCTTTGATGCTCCGATGAGCACACTGGTAACCGCATTATCCTTCATTACCCACTTAAGTGCCATCTGTGACAGTTTTTCTCCTCTTTGCACAGCTATATCATTGAGTGCACGAATCTGACCGATTTTTTCCTCTGTAAGCTGCTCTTTTTTAAGAAATCTGCCATCTGTCATCACACGACTGTCTGCCGGAATTCCGTTCAGATATCTATCGGTCAGTGTTCCCTGGGCAAGCGGGCTGAAAGCAATCAGGCCCTTCTTTTCTTCGGTGACTGCCTCTTTAAGGCCGTTTTTCTCAATAGTACGGTCAAATATGCTGTAACGATTCTGATTAATGACGAATGGGCATTTCAAATCACGCAAAATCGCAGCCGCCTCTTTCATCTTCTCACCGTTATAATTTGATATTCCTGCATAGAGTGCTTTTCCGCTCTTTACTGCCTGGGCAAGAGCTCCCATAGACTCCTCAAGCGGAGTCTCCGGGTCCATCCTGTGATGATAAAAAATATCCACATAAGGAAGTCCGAGACGTTTAAGACTCTGATCCAGACTGGCGAGAAGATATTTGCGGCTTCCCCAGTTTCCGTAAGGCCCGTTCCACATCTCATATCCGGCTTTTGTGCTTATTATCAGCTCATCACGATATGGCATGAAATTTTCCTTCAGAATACGTCCAAGATTCTCTTCTGCACTTCCCGGTTCCGGTCCGTAATTATTGGCGAGGTCAAAATGAGTGATTCCGTTATCAAAAGCTGTGAAACACATCTTTCTCATCGTATCATAGACTCCGGTATTTCCGAAATTGTGCCAGAATCCCAGTGAAACCGCGGGAAGTTTAAGTCCGCTGTTGCCGCAGTTATTGTAACTCATCCCATCATATCGTTTATCTGCTGCCTGATACATAAATCCAATCTCCTCCTTTGAACTTGTCAAATATCTTATCAGCGACCTGCTTCTGCCTGTACCTCACGAATAGCAGCCTCAATCTGAGCCTCCACAGACACCGGTTCCTGTACCGGAGTCTCCGGCTGTTTCTTTACTTTCTGTACAGTCAGCGGCATATTGACGCCAAGCGGATTAATAACAATACCTTTTGCCTCATTCGGAAGTACCTGTGCAAGCTTAACTGCCTCCACAACAACCGGGCGGAATTTCTTTTCACGGTTGAATCTCTGGAATTCAATTACATCTGTGAATACCGGCTGAAAAACATCTCCGCTCTTTAATTTAACCAGCGGAATTCCGTTTCCTTCTTCAGGAAGCGGCACGATATAACGGCCTTTTTTGAAATGAGCTCCGATCTCCTCCTGAAGTTCATTTAAATCCGGTGTGATTTCCTGATCCGGTTTACGGCGAAGCTTCTGCATATAATAAAGCATGGTAAGATGAAGCTCCGGATTTTCAACCCAGACCTTGCCGTTTTTGCTCTCCTCCGGATCCTTACGTCTCACAAATTCACTCAGCTGAAACAGTTTACTGTCATCACCGACATGTACCTTGACAGCATTTACACCCATTGTATAAAGACTTGTATAGAAGAGCAGAAGGCTCTTTCTGTCTACCTTTGCTATTCCAATCGGGATCTGCTGTTCTGCCAGTTTCTGTGCTCCTGCCTTAGCTCCTTCCTCATCTGTAAAGAGCAAAATGGCATCATCCATGGTCTCCGGATCACAATATACATAAGGCTCTTTTGTACACCCCGAAAGAATTGCATACAAAGAATCTGCTTCTTTTAATTTCTGTGAAAAAATATCAGTTACCTGCTCATTGGTATTGGTCTGCTTTGTCTCGTTCTCCATCAGTCTAATCTCCTTTATTTCTCGTATTTAATTCTCGATCAACGCCTCAAAATCGGCTTTTGTAAATCGATGATAGATTGTATGTCCCATCTCTTCGCGAATACAGTAACAATATGAATCTATGCTGTTGTCTTTAAAATAAATAACATAGTCAAAGTCCATATCTTCCGGCATCTGCCGGCATTCATACGGACCATATTTTTCAAATACAGCTACAATATCTTCTTTGGTGCAGCAGTGTTTTTCTTTAAAAAGCTGAATCAATTCTTTTAAAAATGGCGGATCAGGCTCATTCAGATGCACGTATTCTACAAATTCAGGCATAATCGTAAAGACAATCCTATCTCCTCCAGAAGTAACAGAGGCCTTCACATCTGCCTGTTTTTTCTTCTCAAGCTCATACCTGATGCTTTTTACCATTTCCCGAATATCAGACTCTTCCGTTTCCAATATCGCATTCAGTGATGAAAGCGGATAGTAAAGGCGCATCGTTTCTCTGGCATAACCAAGCTTTAACTGTGCCTCTTTAATCTGGTCTGTCATATTTGTAATCAATGATTCTAATTTCATGCTTTACTCCTGCATCCAAAATACCTCTTTAGCCCCACCGACATGCAGACATGTCGTATGCTTAGACTTTAGAGGCCGCAAACAACATTATATCAATTTACAAAATGAGCGTCAATAATATCTACAAATAACAAGTTGTATAGTGAGCTTCTCCCTCATCATCCAGATCCATAATCATATAACTCGGACGTCTGCCGTCCTGACGTGGAAAGGAAAGACTGCCGGGATTTAAAACTGTCACATTATCACGTCTTTCCAGATATGGTTTATGCGTATGTCCAAACATGACAATTGAAACCCCACGGTCTTCTGCCTCGTCAATCAGTCGTTCAGGTCCGACCGAAACACTGTAAAAATGTCCATGAGTCAGAAAAGCACGATATTTTCCGATGGAAATTTCCTTTTCTCTGTCCAGATGCGAAAAGAAATCATTATTTCCCAATACCATATATATATCACAGTCCGGATTCTGCTCTTTGCACCATGATGCAATCTCATTTTCGCTTCCTTCTGCATCACCGAGATGAATAAACATATCGAACGGTGCCTCATTATGAATAACTTCGAAAAGATTACCATCCCTGCGGTGCGTATCGCTTGTAATTAATATCTTCTTCATTACCTGCCAAGTGCCTCCTTAAGTGCATCCTTCATCATCTCAAGTGCCTTTCCTCTATGGCTGATACGATTTTTCTCCTCCATGGTGAGTTCAGCAGAAGTCTTGCCATATTCAGGCAGCCACAGTATCGGATCATAGCCAAATCCGCCATTTCCGGCAGGTTTCCTGGCAATTTCGCCTTCCATGGATGCCTCGGTATGAAGAACTTTTCCGTCAGGCAGCACAGCCGCTATATTACACATAAAACGTGCACCGCGCTCTGTGTCCTTAGCGCCGTTAAGTCGTTCAATCAGGATACGGTTTTTTTCCTCATACGGCGTATCACCCAGATAACGTGCTGAATAGACTCCCGGTTCGCCGTTTAAATAATCTATGACGAGCCCCGAATCGTCTGCCAGGACGATTCCGCCTGTTTTTTCCCATACAGCTCTTGCTTTAATTTCTGCATTTTCACTGAAGGTTGTTCCGTTTTCCTCAATCTCGCCATCAAAGCCGGCTTCTCTCATGGTTACGATTTCCCTGTCTAAATCTTTCAAAATTTCTCTTATTTCTTTGAGTTTTCCGGCGTTGCCGGTTGCAAATATAATCTTTTCCCTCACTATTTTACTCCTCTTATCACTATGCACAATTAGCCATATTTCTTAATCAATTTTCTTTGTATATGCCTTTAAACATACATTGCACTTCTGATCGGTCTCGACCCGTTCCCACGATGAGCCACGATAACTGATATAGCCCTCTCCATCGCTCAAATCAACCGTCAAACCCTTGTCAGCGGAGCTGTACTCTATAGCAACCGGATGGATTGCCCCCGGAGTTGTGATTTCCACGATGACAGCAAATCGTTCACCGGCCTCTAACTCCACCTTTTTGTCAAGAGTTACAGTATAATATCCCGCATTGGTAAACTTTCCTGAAGCAGCTTTCTTTCGCCTTCCGAATTGTGAACTTCCATTAGCATCGGTAACTGTATACACCTGGTAGGATGTATTCTCTCCTGTCGCATAGAATCCAACTGCCTCCAGCTCTTCGTTATCCACGGCAGTATAAATATTGGCAAAAAGGGCTGTTTCCTTTCCATATCCCAGCTGACCAACCCATCCGCACAGGTCCGATTGATATATGTGATCATAGTTGTCTGTTGACTCGATACCGGAATAGAGAATGTTGTGGATCCCTATGTTTGTATCATAATATGATACATAAAAATATCCGTCATCGCCGAATTCTCCTCCCCAGCTGTTGGCACAGATAAAAGCACCGTCCCCCTGGGGAATCTCTTTAAAATTATCTTTTGAATAATTGTCGTCCCAGCCTATAATCACAACGTCATGGTTAGGTTTTTCATTTCCGTTATAACAGTATGCCCCTGTATCCCTGCGATAATAATGTGTATCATCACTGTCATTTACCATATCGGTGTAAAGAGAACTTTGTACCCCTCCGTACAGATAAACCGCCTTTTTTATAGCCTCATAATCCTTTTCAGGCAGAATCTGGATTTCCTGTACATGGCAAATCGGGGATAACCCGGACGGAGAATAGCCGTCTCCATACGGATCGTCAGCCTCATTAACCGGCCCCTGCCACGCCAAAAGATATGCCATAGACATGGTATACTCGCCTCCGGCATTCTGTGACAGATTGAAACTGTTGCGAAGTGACATATGATCCTCTGAAAAACTGACATTCCACTCCGGCAGCACGCTGCTTTCCAGAGCCATCACGGATGCAAATGCCCAACACGTCCCAAGACTTCCCTGATTCTTGATCTTCGGTGCGCGGTCGACATCACGATAATCGTAACTTTCAGGCAAAACCAGTTCTGAATCATCCTGTGTTATAGTTTCTGTTTTATCAACCTCAGGAGTAGTCGAACCGGCATTTGTTTCATCCGCGGTCTCGTCATATAAATCTTGATTAATTTCATTGCCTTTTTCTGTCTTTGTCTCCTGCTTGGCAATATGAATCAGACAACTATCAAAAATCAGAACTACGAGGATGACTACAAACAGTGCAATATGGAAAATATTACGCTTCAACCTTATCACCCGTTTTTTTCTTCGGTGGTTTCGGTCCCATAAACTGGTAATAATAGGTCTTCATCATGCCATTGTAAATCTTGCGGTTCTTATCAGCTTTCCTGCCGATATAGCGTTCGGCATCTTCATAGGCTGTAATCAGGTACATAGACCAGGAATCAAGCATCTTATAGCGTTCACCGATGGTTTTGTAGAGCGTGGGAAGATTCTTTTTTTCCTCTATACGTTCTCCATAAGGCGGATTTGTGATGATAAAACCATATTTCTTCGGATGGCTCAGCTGCGCTACCGAACGCTCCTGAAAATGAATCATATGGTCCACTCCGGCTCTCTGCGCATTTTCCCTTGCCGCACGAACCACTTCCCCGTCAATGTCATATCCCTGAATATCTACTTCAACAGTATCATCAACCATCTCAGAAGCTTCATCAATCGCATCATACCAGCATTTTTTGGGAATCAGGTTTGTCCAGCTTTCAGATAAAAACGAACGGTTCATACCCGGGGCCATATTTGCCGCAATCATGGCTGCCTCAATAGGAAATGTGCCGCTTCCGCAGAAAGGGTCCACCAGAATTCTGTCAGCCTTCCATGGTGTCAGCATGATAAGGGCTGCTGCCAGAGTTTCTGTGATCGGAGCCTTGCTTGTCATCTGGCGATACCCCCGCTTATGCAATGATTCCCCGCTTGTATCGATACCGACCGTCACTTGATCCTTGTAGAAAAATACCCGCAGAGGATATTCACTGCCGGTCTCAGGCATTCTTTCAAGATCATAATATTCCTGCATATGTCTGGCAATCGCCTTTTTCATGATCTTCTGTATATCCGACGGACTGAAAAGCTTACTGGAAATGGATGAAGCCTTTTTCACCCAGCATTTGCCATCTTTGGGCAGATATTTTTCCCATTTAATTGCACGAGTTGCTTCAAACAATTCATCAAAAGTAACTGCTTTAAAACATCCGACTTTTAATATCACTCTTTCTGCAGTTCTCAGAAAGATATTTGCACGACATATGGCTTCTGCATCTCCGGCAAACGTCACACGTCCGTTTTCTACTTCTGTAACTTCATATCCAAGATCTATGATTTCTTTTTTTAATACTGCCTCCAGGCCAAAATGACACGGGGCAATCAGTTCGTATCGTTCCAATATTTTTTCCTCTTAAATAATTATTGACTCTTTTGCAAATGTTAATTGCAAATGTTAATTGCAAATGTTAATTGCAGAAACTACAATTTTTGATTCACTACTTCATTCTAGTTGACCCACCTGCATCTGTCAACCACGATAGGTAGATAAACAAAAGTATGTGAATCTATATAGAAAAGCCGCAAAGCATCATCTGATGCTTTACGGCCCATAATTTCACTTCTCTTATTTTCTTTCAAAACTGCTGCACACTGAGTGCTCATACATTTTTTAACCAAGTACGTTCACAATCTTAACCGGTGTGCGGTAATTCCATGGTGATGTTTTGATACCGGTTTTCTCAGTGGACGCATGTACCACTTTTCCGTCTCCGATATACATAGCCACGTGGTTGATGCTGCTTCCGCTTCCGTAGAAAAGCAAATCTCCCGGCTGCATCTCGGCTGCACTGATCGCCGTGCCCTGTTTTGACTGGGCTGTCGATGATCTGCTAAGGCTCACTCCCGCGCCATGCTGCATCACATATTTTGTAAAACCTGAACAATCAACTCCTGTATGAGGATCGTTTCCGCCAAATTTATATCGTCCTCCGATAAACTGCAATGCATAATTTACCAACTGCTGTCTCTTGGAGATATTAGTCTGCTCTTCTACAAATGCATCAGCAGCTGCAGCAGCCTCCTCAGCCTTGCTTATCATAACATTGCTCTGAACCTTAAGATAACCTTCCATCTCGCCGGCAGCTACCTTGACCCAGCTGTCACCGCTTTTTTCAACCACATCGTAGGATTCACCTTTTTCAGCCATCGCTACTACTTCAGAATTTTCATTCTCATCAGCATATATCGATACATCCTCTGCAACAGTCGCTACCATATCGCTTTCATAGCCGGTAGAAGGACCTGCGAAGACCGTCTGTATACTGCCCACTGTAAACATTGAGCATACACACAGCACACGAAAAAGTTTCTTGGTTTTGTAAAAATTCATGTTGAAAAACTCCTTAACAAGATTTAGTGATTGTTTTATATAATGACGTGATTCTGATTTTTCTGAAATGTTACATAAATATTAAAACTTGTTACATTGTCATTATATTTTCTTTTCTTTTCATTGTCAAGGAAATGACGGATCTTTTATACTTATTTAAGATTTCTGTAATTATCGTTTTTGTTTCATAGGACGCATTTTCCCATGAAACTCCCATGGCTGAAAGTCAGTTGTTTCGTGCCTCTGACGCTTTCAGAGTAAACCAAAATTCCACACCGTCATCGTAATTTTTCACACCACATTCTTTATGATGCATCTCCATGATGGCCTTAACTATCGAAAGTCCTATACCGCTGCCTCCGTATGAGCGGGTTCTGGCCTTATCCACCTTGTAAAATTTGGTCCAGAGATTAGGTATGGATTTCTCCGGGATCGGTGTACCTGTATTAAACACCCGCACGCATACCTCTTTTCCGTCTCTTCTGTGATCAATTTTTATCTGAATTTTTTTCTCTTCTCCGCCGACGTGATGAATCGCATTGGTCAGATAGTTTGTAATAACCTCCTCTATTTTAAATTCATCTCCCATGACATAAACCGGTTCCTTCTCAGCAAAATCTACGGTTACGTCTTTTTCTTTCATGAGTACGCCGGACGAAGAAATCACACTTGCGATTAATTCCGTGAGATCAAACTTCTCTATCGTCAGACGCTCACCTCCAAACTCCAGTGCCGTAAGAGTCAGAAGCTGGCGAACCATCCTGTTCATTTTTCCGGCCTCATCCATGATAACGCTGCAGTAATAGTCGCGATTTTCCTTATCCTCAGCCATACCTTCAACCAATCCTTCCGCATAGCCCTGAATAAGCGCAATAGGTGTTTTGAGTTCGTGCGATACATTTGCAATAAACTCTTTTCTCATCTCATCGATCTGAACTTTTTCATCTATATCCTTCTTAAGCTGTTCATTCGCCTCTTTTAATTCTCCGATAGTGGTTTTCAGGCGCTGTGAAAGGACATTCATACTGTTTCCGAGCGTGTCAATCTCCTCTGTGGAACAGCTATTGGTCTCATATCTTGCTTCGAAATCCAAATCTGTCATTTTTTCTGACAGCTCTGAAAGTTTCTTAATCGGCATCGTAATGTGCCTTGTGATAAAGTAAATTAATATACTTCCTGCCAGAATCACTATAATTCCTACAAACATCAAAAACTGATTGGAGATCGCCGTGCTCTCATGGATACTTTCCATAGGCATAGTCATGATAAAAATAGTCGCATTATCAGAGAAAAAGCCCCAGCATTCAAGATAAAATGTTTTGCTTCGCGGGTCAAATGATTTCTGGATCATGTAATTATCATGCTCCTGCAGCACATCTCTCTTCGCATTGCCAAGACCCACAATATAACGCCTTACCCTGTCACGCATTACTTCCACATCTCTGGCAGACGAAACCAGGGTCTGATCGCTCTCGCTGTCGTAGAGAAGAAGTGAGACATTGGAACGGTCCCTCAATTCACGGATCACATTTGCAAGCCTAAGGCCACCGCTCGTTGCTTCGTCTGAATCGGCCTCCCCTGTGACATCATAACTTTCTGTATCTTCATCCAAAACCACCGTATCACTATCCGAAAATTCATCCTGTTCTCCGGCTGACTCATCTTCATTTTCAGAATAAGCGTCATCGTCTTTAGCGTTACCGGATTTCTTTATATTTTCATCACTTTCATCATATTCCTTCCAACCGGAATTTAACTCTGACTGCGCATCTTCCAGAGAGCTTTCACCGCTTCGTATCTCATCCATGATGATCTCATCAATGGCTTTATACCCTTTTTCCAGCGTACGAATCTTATAATTCTGATAATATCCGGACAGGCACCAGTTATTAATGCACCAAATCAATGCAATTGCAGCTGTCATCAGCCCTGCAAATATAATTGTGAATTTCCATCGGATCGAATGTTTCATTCGCTTACCTCAAATTTATAACCCATGCCCCAGATTGTCTTTATATATTCTCCTTTTTCGCCCAGCTTACTGCGAAGCTTTTTTACATGAGTATCAATTGTTCTTGCATCGCCGAAATAATCATAATTCCATACATTATTCAGAATCTTTTCTCTCGAAAGTGCAATTCCCTGATTCTCGGCAAAATACGTCATCAGTTCAAATTCTTTGTAGCTTAAATCTACAGGCTTTCCGTCTACACTGACCTGATGTGCCGTCTTGTCGATCTGTATGCCTCCTACCTCAATGACATCCTGATTACCTCCGTTGCTGCGGCGCAAAATTGCCTCCACCCGGGCAACCAAAATCTTCGGACTGAAAGGTTTTGAAATATACTCATCCACTCCCAGATTAAAGCCCTGCAGCTCATCACTTTCCTCTCCTCTAGCAGTCAGCATAATGATCGGAACCTGTGAATATTTTCTGATTGTCTTTACAACCTCCCAGCCATCCATCTTCGGCATCATCACATCCAGAAGAATCAGAGCAATATCCTTCTGCTGGAAAAACAAATCCACCGCTTCCTCTCCATCACCGGCTTCCATCACCTGATATCCCTTGATCGAAAGGAAATCCTTTACAAGTTTTCGCATTCTCGCCTCGTCGTCCACGACCATTATTTTAATCTTATCCATAAAAACATCACCTCATTTAGACTTACTCTGCTATATACGACAAAACCACTTTCCAAGCTGTCATATCATAATTATATTCTTAATCTGCCTGTATTTTAGCAGATTAAAGAAGGAGATTCCATAGGTTCACAAAAGATTCATAAACATGCTTTGTTGTACTTCTAAAAACGCCCGGGACCCATGTCCTCCGGATTTGTATTTGCAGGAGACTTGGAAACACTTGACTGGCCGGAAAATGCGTTATGGCTCAAAATCCACCTGTCTGAGCCCGTTCGGGCGAGTTTGGATTTTGAGCCATGTATTTAGCATTTTCCCGGCAGTCTAGTATTTCCGTTTCCGAAACCACAAATCCGGAGAACATAGATTACGGGCGTTACTCACAAATTTCTATACCACACACGAATTCTTCTACTATCACCGAGAAATTTCCGTGTAACAAACGAATTTTTCCGCATTACACAGATCTTATTTTGCCTCTTCTTTCGCTTCCTCCAAAATCGAAGTACAGAATCCACATCTCGTTGCCTCGATCGGAATCTCATTCTTGCAATATGGACAAATCTTAGTTGTTGGCGCCTCCGGTTTTTCCTCTTCTTTTTTCTGAAGCTTTGTCGTAAGGCTGTTGATTGCCTTCATCATACAGAAAATAACCAGTGCCATGATTAAGAAGTTGACAACCGCTGTAAGGAATTTACCATAATTGAGGGTCGCATCTCCCATCAGTTTCAGGCTGTAACTATCAAAGTTCATTCCGCCGAAAATACCTAAAACCGGTGAAATTATATCTGTTACAAGAGAATTAATGATTGAGGAGAAAGCTCCGCCGATGATAACACCGACTGCCATGTCCATGACATTGCCGCGGCTTATAAATTTCTGAAATTCCTGAAGAAATCCTTTTCCTTTTTCCATATCTATACCTCTTTATTTAGAAAGTGTTGTCCGGCTGCAGCTTAAAAAGTGAACTGACACGAAACAACTGATTTTCGTATTTATATACTACTCGGCGTCATCTACATCCTCTATGACACCGATTGAAAGGTCTTTAAGCTGCTTTTCATCAACCACCGACGGTGCCTCCATCATCAGACAGGATGCATCTTTCACCTTCGGGAATGCAATTACATCACGAATGCTGTCTGCACCTACCATGAGCATAACCATACGATCCATGCCATATGCCAAACCTGCATGAGGCGGTACACCATATTTGAATGCATCTAACAGGAATCCGAACTGTTCCTGTGCCTTCTCTTTTGTAAATCCAAGCACCTCGAACATTTTTTCCTGAATATCCGCCTGATGAATACGTACAGAACCGCCTCCCATCTCGGTGCCGTTCAGTACGATATCATATGCCTTCGCACGTACCTTTCCAGGATCTGTATCTATGAACTGGAGGTCTTCTTCCATCGGCATGGTAAATGGATGATGCATAGCCACATAGCGATTCTCCTCCTCAGAATATTCAAGCAGAGGGAATTCCGTTACCCAGAGGAATTTGAAGTCATCTTTCTTTAAAAGATCAAGCTGTCTTGCAAGCTCAAGACGCAAATTTCCGAGGACATCAAATACGACCTTGTCCTTATCTGCCGCAAACAGAAGCAGGTCTCCCGGTTTACCGCCCATAGCGGATACCAGTGCATCCAATTCTTCAGGTTTCATGAATTTAGAGAATGAGCACTTGTATGTTCCGTCCTCGTGAATTGCCAGGTATGCAAGACCCTTTGCCCCGAAACCTTTAGCATACTCAACCAGTGCATCTATCTTCTTTCTAGGCATCGCCCCCTGTCCTTCTGCGTTGATGCCACGGACAGAACCACCATTTTCCAGTGCACTCTTAAATACAACAAACTCACAATTCCTTACAACATCGGAAACATTTTTAAGTTCCATGCCGAAACGCAGATCCGGTTTATCTGAACCGAAACGATCCATAGCCTCACGCCATGTCATTCGCTGAATCGGCAGCTGCAAATCATAATTGCAGATTTCCTTAAAAAGTTTCTTTAACAGTCGTTCATTGACATCCAGAACATCCTCAACATCAACGAAAGAAAGCTCCATGTCAATCTGAGTAAATTCCGGCTGACGATCCGCACGCAAATCCTCATCACGATAGCAGCGGGCCAGCTGGAAGTAACGGTCATATCCCGAGCACATCAGAAGCTGTTTTAACAGCTGCGGAGACTGCGGAAGTGCATAGAAGCTTCCCGGATGTACACGACTCGGCACAAGGTAATCTCTCGCTCCCTCAGGAGTACTTTTGATAAGAGTAGGTGTCTCAATCTCAAGAAATCCCTCCTCTGCCAAAAATGCGCGTGTAAGGATTGCCACACGGCTTCTTGTCATCAGGTTTCTCTGTATATCAGGACGTCTAAGATCAAGATAACGGTACTTGAGACGCAGTTCCTCTTTTGTCTTTGAATTTTCTTCAATCGGGAACGGCGGTGTCTCTGATTCTGCCAGAATACGCAGATAATCTGCGCGGATTTCAATCGCACCTGTCTTAAGATTTTCATTGACAGCACCGGAACGTGCCTCCACGCGTCCGGTTACCGCGATGACGAATTCACTTCTCAGCTTCTCAGCCTTTGCAAAGCTCTCTGCTCCGCAGTCAGATTCCTCAAAAATCAGCTGCAGGATACCTGAGCGATCTCTAAGATCTACAAAAATAATACCGCCTTTATTTCTACTTTTCTGAACCCAGCCCATAACGGTTACTTTTTCGCCGATATTGGCAGTTCCCAGCTCGGTACAGCGATGGGAACGTTTAAGTCCTGCCATAGATTCTGCCATGATAGTATCTCCTTCATATTTTTATCTAAAGAATCAGAAAATTCTTTCTTACTTCAAGCTTTCCTTATAAAATTCCACAATTTCCTCGTAGCCATCCTTGACAAGCTGCTCCTTCTGGAATTTTTTGTTCTTGTTCATCTGGGCAACAGCAATCCTTGTACCGGCTGCCCGCTCCTCCTGGGCTTTTTTAAGTACAGCACAGAACTGCTCGCTGCTTAGACCTTTTTCATACAAAAATGCCTTTTTACCTGCTGCCTCCGGTACCTTAAATCCGGAATCCATCAAAATCGTGATGATTCTTTCAAATCCGATAGAAAATCCGCACGCAGGTGTATCAACACCGGTAAATTTACCGATAAGTTTGTCATAACGTCCGCCACCTGCTACAGAGCCGCCGAAGCCCTCCATGGAAACCTCAAAAATAGTACCTGTGTAATATCCCATACCGCGTACAAGTGTAGGATCAAACTCAAGGCCAAATTCAATATCCGCGACTTCCTTAACAGTTTCCATGATAACCGCAAGATTTTCAGCTTTGGACTTGTCCATAACACCGGAGAGCTTTTCTCCCAGTTCACGGACACCGGCTGCGTCATTTTTGATATCTGCCAGAAGTCCAGTGTACTTTTCAACTGCCTCCGCTGCATAACCTTCCGCAAGAAGCTCGTCCCTCACACCATCCAGTCCAATCTTATCCATCTTATCAAGAATGATAAAGACCTTGTCGGTTTCGTTTTCCGGGAATCCGCTGTAATCCGCCATGCCCTTTAAAACAGCACGGTCATTTACTCTGACTGTATATGCCTTATCCGGACAAATACGTTTCAATGCCTTCGTAAGAGCCAGAATTTCCTCAATCTCGGCAAGATTTGTTGCATCACCAAGAATATCGATATCGCACTGCACAAACTGACGGAAACGTCCTTTCTGTGGGCGATCCGCGCGCCATACACTACCTACCTGAAGTGCCTTAAAAGGCGCCGATAAATTAGCTGAATTGTTTGCATAGTATCGGCTTAACGGAAGTGTCAGATCATAACGCAGACCACCGTCAACCACATCAGCCTCGTTCTGGGCTGCCTCAACATTCAGTTTCTCGCCTCTCTTCAGAATCTTAAATATCAGTTTTTCATTATCTCCGCCCTGCTTACTGGTCAGATTCTCAATATGCTCTACGCACGGAGTCTCGATTGCCGAGAAGCCGTATCCGCGGTAAGTATCCTTTATAATACTGAGTACATAATCCCGGATCTCCATCTCTCCCGGAAGAATGTCCTTCATACCGGTAACCGGTTTTTTCTTTAAAGCCATTTGTCAAACTCCTTCTATAATTTTTGCGTTTTTCATGTCTGTCAAAACATTTTCATCTTAAACTGTTTCAATCCGACGCACTAACGCAATTGTTATTTTTCATCAAACAATTTCTGCTTTCGTCCAATCATCTCATCGATACGGTCGATATACTGTTCAACTTCCTTGACGTTTTCAGCCCTTTCAATCCTATTTTCGGACGGAAAATACACTTTTGTCGTGGTTCCCGCTCCGCAGGCAGCAATCGTCTGTTTTTCCTCCATAATCAGTATATTATAGAGACATTCTTTGCCCGGCACTGCGTAACCGACATTTTCGAAATTTCCTGCCATGTTTTTCTGACGATAGAGATAATAGGGCTTAAGCCCCATCTTTTCTGCATACTGTGCCGTCAGATCTATCATTTCCTGTGTATTTTCAATCTTAAGATTGCCATACCGCTCTTTATAAATATTAAGTCTGGCTGCACGCTTGATCGCCAGCGAATGGACCGTCACGCTGTCAGGTCCCAGTGCCATGATCTCTTCCATCGTCTGTTGCACGTCATCTATCGTCTCTTCCGGAAGACCGACTATGAGATCCATGTTGATATTATCAAATCCCAGTTCACGAGCCAGCATGAACTTTTCTTTTACATCTTCAACAGTATGACGCCGTCCGATAAGATCCAAAGTTTCCTGTTTCATCGTCTGCGGATTGATGGAAATACGCGAAATGCCATGATTTCTAAGCACATTAAGTTTCTCACGGGTAATACTGTCAGGGCGTCCCGACTCCACCGTGAATTCAACAGCCTGATCTACCGGAAATAATTCCTCCACCTTCGTCAGTATCTCGTCAAGGTCTTCAGGACTTAGCGCAGTAGGAGTACCGCCCCCGAAATAAATCGTGGAAAGTGGTCGATCCTTCATCTGCTCAGAGACATACTGCATTTCCTTAAAAAGAGCTTCCTTGTACAGATCCATCCTTTTTTCCCATTTGACAATAGGAAATGACGTAAATGAACAGTAGAGACATGTAGTCGGACAGAATGGGATGCCCACATAAAGACTGTATCCATTCTCATAATCTATTGTGGAGAGCAGCCTTCGTTCACGCTCTGCCACGTCGATGCTCAGGGCAATCTTTTCTTCGCTGGTAAAATATGTATCCCGCATATAGGTTTCGATCTGGTCATCTGTCCAGCCGTCATATAACTTTGTAAGGGCAATCTTTGTCGGACGAATACCTGTTAGTGTCCCCCACGGAAGTTCTCTTCCTGTCCTAGCATGCAAAAGCCTGTATAAAGTCTGTTTAATCTCATTCTTGGTCTCAAAACGATTTGAAAAGTCCGGAGAAATCAAAGCAAAATGAAGGTCGCCTTCTGCCGGAATCACCTGTAGCGATAATGAGTTTCCTTCACGCATGCCGCGTACAACAAGCGCTGCTTCCTTGGCTTCCTCTTCTTTATGTGTGAATGACTCTCCGGGATAAAATGCCATCAGAAGTTCTCGAATATCCTGTTCAAATGACATATCATTTAAAAGTATTGCTATCATTCCCCGCGCCCCCTGTATCCGGCCAGCGGGTTGTACTGTTTTTCATCTGCGATAGTGGTATATCCCATGTGTCCCGGATAAACATTGGTATCTTCCGGAAGATTTAACAATACATCGGCAACAGAGTGAACCATCTGACGGCCATTGCCTGTCGGAAAATCTATACGTCCGTAGGATCCTTCAAACAATGTATCGCCGGAAAAGAGTACTTTCTCTGATTTTACATAATAACAGCATGAACCTTCCGTATGTCCCGGTGTATGAATCATCTGAAATGTATATCCGGCAGCTTCAAATGTCTCCCCATCTTTCAGAAGTCTGTCAGCCTTCAGATGAAGGCCGCCTCCCTGAAACTGTACCGACAGATTTTTATTAGGATCTGCCAGTACACCTGCCTCCTGCTCACAGGCATAAACCGGCACTCCTATGTCACGTTTCAGTTCTTCCATAGCCGTCACATGGTCAAAATGACCGTGTGTCAGCAAAATTGCCTTTGCCTGCGCTCCTGTCTGTGCCAGTGCGTCTTCAATGCGGGATGCTTCATCACCCGGATCTACTATAACCGCCTCTTTTGTATCAGGATTCACCGCAATATAACAATTCGTCTGAACCATTCCTACGATCAGCCGTTTTATCTCCATCTTATCCTCCAAATCAATCCGTTAAAATGCCGGAATAAGTGTCATCATCCGGCTGTTCTCTCTATATCCAACACTCCGTCAATCTGTCTGAGTTTATCAGATAATTTATTTAATTCTTCGATTCCGTGAATATCAAATGTCATAATGATAGTCGCCTTGCCCTGTTTGCTGGTGCGTACATTCATCGAGGTAATATCGATCTGACGCTCCGTAAATACCTTGGAAATATCCACAAACATGCCAATACGATTGTTTGCATAAATCTTGATTTCAGTGGAATATTTTTCGCTGCCTGACTGTACTTCCGGCTCCTGCCACTCTGCTTCAATCAAGCGTTCCCTTTCTTCCTGAGGCAGATTCATTACATTGATACAGTCTGTACGGTGGATAGAGATACCGCGTCCTCTCGTGACAAATCCCACAATCTCATCTCCCGGAACCGGGCTGCAGCACTTGGAAAATCTGACAGCAAGATCATGTATTCCCTTGACGACAATTCCGCTCTTGGATTTGCCTGCCGTAATGACAGGAACTTTATTTCCCTCAGAAGCTATATTATCAAGAATAGTAGTGTCCGTCACTTCCTTCTTGAGCTTCTTGTTTCGTTCCTCAAGCATCTTGTTGATGACCTGTCCCTCTTTCAGGGCGCCATGTCCGATAGATGCAAGAACAGAATCCCAGTCACGGTAGGCATAGCGCTTCATGACCTTTTCCATGTATTCAGGCTTGTTTAATTCCGAAAAATTAATATCCTTCGCCTTGCAATATTTATCCAAAAGTGCACGTCCGCGCTGGATATTGTCCTCTTTAAGCTCAGTCTTAAACCACTGATTAATCTTATTTTTGGCCTGTGTACTCTTGACTAATTTAAGCCAGTCGCGGCTCGGGCCCTTGGAATTCTGTGATGTGATGATCTCAACACGATCACCGTTTTGAATTACATAATCTATATTGACTAATTTGCCGTTAACTCTCGCACCTACCATCTTATTGCCGACGGCACTGTGAATCGAGTATGCAAAATCAATAGGTGTTGACCCGCTCGGCAGATTCTTGACGTCTCCCGTAGGCGTAAAGCAGTATACATCGTCCGTAAAAAGATCCAGATCGCTCTTTAAAAGGCTTAAGAACTCCTTGTTATCAGACATATCCCGCTGCCACTCCAGGATCTCACGCAGCCAAGAAAGCTTTGCCTCGGCACTGTCTATGGCTGCTTTGCTGCTTCCGCTCTCTTTGTACTTCCAATGGGCCGCAATACCATATTCAGCAGTTCGATGCATCTCATATGTACGAATCTGAATTTCAAATGGCTGTCCGCTGCTGCCAATCAGCGTGGTATGAAGCGACTGGTACATATTCGGCTTCGGCATGGCAATGTAATCCTTAAATCTTCCCGGAATCGGTTTGTACATCTCATGAATAACTCCGAGTGCCGCATAACAGTCCTTCACGCTTTCAACTATAATTCTTACAGCGAAAATATCATATATCTGATCGAGGGTCTTATCCTGATTAACCATCTTTTTATAGATGCTGAAAAAATGCTTGACGCGGCCGTCAACCTTGGCTTCTATGCCTGCGTCCTGCATATGTTTTTTTACTTCATCCATAATCTTGTGAATAAACGCCTCTCTGGTATCCTTGCGAAGTGCCAGTTTTTCCGACAGCTCATTATATACATCAGGCTGAAGATACTTAAGTGACAGATCATCAAGTTCTGTCTTGATTTTGGAAATACCAAGACGATCGGCAATAGGCGCGTAAATATCCATGGTCTCACGCGCCTTTTCTTTCTGTTTTTCAGGTTTCATGTACTGAAGCGTACGCATATTATGCAGTCGGTCAGCCAGTTTAATCAGAATAACCCTGATATCCTTTGCCATGGCAAGAAACATCTTTCGAAGATTCTCTGCCTGGATTTCCACCTTGTCAATCGTCCATGAAATCTGAGTAAGTTTTGTAACACCATCTACCAGAAGTGCTACCTCTTCGCCAAAAATTGCCGTGATCTCTTCTTCTGTCATGACTGTATCTTCCACAACATCATGAAGGATACCGGCCACCAGTGTTTCCTTATCAAGTTCCAAATCTGCAAGTATGATAGCCACGCAGAGCGGATGAATGATATAAGGTTCACCGGATTTACGCTTTTGCTCCTTATGCGCATCATAGGCAATCTGATATGCCTTCTCGATCATGCTGATATCATCGGACGGATGGTACTTGCGAATCGCGGCAATCAATTCATTATACAGTACCTCCGGACTAGTAAAATCTGCCGGTGCTTCAATTTCCTGATCCAGCTTTTTTATTTTATCCAAACTTCCCATATATGCCTCCTGACCCGCCAATTTTCAATAGAATATCCCTATTATAAGTACTTTTAAATGAAAATGCAACGATTAAACCATCTGTGGTTTATAACATATTTTTATTTTCCTTCATAAGTTATCAGGGCATCAACAGCATATCCCTTCATCTTATCGCGTCCCTTTAATCCGGCCAGTTCCATAACACAGCAGATTTTTACAACCTCTCCGCCAAGTTTTTCAATAAGTTTTACGATAGCCTCTGTTGTGCCTCCGGTTGCGATCAGGTCATCTACAATGACTACTTTTTGTCCCGGTTTGATGGCATCCTCGTGTATTTCAAGCTCTGCACTGCCATACTCTAAATCATAGCTTATCGATACCGTCTTGCATGGCAGCTTACCCTTCTTGCGAACCGGAACGAAGCCCTTGTGCATGGCATATGCCACCGGCACTCCGAAGATAAAGCCGCGGGACTCAGGTCCTATTACAATATCAAAATCTACGTTTTCCAGTGATTTTCTGATTCCGTCAATAGCAAGCTGCAGACCATCTGCATCCTGCAAAATCGTTGTAATATCGCGGAAAATGATACCAGGTTCCGGAAAATCCGGGATACTTCTTACATATTCTTCCAACTTTTTCATTGCTCTAACCTCTCTTTATTTTAGTTATAGATAATATCTTCATTATTATTGGTAACGTTTCTTTTTTCTGTATGTGATTACGGTGATAGCCGCCAGGATAATAATCGCTCCGACACTTAATAATATTCCCGGATATAACCCTTCCGGGCAATATTTAAACTCTACCGTATGAGTTCCCGCCGTCAGTTCCACACCGGTAAATGCCTTCCATACCGGGCGGGTAATGGCTGTTTCCCCATCTACTTTGATCGTCCAGCCTTTGTCATATGGAATGGTAAGGAACAACGTTCCTCCTTCACCGGCATCAATTGTTCCGCTCATCGCATCATCGTTTTGTTTCTCCAGTTCAAGCGAATTTTTGCTGAGTTTCTCATAAACCGCGCGCAGTCCGTCTTCGTCAAAACGGTATGCACTTGCCTCCATGAAACCGCCGTTATTGCTGTCAGTAGACTCAAGACTAATCCTTGTTCCGGCCTCCACATATCCGGTTTCTACCAGATAGCCCCTTTTCAGCGTATCTATACTGCGGCTTTTCTCGCCCACGTACAGAATGGCCGATTCAATACTGCGATTTGCGACACTTATATAATACTCCCCATTTTCAGGTGCTGTAAAGGAAAAACTGTTTTCCTCATCATCACCCTCCACAAGTTTAAGACATTCCGTAACACCGAGCACGTTGGACAAATCATTCTGCACATCAACCGGAGATGAAAGATCACGTTTCCAGTCCGACTCAACAATATCCGGCAAGATAAATCCCAGCGGAAGTGTCCATGGATTTTCATAGAGGTATGTATTTCCCGAAAATGCGCAGAGAGACAGCCGCGGATTATCCTGTTTTCCTTCATAAAGTGCATATTTAATAGAAAAAAGCGAATCAATAAGCGGTGTACTTCCGAAAATACTATATGCGTTAGTCGATCCCTCACATCCCATCTGTTTGAAGAAATCAGTCACATCCGCATTTGCCACCGATGAAAAAAGCGATACTGAAGGGAAATGGAACCATGCACCGTCATTTTTGGTTCTAGCATTTGTCCTGTCTATCCGGTAGAACTCTTCCGTATCCAGTGACTCCGTCACCTCTTTTATATCTTTATCATATGCCAGATAATCGGTCCTGCTGGTTGTAGGAATACTTGTGGCCGCCATATTTGCAAGCGCCTCCACGCTCACAAGTGCCATTGCCAGAAAAGCTGCAGTAAACGCAAAGTGTCTTTTATTCTTATAAAAATAATATACACCCAGATAAAGCATCAGCAGGAGAATTGCCACATAACAGATCCCCGGTTCAAATGCATCATCCGTCACAAGTTTCTCCACCAGGATTATATATCCTATGGCAGCAAACGTCGCCCCCGCAAACTGTCTTTTCGGTATTTCATCGATATACATATATGCCCTGAAACACATTGTCAGCACCAGTGCGATATAGATAAATGACTGACGGCACGGGAGACTGTTGGGATAATGAAATCCATGCCAGACAAAATTAAGGATATTAAATGAAAAGCTGGCATAAAAGAATAAAAGTAATACACCGTATACAACTTTCTCACGAAATGCAATTTTACGATTGATGAAATACAGTGCCATGAAAATATATACGGCAACTCCGCAATATATATTAGGCCAGTGATCAAGTCCTGTTTCAACCTGCACATTTCCGATATGCCTTGCAATCATATCAAAAATCGGGAAATATATTTCCAATGTGGTAGGAAAACTGAAATCTCCGGAAGCCGTGCTTTGCAATGCCGCAATCTCCGGCAAAAGCACTGCTGCAGCAAGGGCACCTGCCAAAAGAGAATATATTCCAAACAGCAAAAAGCCGTGCAGCCATTCCTTCCACTCAAAATGGTTTTTCAGAAACAGAAGTGCCACATAGTAAATCATCATAAAAATACATATCATAATTGATATGTAATAATTCGATAAAATCGACAGTCCCAGCATCAGGCAGTAGAAAATGCCTTTTTTCTCATATACCAGACGCTCCAGACCATATAATATAAGCGGAAGCAGTACAATACAGTCAAGCCACATGATATTCCAGCTGTATGCCGCCATATAACCTGACAATGCATAAAACACTCCGAAATAGCATGCTCCAAACTTTCCTGAACCGGTATGTTTTTTCAGATACCATGCCATCGCAAGTCCTGAAAGACCGCTTTTGAAGACGATCATGCCGGTCATAAATTCAAGTATCATGGATGAAGGGCAGAAAATCAGCAGCCAGTTAAACGGGCTTGCCAGATAATATGCATAAAGTGCGGCAAAATTCACGCCCATTCCCACGTCCCAGCTGTAGAGAAGACTTTTTCCATTAAGGAGTTTATATCGAAATTCCGAAAAAAACGGTGCATACTGATGATACATATCGGTTCTAAGGAAGCTCTCTTCCCCGAATGGAAATATACCCCTGTATGCAAAAATCAAAATCAGTATAAATATCGGCAGTATAAAGGCTGCCACAAGATCATCGGAAGGTCGAAATAATCCTGATAAACGACTGCGTTTTCTCTTTTTAAGCTTTGCCTTTAACCTGTCAATTTCAGAATCCCATTCTTCCCGATCATCAGATTCTTCCGGTGTTTCCATTTCTTCAGATATTTCCATATCTTCGGATGTTTCCACCTCTTCAGATGTTTCAATATCTTCAGATGTTTCCATATCTTCAGATGTTTCCATTTCTTCGGATGTTTCCATATCTTCAGATGTCTCAAAATCTTCAGATGTTTCAATGTCTTCGGATATTTTCATCTCTTCAGAAATTTCAAGTTCCGCCAGGTTTTCATTTTCTTTCGGATTTTCCATTTTTCCTCCATCAAACCTCTGTTTTATCAGCTGACTTTTTTTTGAATATAAATAATTTACTGCATATATAATTAAGTACCAGTGAAATTGCCGATACTATAATCTTGCAGATCATATCCTGTTTGATTCCCATTCCATCCACCATCACAATCATGGCCACGTATGTAAAAACAGATGTCAGAATACGACACGAAAAGAATGAAGCCATTTCCTTCAGCAAATAACCCGGATGGAAATTATAGCTTTGAAATACCCATAATTTATTTGTTATATATGCGAACAATATAGCAGCCGCCTGACAGCAAATCGTTGCCATACGATAATTCATGCCGCCATGGCGAAAAATCGCATATGAAATCCAGTCTACAAGCGTTGTCAGTACACCAAATATCAGATATGATATCGTTTCGCGATTTACAAATTTCCCCAAAATCATGTTTAGTTTTTCTTTTATCATAAATTTTCTCCAGAATTACCCGAGCAAAAAAGAATTGTATGGGAAGCTATTTCCGGCATACCCATACAATTCCTGTACTTTCTGTAATGTGCCAGACCTGCTCCGGCAGTATTTTTATTAATTTTCGCACTGTTCCAGTATCAAAGTCATGGACTTACTGAACAGACTCCATATTTTCCAATAATTTATTGACACTGACAAGCTTTACGCAAAGTGCAAAAAGCTCAGTTGCGGTAATCAGATCCTGCAGCGGCGGATATGACGGTGCAATACGGATATTGCGGTCATCCGGATCCTTGCCATATGGGTAGGTTGCACCTGCTCCGGTCATCACAACGCCGGCTTTCTTACATCTTGCAACAATCTCCTTTGCACATCCGCTCATAGAATCAAAGGAAATAAAGTAACCGCCGTGCGGCTTTGTCCAGGAGCCGATCTCCAATCCGCCAAGCTCACGGTCAAGAATATTCTCAACTGCCTCAAATTTCGGTCGCAGAATATTTGCATGTTTTCTCATATGTTCTACCATGCCGTGGATATCCTTAAAGAATCTCACATGACGAAGCTGATTTACCTTATCATGTCCGATCGTCTGAATCTTTAACTGTTTCTTGATATCATCCAGGTTGTTATGTGAAGTCGCAATTGCGGCAATACCGGATCCCGGGAAAGTAATCTTGGATGTTGATGAGAACTTGTAAACCATATCCGGATTTCCGGCTTTCTTACATTCTGCCAAAATCTCCAGTACATGATCCTGCTCATCATCGTATAAATGGTGGATACCATAAGCGTTATCCCAGTAAATGCGGAAATCCTGAGCGGCCGGATTCATGCGTGCCAGACGACGAACAGTCTGATCCGAATATGATGTTCCGGTCGGATTGGAATACTTCGGAACACACCATATTCCTTTGATTGTCGGATCCTCTGACACATATTTCTCTACAAGATCCATGTCAGGGCCATCTGCTGTCATCGGAATATTGATCATGTCAATTCCAAAATATTCTGTAATAGAGAAATGTCTGTCATATCCCGGTACAGGACACAGGAATTTTACCTTGTCAAGCTTGCACCATGGTGTATTTCCCATAATACCATGAGTCATAGCACGTGAGATGGTATCATACATTACATTAAGACTTGAGTTTCCATATATGATGATATTGTCAGCCGGAACCTCTATCATATCTGCCAGCAGTTCCTTCGCCTCACTGATTCCGTCAAGACATCCGTAATTGCGGCAGTCTGTACCATCTTCGCAGGTCAAATCACTTTCACTGCTCAGTACATCCATCATTCCCATCGATAAATCAAGCTGCTCCGCACTTGGTTTGCCGCGTGACATGTCCAGCGTCAGATTTTTGCCCTGAAACTCCCGATACTGTTCGCTCAGATCACGTTTAAGATCCAGAAGCTCCTCTTTCGTCATCTCGCTATAAGGCTTCATCCTTCAACATCCTCCTTGTTTAATCTATTTACTTCATGATCTGCTCATTATTTCATTACCATCGTTCATATATACAATGGCTGTTTTATCTAAGCATCGTTATAATAATATCATAGATATAAAGGTGCTGACAAGCATTAATTTGTTATGACTGTGCATAAAAAATCTTATATTGTATCGCGGACTAAATTCCATAGGTTATGGCTGCATATGCATCCAGCATTCCACCGGTTGCCACAAGACCATTCAGAGTGTCCAGTTTACGACTTGACTCAAGAATCGCCTGCTTTACATCCATGAGCCCCATATCGGTACGACAGGAATAGATAAGTGCCGCCACGCCGGTTACCATCGGTGCTGCCATCGATGTGCCTGACATAAAATCATAACCGCCCGGAACCGTACTTAAAATATATGTTCCCGGCGCGGCCAGATCAACGCCTGTGGTGCCATAATTAGAACTGGTTTCCAGATTCCCATCAAAATTCAGATTCGCAACACTTATCAGATTGTCCGCCTGATAAGCCGCCGGGTAGATCGGGCTTTTGTCTATGCTGTAACCCATACCAAAAGAATCTCCGTTTCCTGCAGCTGCCACAAAAAGCATCGACGAATTCCTGACAAGCTCATCAAGCTCTGCATCATAGGCCGCCGATCCCAAACTCAGGTTGCATATGTCTGCCCCGTTTGCCTCAGCATATTGGATTGCTTTTTTCACGTTTTCAGAGACACCTACGCCGTCCTTTCCGCCCATGACCTTTAAGACCATAATCTTTACCCAATTGCCATCGGCAATTCCTGAAATACCGCTTTCATCCCATGCTGCAGCGATAGTTCCGGCACCATGTGTTGCATGCTCCTCTCCATCAGCCGCCTGCACCTGATTGTTGTTATCATAAAAATTCCAGCCGTTGACATCATCGACATATCCATTTCCGTCATTATCGATTCCGTCTCCCGGTATCTCATCTTCATTGACCCAGATAGAGCCTGAAAGTTCTGAATGGTCGATATCCACTCCCGTGTCAATCAGTGCCACCGTCACCTGACGTCTCTCAGTACTCTCAAGGTAATACTGCCATGCAGCCTCCATATTGATGTCTATTCCTTCTTTGGCATCGACCTGTTTAAACTTCATTATCGGGTAAACGATTGCCCGCGGCTCAAACGGCATTCCGCCAATTCCGAAAATAAGGCCACTCGTCTGAAAAGGCACTGTCTGCCGCAGATTTCCGTTGTTTTTATATGCCCATTGATATTTTGAATAAGAAGCTCCGGGCTGCAGAGTCTCCTTTGATATCGGAGAAGCCGTCATCTCGGCTGTAAGATGATACGCCTCATCTGTACCGACACGAACAGATGTTTTTGAGGCTGTCTTCAATGACATTGTCAGGCTGTTATCCGCCGCACTTCCTGCCATCACACAGAGTATTCCCGCCATCGCCGCTGCTCCGGCTCTTTTTATCCATGAAATAAACGCTTTATTCTGCCACATTTTATCATCCTCTTTCCAAATATGGTTCCCTTTTCCATATCGCTTATCATAACGCAGTAACCCTGCGTTATGTCAACCATTTACACCAATATTTCACACATTGTTCAGAAATGGAATCAGTAAAGATCAATAAGCAAAAAGAACAGCATAGGTTCTGGTTTCCTCTGCTGTTCTTTCTTTATTTTATCTATGCTGTTTTAAGGCTTAATCTCTTGCTGTTCAAAATTTTCTCGCCA
>CAVHPN010000039.1:0-17712 GCA_963637995.1 Prevotella sp. CAG:279 | reverse complement strand
CTTCTCCTGCAAGCAAGCTTGCGTCGAATTTCTGACCTTTTGACCCTGGTATCACATATAATAGTTACCATACTCATACAGGCTTGGAGGTTTTTCAATGAATATGCACAATACATCAAAATTATCCGATTCACATATCATCAACTGTCCCAATCTTAATCTCGCCCAGATCGCTGCCTCGGGGCAGTGTTTCCGCATGCTTTCCGTCCCCGAAAATCCGGGAGTATGGTCTCTCATCAGCGGACCGTACTATCTTGAGATTTGTGAAACACCGGACGGCTTTTTCTTTGATTGCCCTAACGAGGCGCTTTCCTTCTGGAAACATTATTTTGACCTTGAAACCGACTATGCCGCCTTCATCGCCTCCATTCGCTCAGACGATGTATACCTTGCCGCTGCTGCAAAGGCTGGTTCGGGTATCCGGATTCTTCGTCAGGATCTCTGGGAAATGATGATTACGTTTCTGATTTCCCAGCAGAAAACCATCCCGAAAATCCGTGAAGCGGTAGAGTCACTGGCAAAAAAATACGGTGCGAAGAGAACCGTATCTCTGTCAGATGGTTCTGTCCGCACCTACAATTCATTTCCCACGCCCGAGGAGCTCTCATCTGCAACTCTTGACGACCTGTTATCGCTAAAGCTTGGCTATCGTGCCAAATACATCCATCGCCTCATTCAGGACACGCTTTCCGGTCAAGTCTCGTTGTCATCTCTTATGGACATGACTCCAGGTGAAGCCATGACTGCCCTTACCAGTCTCTACGGCATCGGTCCCAAGGTTGCCAACTGCATCTGCCTGTTCGGGCTTCACCACATTGACTCTTTTCCCGTCGACACCTGGATAGAACAGATTTTAACCAAAGAATATCTTCCAAAAAATCCGGCCCGTTACAGCAAACTCCCCAAAAGCCGTCTATATGGCACAATCATACAAGATTTCTTCGGATGCTATAAGGGGTATGCCGGGGTTATGCAGCAGTATATCTTTTACTATGAGCGCAGTGTCTTAAACGGAAGAAAGTAAAGCCTCTTCCGTTACACTCTATTCCTGTCAGTTTGCAAAAATTTTAAAGATTCAAAAGTGCTAGCGCTACCAGAATTATCCCGCATCCGCCTATCTGCCTGCGGCTTATCGGATCTCCAAGTACCAGTACACTCACAAAGCTTACAACCAGGATCGTTCCGACACTGAAACTCGGATATACTATAAATGCCGGTAGTTTCGAAACGCTCGCCAGCAAAAGTGATGTTGAAAAGTAGTTTGGAAATCCCACTGCAACACCGCTCAGGAAATCTATTTTACCAATTTTTCTTCTTGTTCTCTGCTGCTCCATAAATGCCAGTATGGCTGTGAGAATCAGCGCTGTAAGGAATGTATAAAACAGATATAAAGCGTCAAACCGTCTCTCGCCGATTCTCTCTGTAACCTTTGACATACCATCGGCCATGCCGCTGACAGCAAAGAGGACTATCAGAAGACCTCCCGATGCCGCTCGGCGTCTGCGTCCGTAACCTCTTTCTCCTTCACTGTTGATGACCCAGATTGCCGCAATTACCAGAACAATACCGGCCAACTGAAAAATAGTCGGTATCTCTCCCAGAAACAGTATACTTGCAGCTACAGGTATCACAATTCCCAGTTTTGCAAATGCAGATGATAAGACTGCACCGTTTTCTCTTATACATTTCTGCATCAGGACAAGATTGCCGGTAAACAGAAATCCGTTTAAAATTCCCGTCAAAACAGCAGTCCTGCTGCCTGCTGCAAATATATTTTTATCGGGGAGCATGATAAAAGCTACCACCAGACAGGTTACATAATTTCCAAGCAAAATTCCATATCTGTTGTCGCTGAATGTCTCACTGACACGCAGTGCCAGGGCCAGCGACGCGCTGAAAAGAATAGCAAAAATCAGATAAATCATATCTACTTACAAGAGATCACCCGTTTCCCGAAATTTACGGTAGTGATGAGTTCTCTTTGCCTCCTCAAGTTTTTTTAACATATCAGGAATATCCTCATTTAAGGTACCCGCTAAAATGACGTAGTTCGATGCATGATTTGTCCTGAACACAGTCCCCGGAGAATCCACATTATTAAGAAAAAGTTCCATTTCATCCACAATTTCATCCGGAGTTATGCGCTGGAACCGCCCCTCTACCACGTCTGCATACATCGGTGTTCCCTCATAAAGTCTGAGAGTCAGAAACGATGCATATTCCGGATTCATCGCCGTTATGAGCTTCGCGCAGGACAGGGCATGCTCTTTGACTTTTTCTCGTCCTCCAAGGCCTGAAATCAGGGTGACGGAGGTGGCGATACCGCAGCGTTTCAGCTTCTGTCCTGCCTCTATAGTCTGTTCTGCCGTCACTCCCTTGTTGATATACTTTAAAATCTCATTATCACCGGATTCCGCACCCACGTAAACTATTCCAAGTCCCGCCTTGCGAAGTCGGATCAGATCCTCCTCCGACTTTCTCAAGATATCCTGTGCGGTTCCGTATGAAGCCACCCGTTTCACACCCGGATACAGTCTGTGAATCGCATCAAGAATCACCAGCAGATCCTCGGTTTTAATCACCAGGGCATCACCGTCCGCCAGAAATACCTTCTCGATATACGGTGCATAAGGATTGTGTGAAACCTCTGTCAAATCTGCCAGTATTTCATCAAGTTTTCGTATTCTGAATTTTTTATCTTTATACATATTACAAAAACCGCATGTGTTATGAGCACATCCGATCGTCACCTGAATAATCAGACTGCGCGCCTCACTCGGCGGTCTGTATACAATTCCCTCGTAGTCCATATGACTTCCTCCTCTTATCTTGCCTTGACTGTTTCATTTGCCGCCGCCGTTTCATTTGCCGCCGTTTCACTTGCCGTCGCTGTCTCTTTTTTCACTGCGGCTTCACCGGCGGCCGCAAGTGCCTTGGCCTCTATCTCTTTTGCCGGGCTGTCCGCTTCCGGTACAGCATTATCAGTATCCTCTGTATTTTCAGATATCTCACCCGGGTGCGGAAAATCCACTCCTGCTTTTAGTTCAAGCGCCGTATTGTTTGTTGTTGCATCATGCAAAATCTCCTTAAGCCTTGCGACCCAGAAATCATTGCCGCTGTAACGAATCCAATATTGATATATTTCGCTTTTTTTGACTTTTGGCACATCTATCTTTATTCCCGAACAGTAATCACTGTTCATATCAGCATAGAATTTTGCCATTTTTTCTTTTATTTCCTTAGATGCCGACTGAAGGCCACCAAATGTCTGCGCTGAGATCACATCTTCCATAAATTGCTTCGCATATTCATCAAAATGAAGAAGATTTTCATCCTCCTCACCGTAGCGCATAGCCCACGCTGCCACATCAAGCTTTTTGGTATGATATGAAAGACTTCCGTCCTCCTGCCATTCTAACACACTGTACTGACAAGGCGACATAGGTAACGGTGAGGTAACAATCTCCGTAATCCCGTATGCATCGGTGTTATTTCGATTGGACGTATGTTTTTGAATTCTCTGCAAATGCAGATGACCGCTCAGATATACCGGCACTCCGTATTCTTCAAAAAGAGCGGTTACCTCCTTCGAATTTTCGATAGTACATTCTTCGGGATATAACGTACTCTCATCCAAAAGATTATGATGTGCAACAGGAATAACCGTCACATCGGCGTTTTTTGCCTCCTCAAGCTGCGTCCTCATCCACGATACGGTCTCTTCGCTAAGCTTGCCGCCGGTCTCGTGAACCGGTTCATTCATACAGCTGTCCAGCATCATCACCCAGTATTTTTCATCCAAATGATAAACGTAGCTTAGAGAATCCGGTGCTCTGGATGCAGCCTGATCATAGCCAAATTGATGGTATATTTCGTAAAATTCCTCAGAACTTGTTGTTTGAGCCGGAGCTGCCTTATCCTCAAAATACGATGACGACCACGGATGGTTTATATCATGATTTCCGGGTATAACCAAAACCTGTATTCCGGCCGCCTGTGCCCGTGCAAGCTTCTTGGCCAGCTCCTCATGATTGACCTTTTCTCCGTTCTGTGAAAGGTCTCCGCTTAAAATCAACACAGACGGTCGCTCCATCTGCACTTCTTCGAGAAACGCCTCGGTAATCTCATCAAGATATGGCACAACTGTTCCATCATATCCGGCTGTAAATGTTTCCAGAGCCGACTGAAAATCCGTCATTTTAGGTGACTGGTAATGCAAATCCGTCGCAAGCCATATAACCGGAGGCTCATAGGCTGTCTCTTCACAAACATCACTTTCATTTTCCGCGCCTGAACCGGTCTTTTTTCGGTTCTTATGCCTGCTCTTTCCACCCGCTTTAGCACTTTCGTTCTGATTATCCGAGAGAATTTCTTGCGCTTCATCCTCATTTTTTAGTTTTCCTGAAGGCGAACTGTCAGCTTCGTTCTCTCCTGCTTCATCGCCGGAGGCACCGCTATCGCTTTCAGATTCAGAAGTTTCAGATTCATTCAAATGCTTTTTGCCTGTATCCGGCATAAGCCATACAACCAGAAAAAATGCGAGGATCAGCAGCAGAAGCTGTGTCCCCCGCACAAGAATCTCCATAGGCTCAAATTTTCTCATGATTTTTTATTCCCCGGAGCATTGCTTTTTCCCGTCAGTGCTTCAACCTGCAGCTTAAGAATCGTTGTTCTGGCTGCCACCTCAGGGCTGAACTCATATGGACCTCCGGCCGGATCATACTGTTGCATTATCAACGTCAACGCCTCTTTTTTTTCATCCGGATCCGTAACCTTAAACAAATGGCCTCTGCCGCATACACTTTCATAAATCATGGTACTTCTGCATGCCGGTTCCAGAATCTTTACCTCTTTTTCATTCTGTACACAAAATGCCACGCGATCATCCCGCTCCATAAGGCTTATCTTCATTCCTTCCGGTGCACCGTGAAAATACAGCACAGGTGCACTCTGATCGTCCTTCCATGAGAAGCCATAATTCAGTGGTATAACATACGGGAATCCATCGCCCGAAAACGCAAGACTGCATACCCTGCATCTTTTCAAAATCGCATTCTGCCCGTCTCTAGAATCAATCTCACGTTCTCCTCTTCGCATTATTTATCCCCTTTCTTCTCCGTACCTTTCTTTTCCTGAGCTTCCTTTTCTCTCTCGTCTCTGACCTTCTGAAATGCCTCATCGCCTACTGCGACACGGATAAACTCCTCCATCGCCTTGGTCAGATACTTATTTCTCTTCTTATAAAGATATACATAGCGAACAGCCAGCTCTTCATTCATCTTGTAAAAGCAAAGCGGCACCTCATAAGGCAGATTGACAATAAGCCCATCCGGTATAAATGTCGCACCGCCGCCGCGTCCGGCCATGTTAAATGAGGAAACAACCTGATCCGGTTTCATGATGATATTGGGCGTATAATTCTGTCTGTTGCACATCTTCATGCTTCGTTTATAAATACTGTTCTCTTCTTTTACTATGATAAACGGTGTATCTTTTAGAAGCGACAGCGGAAGTACCGGAAAATCCGACTGGCTGTGGCGTCCCGCCCGTATATCCTCCGCTGTAAGCTGATACTCCCTCAGCTCTTCGTTGATAGGGTAGCTCTTCGGTACCGCCAAAATGATTCGTTCCGTGCAATAATAATACTTTTCGTAATTTTTGTCATCAAGTTCCGAGTTGTCAATCAGAAGATCAAGTTCCTCGGAAACCAGCTTTTCGGTAAGCTGTGTAGTCGTGCCTTCCTGCAGTTCAATCTTAATCTGAGGATACCGGCGTGAAAATTCACCAAGTATACCAGGCAGTACAAATGATGTGAAAAATATTGTGCCTCCAACCGATAATTTACCGGCCAAAAGACCATTTATATTATTCAGCTGATTGAGTGTATTCTGTTCGAGTGCAAACAATTTCTCGATTGCATCAATATATACCTCGCCTCCCGGTGTCAGACCGATAGGTGAAGTGCTGCGGTCAAAAATCGGAGTTCCGATCTTTTTTTCCACCTTCTTGATCGCTGTACTCAGTGCCGGCTGTGTAATATACAGTTTCTGGGCTGCCTTGGAAAAACTTTTTTCCTCATAGACAGCATAGACATATTCCTTTCCGTCGAACATTTTTCCTCCTATTCACTTATAGTCAATATAACAAAAAATTTATAATAATTATCTTCATATTTATATTTGATTATATATGATGATTACTCTATAATCAAGACAAAGATAAAACTTTAAAAAAAATGTAAACCGTCTGGGTTTCCATAAGTTTTTTATATGACAAACCACTCCGATTTTCCCCAAATCGGTTTCCATATATTGAGTATTCCTCATGAGCACGCACTGCACCCCTCGTTCCCCAATCGATAGCAGCTGCGTGCTCATTTGTTCTAAAAGCATTGCACTTTCTGAATAACTATCTTATTAAGTGCCCATAGTCCTTCGCCTCATCTTCAAGGATATTCTGCAGAAAATCTGTCAGCTCACTGACGTATCCTATCTTGTTCCAATCTTCCAAAATCGGATTTTCCATTGCCGTTTCTTCAATCTGGTACATCCGCCCCTCGTAATAGTTCACGCACAGATCTGCATAATATGAAGCCATCTCCTGCTTTTTTTCCGCTGTAAATATCGCATGGCGGCTCTCAATATGTTTGTTCAGATCCTTAAGGGCATCCCTGACAGCCGCACTTCGCAGAACTGATTCAGAGTAAGCGGTAAAATCCGCGAGGTCACGGTTATGGTAGGAATTGCGCTTTGCCCATCCGTCCACGTCCACTGATTTGGCATCATACTGATAGCTTCCGTCATTCCAGATACGTACAATTCCATAATAACAAGGAGCCATGACCATGGATCCGGTCACAATCTCGCAGATTCCCGTATCCTCATCTTCCTTATAATGCTGGATATGCAAATGACCGCTCAGATGCAGATCCACCCCATAATCGGAAAGCATCTGCACCAGCTCTTCATTGTGCTCTATAGTACAGCTGTCATAAAAATCTTTGCTTACACCGCTTTCCTCCAGAAGATTGTGATGGGAAACCGAAATCACCCGTGCTCCTTCCTGCTGCGCATCCTCAAGGATCGGCTCCATCCATTCATACGTCTCACGCCTGATCATACCTCCGGTCTCATTCACGGGATCATACTGACACGAATCCAACATCAGCAGCCAGTTGTCACTGTCTATTTTATACAGATAGCTAAGTGACGCAGGATCTCTGCTGTCCGCTGCCACATAGCCCAGATCCGCGTAGATACTGGCAAAATCCTCTGCAGTCACAGTATCCACCTTCTCCGTTCCGTCTCCGGTATAGCGACGTGCATTGGTATTGTTGATATCGTGATTTCCGGGAATGACGGCAATATCAATTCCGTCTTCACTTAATTCCTCAAGCAGTCCGGCCAGCTCCTCATGGCTCGCCCGCTCTCCGTTCAATGTCAAATCACCGCTCAAAATCAGCAGGTCAGGCTTTTCTTTTCTCATATCGTCCAGAAAAGCATCCATAACTTCCCAACCATACTCCAAAACACGTCCGTCATTGTTCCTTGCCATGCGTATAAAGGATTCACAGCGGTTACCGGCCAGTTTCTCCGCAAAATAGTGTATATCAGTCGCAACAATGATCTTTTTTTCAACAAAATGATCCTCTGTCTCCTCTACACCATCTTCCTCAACAGCCTCAGCCTCGCTGCTTTCCTGTATATTTTCTGTCTCATCAGAATCTGTCTCATTTCCCGTACTGACTTCTTTCGTCTCTGCCTCACTGCTTTGGACAGTTGCCTTCGTCTCATCAGCCTTATCAGCGCCTAACGAACAGCCGCTAAGAACCATTGCGGCAATTACAGATGCTAGAAAACCGGTTTTTTTAATAAATTTTACTATCTTAATCACATTCTCACCCTACTGCTGCACCGTCATGCACTTCTCTAAGTTATTCATCCGGAAATGTCGTTTTTCCAAGTGCCGCAAGCTCTTCCTTTTCCTTTTTGGTTAATTTTTTGACCTCAGCCTCCCTGTGCATCGCCTCACTTCGTGTCGCAAATTCCTCATAATAAGCCAATACAACCGGCCGGCGGCTTTTGGTATATTTAGCGCCCTTTCCCGCATTGTGAGCCGACACCCGTGCTGCCAGATGATTAGTCCATCCGCAGTAAAGCGACCCATCCGCGCAGCGCAAAAGATATGTGTAATTCATAGTGAACTCCATACATTGTTAAAAAGAATCCCCTTTTTAAACCGCATATATTTAATAAATACATACAGTTCAAACAGGGGATGTTCTGTAAGATATTACAGATACCTATTCTCTACTGCTCACTTGATCATGAGAGGCAGACCTGACCGCCTCCAGCTCTTTTCTCAGATTTGCAGATTCTTCTTTCAATTCTCTGAGTTCCTGACGAAGTGCCTCTATCTGCTGCAAAATTCGCTGGTCATCTTCACCGATGATCATTTTCTGTTTCTTAGGCAACGCCACTCCGTCTTTTTTTACCGGTCTCGCCGGAATACCGACAGCCGTAGTATTCTCTTCCAACGGCCTTAAAAGAACTGCATTGGCCGCTACCGAACAATTATCGCCGACCTCAAAGGAACCCAAAATTTTGGCTCCGGAACCAACCGTTACATTATTTCCCAAGGTAGGATGACGCTTGCCCTTTTGAGTTCCGACACCTCCCAAAGTAACGCCCTGATAAATAGTGCAGTTGTCACCAACTACAGCTGTTTCTCCGATTACAACGCCGCATCCATGGTCAATCAGAATGCCATGTCCAAGCTGTGCGCCCGGATGAATCTCTATAAGTGTAAAAAAACGGGCTATCTGTGATATGAGACGGGCAACGAAAAACATATGATGCTCATAAAACCAGTGGGCTATCCTGTGCCATATAAGAGCATGTACTCCCTGATATAATAATAATACTTCCAATGCGTTTCTGGCTGCAGGATCCCGCTCCTGCACTGCTTTTACATCCATCCAAATATCTTTTAAAATCATGATTATTCTTCCACCTTCCAAACCAGCTAAACTAAAGTACTCTGAAAATGTTGTCAATTATATCAATCTGTGCTGCAACACCCTGCGATGCCTCCGAATACTCTTCCGCACAGATGCACATATTCCTGATATACCGCTGTCTCATTTAAATCCTTCAGAAGGTCTATCATCGACACATAATACCATGCCTGTTTTTTCTTGTCTTTCATATTGAAGCGCTGCCAGAGCTCATCTCCAAGCAGAAGGTAATCACGTGCCAGGCTGCGAATATTACTGAGTTTGTCCGCCATAGTAAGGATTTTCTCCGCCCTGCTTGCCGTTTTGAGGTGTTCCAGCGTATGGCTTTTTCGCTCAATCCAGGTCTTTGACTTGTCCTCACTCTCTGCAGCCACCAGATCTGCCACTCTTTCGCCGAACTCACATTTCAGCTCTTCGTAGGTCACATCTGTGTCCTCGATCGTATCATGCAGAAGCGCCGCCGTAAGTATCTCCTCGTCATCCGTCATCATGGAAGCGATAACCGATGTCTCCAATGGGTGCAAAATGTATGGAATCCCCGTGCCTTTTCTATATGTACCCTTATGTGCCTCTTCTGCAAATTTCACTGCTCTGTCAATCATGATTGTTCCTCTGTCGTTAACTGTCTTAAATGCACATCCATCTTGTTGTACGGAATCTCAATGCCGCTTTTATCGAACGCCAGTTTGATCTGTTCCAGAATATCCCACCTTGTCTGCCAGTAATCCTTGGTATCTACCCATCCGCGAATACCGAGTACTACCGAGCTGTCGCCAAGGCTGTCCACAAATACAACTATTTTTCCGTCTTTTTTTACCATCGGATGTTTGTTGTAAACCTGTTCCAGAACCGTCTTTGCTTTCCTGATATCAGACTCATAGGCAATGCCCACCTTTAGTTCAAGCATCCGCTTATCCATGGCTGTGACATTGGTAACCGTAGAATTGGACAATGTACCGTTTGGGATGGTGATCGCCTTGTTGTCGATGGTCAGAATAGTTGTATATACCAGACCAACCATGGAAACTGTTCCTTCTCCCGACGGACAGATAATATAATCACCGACCCTAAATGGTTTCATGATAAGGATCAGCAGTCCGCCTGCAAAATTCCCCAGGCTTTCCTGAAGTGCCAGGCTGAGTGCCAGACCTGCCGCACCGAGAATTGCTATAATCGAAGCACCATCGACACCGAGCTGTCCGGCTATCAGAAATACCAGGAACACGTTCATCATAAACTGCGTCAATGCGCGCAGGAAACGCATCACTCCCACATCTATTCCGGCGTGCTGCAGCGATTTGGCCATCATCTTCTCTATGATAGATATGATTTTTCGACCTATAAGAAAAATAACCAGTGCAAACAGCAGCTTCTGTCCCAGTGCGAGAAGCTGCGGCCCTATGCGGTGCATAATTGCGGCAAATGTATCCATATTTAAATTAGCCGGGTCCGACAGGGTCTCTGCTACTGCGGCGATCTCTTCACCCGTAATTTCCGCTGCTGTTTCCATCTGATTCCATTCCTTTCGCTGCTTTTATCGTCACAGTTACATTTCATTTTCTTTTATGCCCATCTGTTTTTTGGCTCTGGCAGAGAAGTTTATGATTTTAGACGAAATACCCGCCTTAGCCTCTGCCAGCTTATCTGACAATCCGGCCAGGCGCTCGGCTGCTGCCGCCGCAGTTTCCTCAGCCCTGGTTGTCCTCTTTCTCTTAGTCTCTTCTTTATTCTTCCCTTTAGCCTTCTCTTTGGTCGTCTTTTCCTTATCTGACTTTTCTTTATCGGCCTTGGTCTTGCCTGTCTTAGAAGTCCCGGTAGTCTTTTCTTTACTGTTCTGCTCTGTCGGCGTACAGCTAAACACGCTGATTCCAAGCGGTGCAAGCTGAATTGTTATAGAATTATCCTTTCCGTCGCTCTCTTCTGCCTTGGAAGTCTTCATTCTCGCATTAACTTTTCCGCTTCCGCCAAATTTTTCCGCATCGCTGTTGAAAATCTCTTTGTATTTTCCCTTAAAAGGAACGCCAACCGTCAGTTTTTCATGCAGCTGCGGAGCAAAATTGCAGACAAAAAGCAATGTCTCATCATTTCCGCGCCTGATAAATGAAACGATATTATCTGCCGCATCGATACAATTGATCCACTCAAAGCCCTCCGTCTGATAATCTTTCTGATAGAGCGCCGGGTGTGTGGTATATAAGTGGTTTAACTCTTTTACGTACTCCTGCATCTGACTGTGAATCGGATACTGGAGCAGCTCCCACTCAAGCGATGCATTTTCATTCCACTCATCCATCTGCGCAAAATCCTGTCCCATAAAGAGCAGTTTCTTGCCCGGATGTCCCATCATAAAACCATACGCAGCACGAAGATTTGCAAATTTATCTTCAAGAGTCTGTCCCGGCATCTTTCCTACCAGGGAACCTTTGCCGTGAACAACCTCATCATGTGAAAATACAAGGACAAAATTTTCACTGTATGCATAAATCATGCTGAATGTCAGCTCATTATAGTGATGGCATCTGAAGTAGGGATCCTGCTGCATATATCCCAGAAAATCGTTCATCCAGCCCATGTTCCATTTGTAATCAAAACCAAGGCCGCCGTTTTTTACATCTCCGGTTATCTTCGGCCATGCTGTTGATTCCTCTGCAATGAGCACAGCTCCGTCCTTACGTCCCTTGAAGACGGAATTTAAGTGTTTTAAAAACTCTACCGCCTCAAGATTCTCATTGCCACCGTACATGTTGGCAACCCACTCACCCGGATTCTTTCCGTAATCCAGGTACAGCATGGATGCCACCGCATCAAATCTGATGCCGTCTGCATGGTAGCGATCAGCCCAAAATATTGCATTTGCAATCAGGAAGTTGGAAACTCCCGGTCTTCCGTAGTTGTAAATCAAGGTTCCCCAATGCGGATGCGAACCCTGTCTGGGATCCTTATGCTCATAAAGACAGCTTCCGTCAAACTCTGCCATCCCCCATGCATCCCTCGGGAAATGTGCAGGAACCCAGTCAAGAATTACGCCGATTCCCTGTCCGTGCATGTAATCCATAAAATACATGAAATCATCAGGCGTACCGAAACGGCTGGTCGGTGCATAATATCCCGTCACCTGATATCCCCACGATGCGTCCAGCGGATGCTCCATAACAGGAAGCAATTCGACATGCGTATATCCCATCTCTTTGACATACTCTGCCAGTTTTACGGCAATCTCACGATAATTGTAAAACTCCGATCCTACTATCTCGCGTCCCAGCTTATCCGTCTCAATCGTCTTTCTCATCCAGGAACCAAGATGCACCTCGTAAATCGACATCGGTTCGATCTTGGTATCCAGAGATGCCCTTTTCTTCATCCATTCCTGATCATTCCAGCTGTATTCATTCAGATCCCATACTACGGATGCCGTATTTGGCCTGAGTTCCGCATAATTGGCATACGGGTCTGCCTTAAGTGCGGGGTCTCCGTTTTTAAATTTTATTTCATACTTATATATAGCACCCTTCTTAAGCTCCGGGATGAAAATTTCGAAAATTCCGGAATTCGCAAGACGGCGCATCTGGTTGCGTCTGCCATCCCAGAGATTGAAGTCTCCAACCACACTGACACGCATGGCTTCCGGTGCCCAGACAGCAAAATAAACACCATCCACACCCTTGATCTTCATCGGATGCGCACCCATCTTATTGTAAATACTATAATGAATGCCGGCCTCAAACTTCTTCAGATCAGATTCCGAAAATTGTGGTGCAAAGGAATATGGGTCGTGTATCTCGCTCAATGTACCATTATCATAAAATACAAGAAGCGTATAATCTGCCAGTGATCTGCGTGGAATCAGCGCAGCAAAAAAACCGGCCTCGTCCGCCATCTCCATCTTATACTGTTTACCGCTTGCCGAAAGTTTGACGGTAATATCGCGAGCCGTCGGAATAAACGCCTGCACCAGCATTCCATCCGGTGTCATATGCGCTCCCAGCATACGATGCGGATTTGCCGCTTCCGAATATACAATTTCCTCAATTCCAGCCCAGTCCATCAGATCGTATAATGTTTTATCCATACATACGCCCCCTTGTATTCCTTGTGGTTTTTGGTTTTAGCTTCATTTTATCATCCAACGCACAATAATACAATCATACACGTTAAAACAATTATGAAATTTCCCAAAATTTCGTGAAAAAACTTGCTAAATCAAGGTATCTCATATACACTATTAGGGCAGAGAGGAGAATAAATCAAATGAATGATCAAGATAAAGACACCTCAAAAAAAGGCCAGAGCCGAAAAGAAGGTTTTGATCTTAAAAGCGAAATCATCAGCTGGATTCAGGTTATTGTTGCAGCTGCCATCATAGCATTCTGTGTCAATAATTTTTTAATTGCCAACAGTGAGGTTCCGACAAGCTCGATGGAAACCACCATCATGGCAGGCGACCGTGTCATCGGTTCGCGCTTAAGCTATAAGTTCGGAGAACCGCAGCGAGGGGATATAGCCATCTTCATTTATCCCGATGATGAAGAGAAGGGAATCAAAACCTACTATGTGAAACGTATCATAGGCCTCCCCGGGGACACAATCGATATCGTAGACGGAAAAGTGTATTTAAATGGTTCCGACACACCTCTTGATGAACCATATCTTCATGAAGCGATGGAACCTGAGGAAGCTCAGCACTATGAAGTGCCTGAAGGATGCTATTTCATGCTTGGTGACAACAGAAACTACTCCAATGACGCACGTCGATGGAAAAACAAATACGTAAAGCGTGAAAAACTGATTGCCAAGGTGCTCTTCCAGTATTATCCTAAAATTCAAAAGCTTAATTAAGCATTTTATCGCGCTTGTAATCATTTATATATCGTATTTATCATCATATATATAGGAAGGAACTATTATCATCATGAAAAAAGTTGTAAAATTTGGCGGAAGTTCTCTCGCCAGTGCAAAACAGTTCAAAAAAGTCGGAGATATTATCCGCGCTGATAAGACAAGACGCTATGTTGTACCGTCTGCGCCGGGAAAACGCAATAAAAATGACACAAAAGTAACAGATATGCTTTATTCCTGCTACGAGGCAGCTTCCACGGGTTCAAGCTACGGCAAGCTTCTCTCCGCCATCAAGGAACGCTACGAGCAGATCATCGACGGTCTTGAACTGAACTTAAATCTCGATTATGAATTCAAGACAATCGAAGAAAACTTTATCGCAAAAAAGGGACGTGACTACGCAGCTTCCCGCGGTGAGTATTTAAACGGTATCATCATGTCCAACTATCTTGGCTACGAATTCATCGATGCGGCAGAAGTTATTTTCTTTGATGAAAACGGAACTTTTCTGGCAGATAAGACCAACGAAGAGCTTGCAGAACGCCTTTCACATACAGAACGCGCCGTTATCCCGGGATTCTACGGCTCCAACCCTGATGGGTCGATCCATACATTCTCCCGCGGAGGTTCTGATATTACAGGTTCCATCGTAGCTCGTGCCATCCATGCTGATCTCTACGAAAACTGGACTGATGTATCAGGTTTCCTTGTAACAGATCCGCGCATCGTCGAAAATCCTGTTCCGATTGAAACAATCACATATAAGGAGCTTCGCGAACTGGCTTATATGGGTGCCAGTGTACTTCATGAAGATGCTATCTTCCCTGTACGCAAGGAAGGAATTCCGATCAATATCCGAAACACAAACAAACCGGAGGATCCTGGCACACTTATCGTAGAAAACACCTGCCGCAAACCAAGATATACTATTACCGGTATCGCCGGAAAGACCGGTTTCTGCTCGGTAACCATCGAAAAAGCCATGATGAACTCTGAGATCGGTTTTGGGAGAAAGGTTCTCGGAGTGTTTGAAGACTGTGGCATTTCCTTCGAACATATGCCATCCGGCATCGACACTATGACCATATTTGTTCATCAGACCGAATTTGAGCAGCATGAGCAGTCCGTGATTTCAAATATTCACCGTGCCGTACAGCCTGATTCCATCGAACTTGAATCCGACTTAGCCCTCATCGCTGTCGTAGGTCGAGGCATGAAGTCCACCCGCGGTACTGCAGGACGTATCTTCTCCGCTCTGGCTCATGCGCGCATCAACGTAAAGATGATAGATCAGGGCTCCAGCGAACTTAATATCATAATCGGTGTAAAGAACGCTGACTTCGAGTCCGCAGTGAAGGCAATCTATGATATCTTTATTACAGCGGAGCTGTAATGAGCTGTAATAAAAACAGAAGGCATCTTCGAGACATTTTTCTGTCTCAAAGATGCCTTTTAATTTTCGGTCATCAGTTTGCTTTTATTTTCGGTTCGCCTTCTCCATATGCACATTCTTGCCCTTTATCTTTGCACCGCGCATTGCCTGCAAAACAACGTCTGCATGTTCTCTCGGCACTTCCACAAAGGTATAATTATCATACATATCTATACTGCCCACCATGCGTCCCGGCATACCGGATTCTCCGGCAATAGCCCCAAGGATATCGCCCGGGCGGATTCCCTGATTTTTTCCGATATTGATGAAAAGGCGGGCCACATCCTCGTTTCTGCCGCGATTTCCTCTGCCATTTCTTCCTCCACGGCCTCTTCTGCTCTCATCTTCAAGGTCCTCCAGCTCGCGAAGCGGATGATTTTCCTCCATAAGTTCCTCGCCGCCTTCACCCATTATCATCTTTAACAGGGCTGCAGCCAAATCAAGTGTTGTATAATCCTCCTCAAGTACACGTTTCTCAACAATATCGATGATTTTGCTAAGATCATTGTCCTGAAGCATCTCGCCAACCTGATCCAAAATTTTATCTGCCTTGATTGATGTCACATCATCCAACGACGGGATGGACTGCGGAATAATTCTGGTCTTGCAGTATCTCTGAATCTCACGAAGCTTATAAACTTCTTTTCCGACTACAAGATTAAATGCCTTTCCCTCGCGTCCGGCACGTCCTGTACGGCCGATACGGTGTACATAATATTCGTCATCCTGCGGAACATCATAGTTAAAAACAGCTTCAACATCATCGACATCGATACCGCGGGCTGCCACATCTGTAGCCACCAGAATATCGGTGCGTCCTGTACGGAAAGCACGCATAACACGGTCTCTCTGCTCCTGCTTTAAGTCACCGTGAAGTCCTTCCGCAAAATATCCGCGTCCCTGTAAGCCCTGTACAAGCTCGTCTACCTGCTTTTTGGTATTGCAAAATACCACCGAAAGCTTCGGATCGTATAGATCCAGGAGGCGGCACATAACCTCAAGCTTATTCTTTGGCTTTACTTCATAGTAGTACTGGGTTACTTTCGGAACTGTCAGCTCTTTCTTTACTACACGGACAAGCTGCGGATCCTTCTGAAATTTGGCAGCAATCTGCTGGATTGCCTGCGGCATTGTTGCCGAAAACATAAGTGTCTGTCTTTCTTCAGGCAGCGCACTCAAAATAGTCTCCATATCTTCCAGAAATCCCATATTAAGCATCTCATCTGCTTCATCAAGAACAACTGTATGAATCTGATCCATCTTAACCGTCTTGCGACGCATATGATCCATCACACGTCCCGGTGTACCGATAATAACCTGCACACCGTCCTTTAATGAACGGATCTGACGTCCTATTTCCTGTCCGCCGTATATAGGCAGAACCTTGATTCCATGAATATATTTTGCCAGACGGCGAATCTCTTCGGATACCTGAATAGCAAGTTCACGTGTCGGGCAAAGAATAATAGCCTGAGGTTTCTTATTCTTTGGATCAACCTTCTGCAGCAGCGGTATACCGAACGCGGCCGTCTTACCGGTACCGGTCTGTGCCTGTCCGATAATATCAAGCCCCTTAAGTTCCAGCGGAATTGCCTGTCCCTGAATCGGTGATGCCGCCTCAAAGCCCATATCGGTAATCGCACGCATTATTTTTGCATCTAACTCTAAATCTTCAAATCTAATTGTTTCCATTCTATTCCTTTCAATTATGGTGGTGTCGCCATGACCAAATGTCAGTTGTTTTTGGTTACTGTTCACACGCCTCGCAAACAGTAACGTTTCATACCTTTGTCAACCCTTAGACTGACGCATGACAACACTTTCGGTGTAAAAACGCATGCTTACCACTATAGCAGATCCAGGAATAGATGTCAAACAGCTGATCCTTAAAAAAATTCTTTCTGATCCTCAAAAAATCTTTTCTGATTCTCAAAGAATTTTTTTTCGGAAACTGATGCCGAATTGCTGTGCATACTCCATTCCCTGGTACGCATACGGCAGCAAAAGCATAAAATACACTGTGGTATATTGCCCCTTGGCCTCCCAGAAAATATGGAATAAAAATCCACCTATAAATATAATTCCTGGAAGCAATATGCTCCATCCATCTTTCTGTTTTGACTCCCGTTCCCTGTACCTAAAACCGTCAACAATCCAGACGAAAGACATCGCATATACAAAAGTCTGCATCAGATTTGCCACAAACACATAAATCCGGTTCAGGAAACCTTCTTCCTTAAACAGCTGCCATGGCAGACTTCCTTCATCCCACGACGAATTTCCCACTTCCTGTATCCACAGACTCTGAAAGGTTGGTTCAGCCCAGATCGATGCGATCTTTTTTGCAAAAAAATTCACTGACGTGAACGGCTGTGAAGCCATATCTGAAAGTGTTTCCTTAAGATCCTCTTTTACCCACTCGCTTACC
>CAVHPN010000038.1:0-53470 GCA_963637995.1 Prevotella sp. CAG:279 | reverse complement strand
GACGGTCGATACCGTAGCCGATACCGCCTGTCGGAGGCATACCGATCTCCAGTGCATTCAGGAAATCTTCATCGGTGTGCTGTGCCTCATCGTCTCCCGCTGCCGCATTAGCATCCTGCTGTGCAAAACGCTCTCTCTGGTCGATCGGGTCGTTCAACTCAGAATATGCATTACACATCTCCCAGGTATTGATAAACAGCTCGAAGCGCTCTACCTTGCTTGGATCTGACGGTTTCTTTTTGGTGAGCGGAGAGATTGCCAGCGGATGATCCATGATAAATGTAGGCTGAACCAATTCTTTCTCACAATACTCTTCAAAGAACAGGTTAATGATGTCGCCCTTGGTATGACGGGCTTCATACTCAATCTGATGCTCATCTGCAAGTCTCTTTGCCTCTTCGTCTGTCTCGACAGCATCAAAATCAATACCTGCATATTTTTTGATTGCATCATTCATTGTCAGGCGCTCAAATGGCTTGCCAAAATCAATTTCAATTCCATTGTATGTAATTTTTGAGCTTCCACATACCTTCTCAGCCAAATGACGGAACATACTCTCTGTCAGCTCCATCATACCCTCATAATCCGTATATGCCTGATATAACTCCATCAGTGTAAACTCCGGATTATGGCGGGTATCAACGCCCTCGTTACGATATACACGACCGATCTCGAACACTCTCTCAAGTCCACCGACGATCAGTCTCTTCAGATACAATTCCAGTGAGATTCTGAGCTTTACGTCCTCATCCAATGCATTGTAATGAGTTTCAAACGGACGTGCGGCAGCACCGCCTGCATTAGATACCAATGTAGGAGTCTCCACTTCCATGAAATCTCTGCCTGCCAGGAATGTACGAATCTCCTTGATGATCTGTGAACGCTTAATGAATGTTTCCTTTACATCCTCATTCATAATCAGATCAACATATCTCTGGCGATAACGCATATCTGTATCGGTAATTCCGTGATATTTTTCAGGAAGAATCTGCAAACTCTTGCTAAGCAGAGTCATCTTCTCTGCGTGGATGGAAACCTCACCGGTCATCGTGCGGAATGCGTAACCCTCTACACCGTAGATATCACCGATATCAGATTTTTTGAAATCTGCATAGGAATCTTCACCGATGCCGTCTCTTGCAACGTATATCTGAATAGTTCCTTTTAAATCACGGATATTGCAGAAAGAAGCTTTTCCCATGACACGTTTGAACATCATACGTCCGGCAACCGATACACGGATCGGCTGCGCATCCATGATAGCTCTTCTCTCATTATAATCTGCTTTCTTCGCCTCTCTGGCCTGTGCCTCATCCATTCCATCAGTATTAAGAGGAGCTCTTCCTGCCAGAATTTCTGACTCATGAGCCTCATAAAGAGCTTTTACCTCAGAAGAATGGTGAGTCTGGTTGTATTTTGTAATCTGAAATGGATCCTTACCATTATCCTGAAGTTCTTTCAGTTTTTCACGACGCACCTTTAATAACTGATTTAGATCCTTTTCTTCATTCTTATTCTGCTCTGCCACTTTCTCTTTCACTCCTTCGCCTCTTTATGATACTCTCTGGATCTCCAGAATCTTATACTGAATAATTCCGGCCTGTGTCTCTACATCTACGGTCTCACCTGCTTTTTTACCAAGCAATGCACGTCCTACAGGAGATTCATTGGAAATTTTATGTTCAAGGCTGTTAGCCTCGGTAGATCCTACGATTTTAAATTCCATTTCCTCATCTTCTTCGATATCAAGCACTTTAACCTGACAGCCGATGCTTATCTTGTCAAGGTCAATTTCATCCTCAACAACTACTTCCGCATTTTTCAAAAGCTTCTCAAGATCAACAATTCTGGCCTCAATATCTCTCTGTTCATCCTTCGCTGCATCATACTCGGCGTTCTCTGACAGATCTCCCTGCTCTCTGGCCTCTTTAATCTTCTGAGCAATCTCCTGACGCTTATTTACCTTTAAATCATGAAGTTCATCTTCATATTTCTTAAGTCCCGTGTAAGTTAAAATATTCTTCTTTTCTGCCATGACAGCTATCCTTCCTTCTATATGAATCATTGCGAATAACACAACATTTCTGATAATGCATCGCATTATTATACATGATTCTTTGTTTAATGTCAACAATCCAAAAACGCTTGACACAATTCAAAAACACCTGACAAAATCCAAAAATTGCCAAAACGCAGACAATACTCATGAACATTAATCCTATATTCTTTCATCCACCAGTTTTTCCAGCTCTTCAAGCGTTTCTACATGATTAATGTCATTACGAAGAGATGAGGAATGCGGAAATCCGGCAGTATACCATGCGACATGCTTTCTCATCTCACGCATCGCAATTTCTTCACCTCGAAAATCAGTTTGCAGCTTCCCGTGACGCACGATCATCTCTTTAACCTCTTTTGCTGTAGGTTCCGGGAGCAGTTCTCCAGTTCCCAGATAATGCGTAATTCTCTTAAACAGCCACGGATTTCCCTTAGCTCCGCGCGCCACCATAATTCCGTCACAGCCGGTTTCATCTTTCATCCTTTTCGCATCCTCCGGTGTAAATACATCACCGTTTCCCCAAACAGGAATCGATACAGACTCTTTTACCTGCCTGATAATATCCCAATCCGCGTTTCCGGAATAGTATTGTTCTCTTGTCCGGCCATGCACTGCAACAGCCGCCACTCCACAGCTTTCCGCCATTTTGGCAAATTCGACCGCATTGATGTTTGCGTCGTTAAATCCTTTGCGAAACTTCACGGTAACAGGTTTGTGAAGTTTTTTTACCATCTTTGTCAAAATTTGTTCTGCTAGCTTTGGATTTTTCATCAATGCAGAGCCCTCACCGTTATTCACAATCTTCGGTACAGGGCATCCCATATTTACATCAATAATTGCATACGGTCCTTCTTCCAGCTGCAATGCCATTTCACTCATAATATCCGGATCCGATCCAAAAAGCTGCACAGCAACCTGTTCTTCCTCAGGCATAGTTTCCAACAAAGGTTTCGTATTCTTATTTTTATAAAGAAGTGCCTTTGCACTGACCATCTCAGTGTACATAAGCCCGCATCCCTGCTCTTTACAAAGCAGCCTAAAAGGGAGATCTGTTACTCCTGCCATAGGTGCCAGTGCAACGGCATTTTTTAATACTACATTGCCAATTTTCATTTTCTGCTTAATTATACCCTTAATTTTTATTAACCCTGCTTTCGCAAAGTCTTGCTTTTGAAAATCTTAATCTTCCTGATATCGACTCATCTGCTCATCATCGAGTAATTCGTTTGCCGGTATTCCCAACACTTTGACCTTATAATATAGTTCCAGTGATTCCATCAGCTCACGTTTTTCCGACTGATACTGTTTAATCTTCAAAGCGCTTCCTATTTCGTCAAAAAGATAGTCATTTTCCTCGGCTTCAACCTTAAATTGTAATCTTCCGTCAGGTGCAAATTCGAGCAGAATAATCCCGCCGATATCCTCAGTGTACATAACACACATAATCTGCAATTCCTGTTTGATCGATTCCGGAAGTTCAGAAAACAACTCATTAAAATAATACTTTTCAACATAAGAATTTGCGCCGCAAAGCACTGTTGTTTCATCTGTTGAATCTGAGCCTTGCACCCTAGATATTTTTTCTGACATCTATGCTCATGCCTCCGTCTGTCATAACAATTCGATTTTTCCTTACCATGTCAGTTCTGTTTATTCTTGCATGCATATGCAAGAATTCCCGATACTGTTTTTCCATCAGTAAGCTTGCCTTCATAAATCAATTTCAGAAGATCCGAAAGTTCCCACGCCTCTACTTCTATCTCCTCATCAGGGTCAAGATTCTGATGCGTTTTTACAAGATTGCGCGCCAGAAAAATATCCAAAGCCTCATCGCAAAATGCAATCGTTGTATTTACACTCATGAGATACTCCAGATGAGCACAACTGTATCCGGTCTCTTCTTCCAATTCCCGGTAAGCACAATCAATTTTTGCTTCATCCGGCGAATCAAGCTTTCCGGCCGGAATTTCCAGCGTATATCTGTCAAGTGCATTGCGATACTGACGTACCATGAGGATTTTTCCGTCATCGGTTACAGGAAGTATCGCTGCTGCCCCATCATGATGAATAAAATCCCATTTTGCCTGATGCCCATTAACCTCGACCGTGTCCTCATATACCTTTAAAATAGTCCCCTGATATTTAAGCTCACGATTCAGACGTTTTACCGGAATTTCATTCGAAGACACTTTTTTATTTAATTCGTCCTGCATATTTTCCTCCATTTTCATCGAAAAATAGCTACTTACTCATGTTTTTGGTGGGTCCCAAGGTCAGAAATTTTCTGCAAGCAAGCTTGCGTCGAATTTCTGACCTTTTGACCCTAGTATCATTTTGATTATTTAAGATCGATACACTTATCATAGCATGCATCACATGCCTTGATTACTGCATTTCTCAGACCATACTCTTCCAGAACGCTTACTGCATAAATCGTTGTGCCACCCGGAGAGCAAACCTCGTCCTTAAGCGCACCCGGATGTTTGCCTGTCTCTAATACCATCTTCGCACTTCCCACAACTCCCTGGGCTGCCATACGGTATGCAACATCGCGCGGCATTCCATACTTTACACCTGCATCAGCCAACGCTTCAATAAACATATAGATGTACGCCGGTGCGCTTGAACTGATACATACAACCGCATTCATCATATACTCCGGAACAATTTCCATCATACCGAAAGATTCAAAGAAATTGCTGATCATCTGTTTTTCAGTCTCTTCAAACAATTTCTTATCATAGCAAACGCCTGTCATGCCTTCGCCAATCAAAGCCGGTGTATTCGGCATGGCACGAACGATGCGGCGGTCACCGCCAAGTTTTTCATTGACACTGTCTATCGTAATACCCGGTGCAATTGAAATAATGATGTTGTCCTTAGTTACATGATCCTTGATATCAGCAAGTACATTATCATAAAACTGCGGTTTTACAGCCAATACAATATACTTCGCATTGTCAGCACAGTCCTGATTAGTATCTACCGCCTTTACACCGGTCTCTTTTTCCACCTGTGCTACTCTTTTACGATTAAGATCAGTAAAAGTAATATCTTCTTTTTCATATTTATTAAGCAAGCTGCGCATAATCGCGTAGCCGATATTTCCCATTCCAATAAAACCAATTTTAGCCATAGTATCAATCTCCCTCCATATGTACTAAATTTTTGTTTCATAGGTCGCATTTTCCCATGAAACAAAAAAGTCCCATGAATGCATCTCACATCCATAAGACTTTTATTTAAGCGAACAATATGCTTTTCCGTATCAAAATCGGAATAAGCATATGCCGCCAAACGCGTCAAAACACTATGTGTGTCGACGTAGCTTTCATTTTTAATTGATTTCGCAAACCATGTTGCTAACCTATTTGGCGAACTCGGTAACTCTCGACTCACGGATTACATTAACCTTTATCTGTCCCGGATACTGTAACTCTTCCTGAATACGTTTTGAAATCTCTCTCGCCATCAGAACCATATCATCATCGCTGACCTGTTCAGGTACAACCATGACACGTACCTCACGACCTGCCTGAATCGCATATGACTTATCAACGCCCTTATACGAATTGGTAATATCCTCCAATTGTTTCAGACGATTTGTATAAGTTTCCAGAGTCTCTCTTCTTGCACCCGGACGAGCTGCGGAAATCGTATCAGCCGCCTGCACAAGACATGCGATCAAACTCTGTGCTTCAACATCACCATGATGTGCCTCTACTGCATTAATAACAGTTGCTGACTCCTTATACTTCTTACAAAGTGCCACACCCAGTTCTACGTGAGTTCCCTCTTGCTCGTGATCTACCGCTTTTCCAATATCATGTAATAAACCTGCGCGTTTAGCTGTGCGTACATCAACGCCAACCTCAGCTGCCAAAAGTCCGGTCAATTGTGCAACCTCAATCGAATGCTTCAATGCATTCTGACCATAGCTTGTTCTGAACTTCATCTTACCAAGCAGTTTGACAAGTTCCGGATGGATACCATGGATGCCAACTTCCAGAAGAGCTGCCTCTCCTTCCTCGCGCATCATGTTCTCCACTTCTTTCTGTGCCTTTTCTACCATTTCCTCGATTCTGGCCGGATGAATACGACCGTCCACAATCAAGCGTTCCAGCGCAATACGTGCTACCTCTCTTCGAATAGGGTCAAATCCTGATAAAACAACTGCCTCAGGTGTATCATCGATGATGAGTTCCACCCCTGTCAGAGTCTCCAGTGTACGAATATTTCTTCCCTCACGTCCGATAATTCGTCCCTTCATCTCATCATTAGGAAGCTGTACGACTGATACCGTTGTCTCAGCCACATGATCTGCAGCACAGCGCTGGATAGCTGTTACCACATAATCCTTAGCCTTCTTATCAGCTTCTTCTCTGGCCTTGGCTTCGAGATCCTTGATAAGCTTAGCTGTATCATGCTTTACATCCTCTTCCACGGAACGCAGCAGATATTCCTTTGCCTGCTCAGAGGTTAAACCGGAAATATTTTCCAATTCCAGCATGCCTTTCTCATAGAGAGCCTCTGCCTCCGCAGTCTTTCTCTTGAGTGCCTCCTCCTTGACATTCATACCCGCTTCACGCTTTTCCATAGCCTCTGCTTTTTTGTCCAGGTTTTCTTCTTTGCTCAGTACACGTCTTTCATAGCGCTGAAGCTCAGCTCTTCTTTCCTTTGTTTCTTTCTCAAGCTCATTCTTAGTCTTTAATGACTCTTCCTTCGCTTCAAGGAGAGCTTCTCGCTTCTTTGTCTCAGCAATTTTCAATGCTTCATCTATTATTTCCCTGGATCGTTCTTCAGCGCTGCCAATCTTTGCCTCATATGTCTTCTGACGATATTGGTTCGCTACGACCCAAGTAATAGCTGCTACAACAATACCTGTAACTATAACCGCAATTATTACTTGTGACACAGGAGCACCTCCTTATTTAGTTTTCATTGTACAAAATACAACGATTTAATTCTATACGTTTTTGTAACTTCTGTCAAGCAAAATAAGCTCTCCCAAACCATTATGGGCAAGCTGTGGTTATCGTCCTAAGACATCATTTTTTAACTGAAAATGCTGTATCATAACGCAGTAGAATCAGGTATCAGCCTGAATGCTACTTCATGTCCGCCGATAAGCTGCGCCTTATGAGCAAAGAAAACTCTTCCGTCTATTTTCGCATAGAGCGGCTCTAGAACCGTATCTGTGCACGGGTCAAGAATCTCTCCCAAAAGCTCTCCCGCCTTCACTGCATCCCCCGGCTCTTTCTGCCTGATAAGAAGGCCTCCAGAACCTGACAATACGGTATGTAGGGTATCCTCTCTGAAAAAGTGTGGTTTTTCTTCCATAGGGACACAATCAATATTGCAAAGGCCCTTTGCGCGTAAAAAATGTAATACCGAATCAACCGCCTGCCTTGCAGTAACCTGATCTATCGAATCTGTCTCTCTCGTATAAAGCGAAAATGCCTGCGTATTCCAGATCTGCCAGTTATAATTTAGAGTTGTCGTATCATACGGCTGAGGGGAGCGAAGGACCACATATGGAAGTCCGAAATCATCGGCATCTTCAATATGCTGATAGCCGGTCTCCATCATACGGACGTGGGGAAGGAAATCTCCGGGAAGATAAAAGCTTGCCATCTGTATGCCATATTTATAGCCCTGCAATGCTTCAAAAATCCGTGCTGCTATCCGCTGAGTTGTTTCCCCCTGAAGATAGCCCGGAAACATCCGGTTAATATCTGTATTGTCGGCCGCCCAGAATCGTCTGCCTACGTTCATGGAAAATTGGTTCGCACACGGAACCACCAGTATACCGCAATCATCTGTCAATTTTCCGTCATGTTCCAGCTTCTTTAGTTCTTTAATCAGACATCCGCATACATAAAGCTGCTGTATCTCGTTTCCGCGAAGAGCTCCCATTACGGCTAAACTCTTTTCTCCATATTTACCAAACATATAGCCTTTTACCTGAAGAGGCTGTCTATATGGTGTTTCCAACGTAAAAAGTGTTATTTCCTTCACATCGCACCTCCAAGAATACGGGCAATAAGCGAGCCCTCATATACCACAGGATACTCCCGCAGTGTAAAGAGCAAACCGGCTGCAGGTGCTTTCACTACCTGACTTACTGATCCATTGAGAGGATCTGCAATTATTCCAATCTCCTGATCCTTTGAAACACAGGAACCATGTTCCACAGATGGGAAGAAAATTCCTGTTCTGTCTGCATTTACAAAGGATACATGGCCATCCGAACTTATAATAGGAGGTGATACGGGCATAACCGGTGCCTTCCACATTCCAAGATGCGACATCAGGGAAAATATTCCTGCAATTAACTGGTCTCCGTATGAGCGGGTAACACGCATGCCGATGCCCATCTCGACTACAAGTGTAGGCGTACCTATACTGTTTAAACTGTGAGCCAGTGTCGACTCAAGTACGGTTGCTGCCGCATGAATCCAGAGCAGATTCATATTCATATGTTTTGCCAGCGGAATCAGTTTTTCTGCTGTATTAACATTGATGCGCACCTGCGGTATTTCGCGCAGATATATATTGCTTGCATGTATATCTATGCAGGCATCAGCACCCGCCAGATCCTGTATTATTTCATGGGCAATATATTCTGACTGGCTTCCCCTATCACTCCCCGGAAATGTCCGGTTCATGTCCAAGTCGCATTGTGGAATTCCCCTTGTCATAGTGCTGATTCCCAGTGGATTCAAAGCCGGATATATATCTACAATACCATCGAGCTTATCTTTATTTTCATTCAAAAGGCATGACAGTTTCCAGGCAACATACTGTCCTTCCAATTCATCTCCATGTGTGCCTGTGACAACACACAAACGTTTCTGCCCCACTCCTATCCTCTGCTTCTGAATCACAAGATTTTCTCCCACAGATAATGGAACATTTACAATCTGCCTTATCATTTCATCTTAATCTCCTTCGACTTGCCATACTTTCATGCAGACAATCTGCTTCTGATTGCCGCATCCTTTTAAAATTCCGCGTTCCATCGGACAATCTGAAAAATCTCTGCCTATATTAAACCTGATATAACCTTCATCAGTCCATTTGTTTCTTGTCGGGTCGATCCCCGTCCATTTTCCGTCAAGCAAAACCTCACACCAGGCATGACTTGCTCCCTCGCCCTCGGTAATACCATTGCAATAGCGCGCCGAAAGTCCGGCCTCCCGTGCCAGTGCAAGATAAAGATGGGCAAAATCCTGACACACACCGCCTCCCGCCAAAAATGCCTCAGCCGCCGTGGTAGACACTCCGGTCATCCCCGGCGTATAATGCATATTTTTATGTACGGATTCGCACAAATACCACGCCAGCTCTTTTTTTTCTTCCGGAAACGTGAGCGCATCGAAAAACTTCTGAATCTCGCTTGAAAATGCCGTAAATCGTGTAGGCAGCCGCCATACCGGTGAGAAATCTCCGACTGCATCAAAATTTTCTTCTGCCACGCACTGATCCGCCACACACTGATTATGATTTTTTACACTAAATGTTTCGTTTGATATAGATTTTTCGATCGATTCAGTCATTTTATCCGAAGACATATCTCTAAGCACAGTGCCGCTTACTTTATAATGAAAATGGCCATGAGGTTCGGACAAATATCCAACTTGAAGTACATTTCCGAAACTGTCATACTGAATATCGTATGAAGCAGGCGGATTCAGCTCTAGTTTCACATTTTCCACCCATTGTCCCGCAAACGAATGCGGTATAGTTCTAAGAACAAAGGAATGATTGATAACCGGTGAGTCAAATTCAAGCAAAACATCATAAAAAAATTCAAGCCTGCGGCTCATACAATAAACAACCCCTCTATGCTGTGCAAAAGCAGGTCCTTATCTGCCTGTTTTCGCTCAATAACTATATCATTCAGCAGCTCTCGTGCCTCTTTATCGGTTTCAAGCCCTGTTTTGTAAAGGCGTCTCATCAGTTTTCTAAGCTCCCTGTCAAGGTTTTCCGTATGCCATTCCAGACGCAGCATCAGGCTGAGACGCTCAACCAGTGCTCCTGATTTTACTATATTCCTGATTTTTTCGTTTTCAATGGCATCATCCATACTTCCTCTGAAAGCCATGATATCGTCCAAAACCCACTGAAGCTGCACACCCGGGCTGTCGCTTTTTGAGGCCAGCACCATGGCATTATGGGACATCTCAAGATATGCCAGCGTCGGTGTTGAAATGATTTCCCTTAACACCATTCCGTTTCCAAGCATATTTTCAATACTTGACGCAACCGATGACTGTGAGTTTTTGTCAAATAAAAAGTCTCTGCAGAACTCTTCCGCATCATCCGTGTCGCACGGGATACCTAATCTTCTGCAAAAATCTTTAAAATCCGGTGCCTTTCCGTCTATGAGCTGGTCAAATTTATCATATATTATCTGAATAGTAGTATATACCCTCTCGCTGTATCGTCCAAGCCAAAACAGACGATTTTGTGTACTTAATCCAACATGATCCATGTGTCCTTGAATCCTCCTCCCTGTGATGAGTTAACAATAAAGCTGTCCGCATTTCGAGAAAATCTTGTCAGACCGCTCGGCCAGACTTTCGTCTCGTTTGCGCCTGACAGAACAAATGCACGAAGATCTGCCTTTCGTTCCACCTGTTCTCCTTCATCCATAATCGGAAGATCCTGAAAATCAATAACTTCCTGTGCGATAAATCTTCTCGGCTCTCTTATAATCAGCTGTTTTAAATCTTCTCTCGCCTTCTCATCCAGTTTATTTCCGAATACTACTCCATAGCCTCCGGCTTCCGCCACATCTTTTATAACAAGAGTATCTATATGTGACAGTACATATTCTCTGTCTTCCTCATAAAATGGCAGATAAGTCGGTGCATTATTTAGAATAGCTTTTTCATGCAGATAATATTCTATCATCTTAGGTACAAAATAATATATACCCTTGTCATCAGCCACTCCATTGCCAAATGCATTCAATACCGCAACATTGCCTGCGCGGTAAGCGCTCATAAGATTTGGAATGCCAATCAATGATTCCGGTTCAAATGTCAGCGGATCCATATATTCATCACTGACACGGCGGTAAATTGCTCCTACCTTGCGATCCCCGGCTGCCGAACGATAATACAGGGTTGCATCATCTACATACAAATCCCCTGCCTCTGCCAGCACGGACCCTGATTTTTCTGCCAGATAAGAATGTTCAAAATAAGCAGCATTGTATCGCCCAGGAGTAAATACGACATTGATACCGCCTGTATTTACACTGTCCATCGTCTCCCGCAGCAATTTTCCATAGTCACGATTATCCATCACATGATTTTTTTTGAATGTTTCCGGACTTGAGCGCCTGCAGAGCGTGCGGGCTATCAACGGATAACTGGCTCCTGACGGTATCCTTAGGTTGTCTTCAAGCACATACCATACACCATCCTTACCTTTTACGAGGTCAATTCCTGAAATATGGCTGTAGATTCCGCCCGGCGGTGTGATTCCCTCACACTGCACCAGATATCCCGGAGAGCGGTATACAAAGTCTTCCGGAACAACTCCATCCTTAAGTATATTCTTTTCACCGTAAATATCCTTTAAAAAAAGATTTAAGGCATCGACCCTCTGCCTTAATCCTTTTTCAAGGCTTTCCCACTCCTCTGAAGATATAACACGCGGAATGGGATCAAACGGAAAAAGACGTTCTTTAAATGTACCGTTTTTATAAATACCAAATTTCACACCATATCGAGCCAACTGCTGATTGATCTGATTTTCATGAAGAATCAAATTTTTCATGACTGTCATCCTCCCTCTTTTCATCCACAGGATGTTCCCATGAAATGACTTTTTTGTATTATAGTTAGACTGCAGAACAATTTCCTATAATACGAAAAGCGCAGGATAGAGACCCTAATACGGCGTCTCTGCCCTACGCTTTTTTTAATGGCTTCATTATAAACGCTTATCATTTTTTCGTCAAGCTATTTATTTTTTGATAATTCACACAATACTATGCTGTTGTTTGAAAGTTGTTATTCATACGCAGCCTGAAAAACAGCCTTATATATACCTAATGTTTATGTTTACACTTTTATTTATTTCTATTTTATGGTATCCTTGTATAGTTGAAAAAATATATTGTTGAACAATTTTCTGTAATATAGAAAGGACATTTATCATGAAGTTAGGTATCGTAGGACTGCCAAACGTTGGCAAAAGTACACTTTTCAATTCTCTGACCAAGGCAGGCGCCGAGTCAGCCAATTATCCATTCTGCACCATTGATCCAAACGTAGGTGTAGTTCCTGTTCCGGATCCGAGACTGGGACAGCTAGCTGCTCTTTATAATTCAGCCAAAATAACTCCGGCTGTTATCGAGTTCGTTGACATTGCCGGACTTGTCAAAGGTGCTTCCAAAGGAGAAGGTCTCGGAAACCAGTTTCTTGCCAACATCCGTGAGGTTGATGCCATCGTGCATGTTGTCCGCTGTTTTGAAGATCCTAACGTCATCCATGTTGATGGCAGTGTAAATCCACTCCGTGATATCGAGACCATCAACCTTGAACTCATATTCTCCGATATGGAAGTTCTTGAACGCCGTATTGCCAAGACAACCAAGAGTGCCATGGGCAATAAGGCACTTGCAAAGGAGCTTGACACTTTAAAGAAGCTTTATGCACATCTTGAAGATGGTAAACTGGCTAAGAGTTTTGAGCCTGAAGACGACGATGAACTGGCATTTATCAACACTCTTGACCTTCTGACCTGGAAACCGGTTATTTTCGCAGCTAACGTTTCCGAAGATGATTTGTCAGATGATGGTGCTTCTAATGAATATGTAAAACAGGTTCGTGAATTTGCCGCTGAAAACGACAACGAGGTCTTCGTTATCTGCGCTCAGATCGAGCAGGAAATTGCTGAACTGGATGAAGATGAGAAGAAGATGTTTCTGGAAGACCTTGGTCTTACCGAATCAGGTCTTGAAAAGCTGATTGCCGCAAGCTATCGTCTGCTTGGTCTTATAAGCTATCTTACCGCAGGAGAAACTGAGACTCGTGCATGGACCATCAAAGTAGGTACTAAGGCACCTCAGGCAGCCGGAAAGATTCACTCCGATTTTGAGCGTGGTTTCATCAAGGCCGAGGTAGTAAATTATCAAGATCTGCTGGATTGTGGTTCATACAACGCAGCAAGAGAAAAAGGCCTGGTTCGCATGGAAGGCAAGGAATATGTAGTAAAAGACGGAGATGTAGTACTCTTCCGCTTTAACGTGTGATACCAGGGTCAAAAGGTCAGAAATTCGACGCAAGCTTGCTTGCGAGAGAATTTGTGACCTTGGGACCCGCCAAAAACATGAGTAAGTAGCCATTTTTCAAAGAAAAATGAGCGAATTACGAATGTTTTTGAAAATTGCGAGAGCACATCGTGCGGAGCAATCTGGTATCAGATGTGTTCCCCAATATCATAATCTACGATAAATAAAAAAATCCGGCTAAACCATATTTTCAACGGTTTAGCCGGATTTTTTTCATTCAGTTTTCTTTTTACAGTATAACCTTAACCGGGCACTTTGCTGCACATGCACCGCAATTTACACACTTCTCATAGTCAACAACCGCAACGTTGTTATCCATATGAATTGCGTCAAATTTACACTGCTTAGTACAAAGTGTACATCCGATACATCCAACCTGGCATGCTGCTTTAACCGCAGGTCCGCGATCGTGTGAGCTGCACTGTACCAGATGTTTGGATTTGTAAGGTACAAGAGCGATAAGCTGTTTCGGGCAGGCTGCGACGCAAGCACCACAGGCTACACACTTCTCTTTGTCTACCACTGCAACACCATCAACCACGTGGATTGCATCAAATTTACATGCTTTTACACATGTACCGAATCCGGTACATCCATATGAACATGCCTTTGCACCGCCACCTGGCACTACAGATGCCTTTGCACAGTCCTCAATACCGTGATACTCATACTGCACTTTTGTCTTGTCACAGGTACCCTTACATTTAACGAAGGCTACCTTCTTTTCAGAGGAACCGGCTTCAACGCCCATGATAGCAGCGATCTTCTCGCCAACCGGAGCACCGCCTACAGGGCAGGCATTTACCGGAGCTTTGCCTTCTGCGATGGCCTTTGCAAGACCATCACAACCCGGATAACCACAACCACCGCAGTTATTACCCGGCAGCTCTTCACGGACAGCTGCCTCTTTCTCATCAACTTCTACCTTAAACTTCGCACCGAACAGGCCAAGGCCGACACCTACAATGATACCGACTGCCGCGATAACGACAGCAGCTATAATAATTGAATTAATATCCATCTTCGTATCCTCCTTCTACAGTAATCCGGAAAATCCGAGAAATGCAATAGCCATCAGACCAGCTGTTACGAGTACGATAGGAGATCCCTGAAAGTTATATGGGATATCATTTCCTTCGATATGCTCACGGATACCTGCCAGAAGGATGATGGAGATAGTATAACCAACGGCTGTACCCACACCATTTACCACACTCTGGAAAAATCCATAGCCATTCTGAACGTTTGTCAGAGCAACACCAAGAACCGCACAGTTTGTTGTAATCAGCGGAAGGAATACACCAAGGGCATTGTACAGGGAAACCATGCACTTCTTTAAGAACATCTCAACGATCTGAACCAGTGCTGCGATAACGAGAATGAAAACAATGGTTTTCAGATAATCGATACCGAGCGGTGCCAGAACGAACTGATAAATCAAATTTGCTACGATAGAGGCAATGGTAATAACGAAGATTACCGCACCACCCATACCGGCTGCAGTTTCAACTTTTTTTGATACGCCGACGAAGGAGCAGATACCGAGGAACTGGCTCAGTACGACGTTGCTTACTAACGCCGAGCTTATCGCAATAATAAGTAATTCTTTCATCACTTCTCCTCCTGTTCCTTCTTAACTTCTGTCTCGTGGCCTGCACAGCTTAAGCAGTCACCGCTGCAGCATCCGCCGGATTTCTTCTCTTTGACAGAGCCATTGGTTGCACTCGGCATCTTCAGGCGATTCTGAAGTGCAGTCAGGCAAGCCAGAACAAAGAATGCACCCGGTGCCAGAATGAAGATAGAAATCGGCTGATAGGAAGAAGGCATAATCTGGATACCGAAGATGGTACCTGCACCGAGAAGTTCACGGAATGAACCGATAAGTGCCAGAGCAACCGTAAATCCAAGTCCCATACCGATACCGTCAAAGGCAGAAAGGACCGGGCCATTCTTCATGGCAAATGCTTCGGCACGGCCAAGAATGATACAGTTAACTACGATCAGCGGAATGTAAAGTCCCAGTGAAGCATACAGACTCGGGACAAAACCTTCCATCAACATATCAACAATGGTTACGAAGGATGCTACGACTACGATCTCTGCCGGAAGACGAACACCGTCCGGAATGATCTTACGAAGCAATGCAATCAGAAAGTTTGCCGCAATCAGAACGGCTGTTGTTGAAAGTCCCATGCCGAGACCGTTGATGGCGGAAGTTGTTACCGCCAGAGTCGGACACAGACCCAGCATCTGAACGAAAATAGGATTTTCTTTCCAGATACCATTATATACGCGCTCTACATATTTATTCATAATCTTTCCACCTCCTACTGTGCCAGGCAGTTAGCTACAAAATAGATAGCTGCATCTGTTGCATTTGTAACTGCCTTGGAAGTGATGGTTGCACCACTGATGGCTTCAATCTGATTATCTGCAGACGCGCCTGTCTTTGTAACTTCCAGTTTCTCAGCTTTCTTACCTGTAAACTGATCCTTGAAATCCGGTTCTTTTGCTTTCATGCCCAGACCCGGTGTATCACTGATACTTAAAAAGCCGATGCCTGTCAGCTCACCTTCGTTGGTAATACCGACTGCAATCTGCACGTTGCCGCCGTAACTCTCGGCAGAGGTAGATGTAATCAGGTAACCGATCTTGTTGCCATCAGCGTCAAGTGCCTCTTTTGCATCGTTGATGGTGACTTTTCCGTATCCCCATTCAGAGATGCTGTCAGCCACAGCTGTCACTGCATCAGTCAGTTCAGCCGGTGCGTCAAAGCTGGCTGCATCAGGATAAACCTCCTGATAAGTTTTGGTAGCTGATGCCTCCTGTGCCTGTGCAATCGGCTCCAGAGTAATATCATGTACTGTTCCGAGACATATACCTGCCACCAGAGTAATGATGAAAAGGATGACTGTATTTTTGATAATCTGATTCATTATTTCTTCTGACCTCCTTTTCCAAATGCTGTCGGAAGCGTAAAGCGCTCAATCAGCGGAACCAAAAGGTTGCTGAAAATGATTGCATAGGAAACGCCTTCCGGAGATGCACCCCAGAGACGGAAGATACCGGTTACGATACCGAGAATCAGTCCGTACACAATCTGTCCCTTAGGAGTCAGAGGACTGGTAACATAATCGGTAGCCATAAAGAATGCACCGAATACAAGACCACCTGCGCAGATCTCACTGAGAGAATATGTCAGGTTGAATCCGCCAAAAATAAATGTAAATACGAATACCGTCGCAATGTAGATAACCGGGATAACCGGGCTTATAACTTTGCGGACAATCATGTAAATAGCTCCGATAAGAAGTGCAATCACGGATACCTCACCGATAGTACCCGGAATTCTACCTACAATCAAAGAAGTAAGATCAACTGCCTCTCCGGCTCTAAGCTGTGCCAGCGGAGTTGCTCCCGTGACGCTGTCAAAACCAAGCTTTGCTGAGGAGAAATTGTTCATGAAGAGTGCAAATGAAGTCAGAAGGAAACATCTGGCTGCCAGTGCCGGGTTCATGAAGTTCTGTCCCAAACCGCCATAAAGCTGTTTTACAACAATAATTGCAAAGAATGCACCAAGAATCGGAATCCATACCGGGATTTCCGGAGGCATATTCAGCGCAAGAATCATACCTGTAACAACCGCACTGCCGTCAGTAACAGTGATCGGCTTGTGCATCAGTTTCTCATAAATATACTCAGCTGCCACACTGGCAATCACTGTAGCGATAATAACCAGAAGTGCATTCAGACCGAACTGCCATACGCCATATACACTGGCAGGAATCATGGCGATCACCACGTCAAACATCAGGCGCTGTGTCGTAACATTTCCGCGAACATGAGGCGATGACGATACTTTAAATAATTTTTCCATTTCTTCCCACCTCCTACTTTCTGCGGCTGGCTACGACAGCCTTACGCATCTCTTTGAATGCCTGCGTCAGCGGTCGTCTTGCCGGACATGTGTATGCACAGCATCCGCACTCGACACATTCCATACCATTTAAGCTCTGGAATTTCTCAAGGTCATGCTTTGTGGATGCCTTCATCATCAGCGGAGGTACAAGGTGCTCAGGACACACGCCCACACAGCGTCCGCAACGGATACATGGTGACGGCTCCATCGCTGAAACCTGATCCTTTGTAAATGTAGTGAGTGCGGAAGATGTCTTCGCTACCGGAAAATCAATAGTGAAAAGAGCCTGTCCCATCATAGGACCGCCTGATATGATCTTTTCCGGTTCCTGCTTGAAACCGCCGGCTGCCTCTACAAGTCTCTGGTAATTGGTTCCCAGACGCACTTCGAAGTTCTGCGGTTCTGCTATGGCATCACCTGTTACAGTGATAATCTTTCTGATAAGCGGAGTTGATTTGCATACAGCATTATATATAGAAGCTACTGTATCAATATTGTCTACGATGCAGCCTGCATCTGCCGGCAGCATGGTAGAATTGATCTCACGACCGGTCACTGCATAAATGAGTGTACGCTCACCACCCTGCGGATACTTCGTGAGAAGTGGACATACCTCAATTCTCGGTTCATCCTTAACCATCTCGGTAATCTTTTTGATTGCCTCAGGCTTGTTATTCTCAATACCGATAATTCCCTTTGCGTTATCAAACAGCTGAAGCATAACCTTCAGACCACCGATAATCTGCTCCGGACGTTCCATCATCATGCGATAATCGCTGGTCAGATACGGTTCACATTCCGCACCGTTGACAATGACATGATCAATCTCATTCTCGTCCTTCGGAGTCAGCTTTACATGTGTCGGGAATCCGGCACCGCCCAGGCCTACGATACCTGCGTCCTTCACGATCTTACGGATCTCCTCTTTTGACAGCTTTGTAACATCCCTGTCTGTTCCGAAGCCCTCGATCGCCTCATCTTCACCGTCATTCTCCACAAGAATTGACTGTACCATTGCACCGTTGGCAACTCTTTTCGACTCAATTCCCTTTACAGTACCTGAAACGGAGCTGAGTACATTGGCAGAAATAAAGCCACCGGACTCTGCAATGATCTGGCCTTTCAGCACGCGATCGCCCTTTGCAACCAGTGGTTTCGCAGGTGCGCCAATATGCTGGGACAGCGGATAAACCATAATCTCGCCCTGCAATGGTTCGAGAACTTTGATCGGCTTATCCTCAGACAGTTCTTTACCCTCGTATGGATGAATGCCGCCTATAAATGTAGCCAAACCCATCAATTAAACCCTCTTTCTCTTACAAAATTTTCCCTCATCCAATATCCGGATATCTTCTAACAACTATCTTTTTGGGCTTTAATTGTTAAATTATTATCGGAGACCGGAGTCAGAATCTACCGCGTATAGTATAGCACATAGAAAAAAAATTAACAATTGAAAAATTAAACTTGTCCCCTCTTTACACTGTACAAAAATCAGTACAAATGACAAAATTCTGTTTTCAGTTTATACAGAATTAACAAAAGTGTGTAAAAAAAGAGTAAAAAAAGGAAGCCCTACACGGACTTCTTTTTTTCTTTACTGGAAGAATTTGCTCCAGTAGCCCTGAATAAATATAACCAGTATAATAATCGGCACTATATATGATACATAAAACCGTACCTTACGAGGAAATTTTATTCCCTCTCCTGCATTTACTTCTTTAAGGAAATTTTCAAATCCCCATCCATGACGGCTGGTGCAAAACAGAAGATACACCAGACTGCCAATCGGAAGCAGGTTATTGCTCACGATAAAATCTTCAAGATCAAGTACATTGCTTCCCTCTCCAAACGGCATAAATCCGCTCAGAATATTAAACCCGAGCACACATGGAAGTGACAATATTGCGATTGCTACCATATTGACACATACTGCTTTCTTAATCGAACAACCGGTCAGATCCGTAGCAAATGACACGATATTCTGGAATACCGCTATAACCGTTGATGCCGCTGCAAATGTCATAAATACAAAGAAAAGCGTTCCCCAGAACCTTCCTCCTGCCATGTGATTAAATACATTCGGCAGTGTAATAAAAATCAGACTCGGACCCTGTCCTGCCTCAATGCCATATGCGGCACACGCCGGAAAAATGATAAGTCCTGCCATAAATGCCACAAGTGTATCAAGTATAAGCACATTAATAGCCTCACCTGTCAGACTTCTCTCCTTACCGATATAACTGCCAAATATAGCCATGGCACCGATACCGATACTCAAAGTAAAAAACGATTGTCCGAGGGCAGCAAATACAACCTTACCGATACCCACTTCCTTGATTTTTGCAAAGTCAGGTTTAAGGTAAAACTCAAGTCCGGGACGTCCACCCTCCATACGCACTGAATTAATAGCCAGCACAATCATAAGGAACAGAAGGCAAACCATCATAACCTTTGTTATTTTTTCTACACCATTCTGCAGTCCCATTGCACAGATTGAAAAACAAAAAGCGACACAGATCAGCATAAATACTGTCATAATTCCCGGATTTGCAAGCATATTGCTAAATTCGCCTGCTACTCCATCGGCATCGAGACCTGTAAAATCTCCTTTTGCCATCTTAAATACATAAAGCAAAAGCCATCCGGCCACCGTAGTATAAAACATCATCAGCATGTAATTTCCGGCCATTGCAAACCATTTTTCAAAATGCCAAAATGTTCCCTTCGGTTCCAGCACATCAAAAGAAAGTGCCGCACTCTTCTGACTTGCCCTGCCCACGGAATATTCCATGACAATAACCGGCAGTCCTAAAAGGATTAAAAAAGCCGCATAAATAAGTACAAACGCCGCGCCCCCGTATTGACCGACGATGTACGGGAATCTCCACACATTTCCGAGGCCTATGGCGCAGCCTGCGGAAATAAGGATGAATCCCAGACGTGAGGAAAAACGTTCTCTTCCCATTTCAATACCTACCTTCTCCAAATGATTTAAATGAATTTAAAACATGAAAAAAGCCAGCTGCCATTAAGGCTTGCACTGGCTCTATCCAATCACTTATTACTGTTCATGCGCTGCATAATCGGTAGCAACCACCTCGTCCCTGTTCGGAATAGACGGTGCCGCTCCGGGTCTTGAAACAGCAATCGCTGCCGCCTTTGCCGCATGTTTAAGCGCAGTCTCGGGGTTTTCTCCCAGCTGCAGCCCACTGATAAAATAGCCTGTAAATGTATCACCTGCCGCTGTTGTATCAACAACAGACACCTTGTATATTCCCTGATGAAAAATCTGATCAGCATCTCTGTAAACCGAACCATCTCCACCAAGTGTCAACAGTATCTTAGCATACGGAAAGCGTTTAATCAATCCCTCCATCAAAATCTGTGGATCCTTTACATTATCCATTCCGCAGATATCAGATGCCTCTACCTCATTTAATAAGAAGTAATCTACATATTCCAGTGGATAGGATAAAATCTTTTCATTCATGGGAGACGGATTAAGTACTATCTTCATGCCTCTTTCATGGGCTTTCTCCATTATATATCCAATCTCGCTGATTTCATTCTGCAAAATCAGGAAATCATTCTCATCAAACCGAGCCAAAACCCGATCGGCCATCTCCTTTGTAATGCGTTGATTCGCACCTCCATAAAGAAGGATACAGTTCTGCCCCGATGGGTCCTTCTGAATAATTGCATGTCCCGTCTGCCCGTCAAGATGTTCGACAAAATCCGTATGAACACCGGCCGCCTTCATCTGCTCGATGAGGAAATCGCCGTCTCCGGCTCCCACTGCTCCGGCATGCCATACGTCTGCCCCGGCCTTGCTCAGCGCTATCGACTGATTGAGTCCCTTGCCACCGCTGAAAACCCGCAATGACTCGGAAGACATCGTCTCTCCTGCTCTTACAAAATGGTCTACCTGATATGTATAATCAATATTCAGGGAGCCAAAATTCAACACCCTCACTTTGCCCCTCCTTGTTATGTTTCTTTTTTTTGTTACTTACAGTTATGTAATCTTCGCTGTACTTTCACGAATTACAAGCTCCGGTGCGAATATAACCTTATTTTCCGGTCTTTTATTTTCTTTTATCTGCTTAATAAGCAACCGTACTGCCTCTCTTCCCATCTCACGAACCCGCTGCCTTATTGTGGTCAGAGGCACCTCAAGCATTCTCGCATAGAAAACATCGTCATAACCTACCACAGAAACATCATCCGGCACTCGTTTTCCGTATTCCTTAAGCTTTCTGCACACTCCGTAAGCCGAAGCATCATTGCAGGCAAAAATTGCAGTAAAGTCCTGTGAAATTATTTTTTCCACAGCAGCAGCTCCGCCCTCCTGAGTATATTCACCGGCGCACACGATATTTTCATCCACCAAAATTCCGGCCTCTTTCAGTGCCCTGCAATATCCGCTATAACGCGCTTCCGAATCCATCTGAGTCGCATGCGGGCCTACAACACAGGCAATTCTTTTATGACCGAGGCTTATCAGATGACGGGTTGCCAAATAACCGCCTATTTCATGATCAGTACCAACAGCCGGACATCTGCGTTTCTCCGGAATCCTGTCAACCACAACATACGGTATGTTAATAGATTCCAGATAATCAATCTCTCCTGCTGCCATTTCTCGGGTATTATCTTTTGCCATAATAAATACTATTCCGTCAGCCCCCTTGTCGAGCAGAAGATCTATATATTCGCGATCTCGGTCATAACTATCATTGGTATTGCACAGGATGACGCTGAAACCACTTTCACGGCAGGCCTCATCTATCGCCCTAGCCATATTTGCAAAATAAACATTTGAAATATCCGGCACAATAAAACCTATGGTTTTACTCTGCCGTTTTACAAGGCTTACAGCAAGCTGATTCGGACGATAATTAAGCTCTCTCGCCTTCGACAGAATCAGATTTTTAGTTTCATCAGAAATCTTATAGCCTTTATCATTGAGGACGAGGGAGATCGTTGTCACCGAAAATCCGGTTGCAGCGGCAATATCCTTGATGGTTGCTCTCACTCGTCCACCTCCGATGCAATCAGATCCATAAGTACACGTATGCATTGCTTGTATTTTTCTATCTCCACCCGCTCATTCGGCTTGTGGGCCATATCGGCTTCGCCGGGTCCAAAGAGAAGAACAGCCGTATCAGTTCTATGCTCCGCAAGTATAGATGCGTCCGTGAAAAAATTAATACCTGTTTTTTCTGCCGGAATACCTTCTTTTTCAAGACAAGTCTTAACATTCTTCACAAGCGTATGTGATTCTTCTATTTCAATTGCCCTGCGATTATTGACAATATTGCATTTTACATGGAACTTGCCTTCAGTTCGCACCGAGCGGGCTGCTGCAAATGCCTCTGCCTGACTGACCACCATTTGAGAAGTAAGTCCCGGTGTCATGCGGATATCCATAAGTATCCGGCAATTATCAGGCGTCATATTGGGTGCTACTCCGCCGGTTATCTGTGTTATCTGTGCAGTGGAGGTACCGAGAAGCGGATGTGTAAAATTTTCCACATATGCCTTTATCTCCCCGGCAAGAGACACCAGCTGTTCGACGGCATTGCATCCCTGTCCCGGATATGCACCATGACTTGTTTTTCCATGCCCCTCGATCTCAAGCCAAAGACAGCCCTTCTGGGCCATTCCAAGCCTACAGCCGGTCGGTTCTCCTATGAGCAATGTCCTGATAGATGTCTCAGGAACTTCTTTTAATATCTCTCTTGCTCCGATTCCGCCTTTTTCCTCATCGCATGTTCCGAGAAATCTGATGGTGCGCGGCACGTGGCGGCCAGATTTATGATATTCACAGAGTGCATATACCATGGCTGCAAGCCCGCTCTTCATGTCACTGGCACCTCGGGCATAGATAAAGCCGTCTTTTTCTGCTGGAACTGCCGGATCTGTCTCCCACTGCGCAATATCGCCATAAGGTACAGTATCAAGATGTCCGTTCCAGAATATGGGATTTTCATCATCTTCACCGGTAAGCTCAGCAATCACATTGGCATGTGTCGCATCGATGCGCTGTATATGTGCAGATATTCCGGATTGTTCGAAATATTTATACAAATATTCCGCCATCGTTTCCTCATTATCCTGTCCGTTGACACTGCGAACTGTCAGGAGCTCCTTCAAAAAATCCACCGCTTTATCCATACTCACGCCCTCCGGTATCTTCATAATCATTATTCTGTCAGCCAGTCAGCAATATTCTGCCATAACTTATTGTAGTATTCCCATTCACAAAATTCCGGCGGTGCCCAATGCGGTGCACAGTCTGTAGTGACAACTGCACTTTTTCCTTTTCCGTAGGAACCAAAAGCAATAAATGGATCACCCTCAACAGTTACCGGAACCTCTGCCTCAGGCTTTGCTATAACTTTATTGTATCCAAGCACCTCCGGCCATTCTGTCGGAATGCCTTTAAGAGCCTCGTGTTCTGATACAGTTACAGGTTTTACGCCTTCACAGTGTTCCATTCGATCGTCCACTGTCAAAACTTCTACCGGAAGAACCTCCTGCACTGCCGTATCATGCCATTTACCCTTGGCATCAACGCCTGAAAATGTCAGATATCCGCCGACCATAATAAGTGCTCCGCCGTCATTTACATAATCTCGAATCAGATTGCAGCGGTTTGGCATCTTCTCGCTGCGGTTAAATGTAGCGCCCGGTAAAAGCAGGGTATTGGCTCCGATGTCCGAAAGAATTACCAGATCGTATTTTTTCAATTCTTCCATGGTAAACGGAAATTCCTCATTGGCCAGATGATTCGGAAGAAAGCTGACTTCGTATCCGCCCTCTTCAAGCGCCGCCTTAAGCCATTTCTCGCCAGTCTCATATGTAGATGTATAAAAAGCGTCAAATCCCTTTACATGTGTGGTATAACTCATCCAGGACTCGCCTGCCAGTAATACTTTCTTGCTCATGGTCATCTCTCCTTTTCCTGTCTATAAAATACTTTGCACCTGCGTTCGACATATTTGCCGTTCGACTCATTCAGTTTTAGCTGCATGTACCTCTCAAAAAATCACTCATTTTTGCCCCATGCGATTATCAATTTAGCATAAATAAGAATTGCCTTCAGATATGAATCGAGCTTAAGCCACTCATCAACTGTGTGGCACTGTGCCCCCTCACCGGGTCCGTACTGGATAGTCGGGCATTCGGCGATATTGCGCCACAGACGCGAGTCACAGCCAAAATGTGAACCTTCCACCTTCACACCATATCCGGACACATCACTGTATACTTCCTTAAATGTATCTACAAGCAAATGATTTTCGTCCATCTCAAAGCCGTGTCCGGTCTGATAAATCGAAATCTTAGGCGGATGTGCCTCCATCCACGCATCAGAGCGGCTTATTCGCTCAACTGTCTCGGTAAATTCCTTAACAACCATATCCTGATCCATCAGTGTAGGTACATAGTGCACACATGTTGAAAAACTGCACTCTCCCGGTACTGTAGAACCTGCCGTACCGCCTTCGATCACACCGATATTTAAGCTTGGTGGAGGCAGGAGTCGATGGCGGATAGTGAGAAGCCAGTTGTGTTCCATCTCATTTAATCCGGAAATCACCTTGATTGCCTTCTCGATCGCACTGACTCCCTCAGCTTTTGCACCGGAATGACAAGCCTTGCCCTCGAAATCAACCTTAAAGAACACCCAGCCCATATGAGCCAGAATCAGGCTGTCATCCGTCGGCTCACAGTTGACAACAGCATCGGCCTTAAGTCCGCGCATGACTGCCTGAATTGAGCCATTGCCTCCGCCTTCCTCATCACATACAGATGTTATAGTCACATCTCCCGGAAGCTCATATCCGGCATCCTGCAAGAGCTTTACTGCCATGACTGACGCCATCAGACCGCCCTTCATATCAGTACATCCGCGTCCGTAAATCTTTCCGTCGCGAATTACCGGTTCAAACGGCGGATTGGTCCAGCCATCTTCCATTTCTGCCGGCATAACGTCGATATGACCGTTAAATAACAGACTTTTTCCGCCTTTTTTGCCTTTAAACGTAGCATAGACATTGGCACGGTCAGTCTGATTGTGCCCCAGATTGCCTTCCTGATATTTTAGGTAACTTTCCTGAATTATGGCCTCATCCATCGGATCTTGCGTGATCTCATCGGCTCCCATAGACTCGAACAGGTTGATCATATATTCCTGTCCTTTTTTCTCCAGACCTCCGTCAATTCCATGTCCTAAATCATGAGTATCAATTCCAACCAGATTTTTGAGTTCTTCGATATATTTTTCACTGTTCTGCTCTAATACTTCTTTCAGGTCTCTCATCTATATCTGCCTCCGAACACAAACTTTATGCCTCGTCGTACTCTATGCTTTTTCGTACTCTATGACTCGCCGTATCTTCTGAGTCCTGCCTCCACGATATCCCAGAATTTTGCTGCGTCAATATCGATCGCTACATTTGCAGTCGGCTCTTTTCCGCAGTATCCAAAGAAATCACAGTTGGTACGTCCATAGGACTGTACACTTCTGATATCAATTTCTACATTCATCGGTTTTAGAGTTACTACGCTCGGGTCAATCAGCCATGCAATCGTTACCGGATCATGAAGCGGGCCGCCCTCCCAGCCGAATACCTCTTTCTGGGTTTTGCAGAAGAAACGCATCAGGTCTACAAAGAGCTTTGATGCCTTGTTTCCGATTTTTTCCATTCTGTCCACAATTTCAGGATAGCAGAGAACTTTTCTTGTAACATCCAGTCCCATCATGGTGATCGGGCGTCCGCTGGTAAAGCATACATATGCCGCATCTGCATCAGCGATGATGTTAAATTCTGCCGCCGGAGTCACATTACCATTGGTATATGCACCACCCATCAGAACAATCTGCTTGATTTTCGGAACAATCGCCGGTTCCATACGCATAGCCATGGCAAGATTGGTCATTGGTCCGGTTGTAACCATGGTAATATCGCCATCTGACTCCATCAAAGTTCTTATGATAAAGTTGACAGCATGCTCTTTCTCAAGTTCCTTTTTAAGAGGCGGAAATACCGGGCCATCGAGTCCGGACTCACCATGAATGTCGCCTGCTACCATTTTCTCACGTACCATAGGCTGTCCGCAGCCTGCGTACACCGGCACATCCACGCCCAGCCACTGGCATACTTTTCTCGCATTAACCTGAGTTTTTTCCAGTGTCTGGTTTCCCGCTACTACTGTGATACCCAAAAGATCGATCTTGTCGCTGTTTGCCGCAAGCGTAATTGCCACCGCGTCATCATGTCCCGGATCACAATCAAGAATAATTTTTGTCTTTTCCATCTATACTTCCTCCTTTAATATCAGTTTCCTACTAATATCAGCTTCCTACGTGCAGTGAAGACTCTCTCTTCTTGCCTGCTGAAATCTTTGCAATCATGGAAACAGCCAGTACTGCTACTGTCACAATATATGGCATCATAAGTACGAACTGAGACGGAATGCCATATGCCTGCAGACGAGCACCGACAGAATCAGAGAAACCGAATAGCAAACATCCAAGAGCAGTAAGAACAGGGTTTGCACCACCAAAGTACATAGCTGCAACTCCCATGAATCCACGATTATTTGTCATATTTTCAATAAACTGAGTACTGTATCCCAATGAAAGATGTGCTCCTGCCAGTCCTCCGATAAGTCCTGAGATAAGCATTGCCTGATATTTAACGGCATTGACCTTGATGCCGGCTGTCTTAGCCGCCTCAGGAAACTGACCGACTGCTCTAAGGCGCAGTCCCCATACTGTCTTATAAAAGAAGAACTGGAGCAAAATAATAAGTATAATCGCAAACCACTCTGTCACGGACCAGTTGTTAAAGAGGTCTCCCACTACCGGAAGATTATTTAAAAAGTTAAATGAAACTCTTGGAATTGCCACAATATCCGGGCTTGAGAAACTACCCGTACTGTGGAAGATTGCATTTACCATGAATTTCGTAATTGCAATAGCCAGCATATTGATACCCATACCGATTGCACAGATTTCCGAATTATAACGTATATGTCCCACCGCCATAATCATGGCAATCACGGCTCCGGCGATCATGGCAGCTATAATTCCGAGAAGCCAGCTTCCTGTAAAGTAACTGACAGCCACGGCTGTAAATGCACCTACCAGCATGATACCCTCAGTACCGATATTCAAAATATTTGCCTGCTGTGTGATCGCCGCACAAAGGGCAGCAAATATAATCGGAGTCGCTGAACGAAATGTTGCATAAATCAGCGACACATTAAAAATTTTACCGAAATTTTCTATAATCGCATTCATGCCTTTTCCTCCTTCTTCTCCTCATTTTTCTTTTTGCGTTTCTGTGCAAACTGGAATGCCGTCTCCATCGTCGCTATGATGATAAATACCGCAGTGATCGTATCAACCAGGGACTTCGGTACACCTGTTGCCTGCTGCATTCCCATTGCGCCGGATTTTAAAACTGCCAGGAAAAATGCCATAAAAGGTGTGAAAATCATATCATTCTTTACAATCAGTGAAGCAAGCATACCATTGCTTCCGAGTCCGTTTGCAAAGTTGTTAAGGAAATAGCCATGAACTCCGAGTACCTCGATGCATCCGGCCATACCTCCCAGCATGCCTGAAAGCATCATTGCACCGATAAATACTTTCTTTGAATTAATTCCGACATAATCTGCATGCACCGGATTCAGTCCGACTGTACGGATTTTATATCCCCAGCTTGTTTTCTGAAGCATATAAATAATTACAATAACCGTAATAATTGCAATAATAATACCAACATTGGCACTGCTTGGCTTCATAAACTGATAGAGTGTCACAGTTACCGGAAGAGACTGTGCATTAGCTGTACCTGCACTCATAGGTCCGCTTACAAGATATGAAGTAATATAAAGCGCTACCGTGTTCATCAAAATTGTGGTACAAACCTCATTGACATTGTAATACGCACGCAGCGCTGCCGGTATATATGCCCATACTGCCGCAACTATCATGGCACCTGCAAAACATGCCACATAGAGGAGCGGCTTCGGAAGAAATGTCCAGTTAACGCCGATATATGCAGCAGTGATACCTCCCAGAAATACTTCTCCCTCAACACCTACGTTAAATGCGCCTGCCTTTGCCGCGATTGCAAATGCAATTGATGTTAAAAGCAGCGGTGTAAATCCCGCGAGAGTTGTACCAAGACGAAGCTTTCCGTTAAAAGCACCCCGAAACAGTGCCGCATAAGCTTCAAATGGATTCTCTCCGATGGCAATGATAAACAGTGCACCGATTAGCATCGCCACCACCATTGTAATTAAAATTCTTCGAATACCATTTACTGTCTGATTCATACTGCTGTTTCACCGTCCTTTCCACTCTCTGTGCCGCCCATCATCAGCAGACCAAGGTTATTCTCATTGGCCTCATCGGCACGCATCTCACCTGTGATTTTGCCCTCATGTATAACAATGATACGGTCGGACAGAGAAATTATTTCTTCAAGCTCAGCTGATACAAGCAATACACCGGCTCCTGCTTTCTTTGCTTTTTCCAGTGTATTTCGAATCAGTTCAATAGCACCGATATCAACACCTCTTGTCGGCTGGGAAGCTACCAAAAGTTTCTTGCCCATCGATACCTCACGGGCTACAACTACCTTCTGCGCATTACCTCCTGACAATGATGAAGTCGGAAGATTGTAATCCGTCGGACGGATGTCAAACTGCTCAACCATCTCTTTTGCGTACTTATCCTGTTCAGGTTTATTCATCATCATGCCCTTGGTAAACGGAGGCTTATCAAGTCTTACCGCAACCAGATTTTCTTCTATAGTCATGGCACGGTTAAGACCTCTGGTATTTCTGTCTTCCGGAATATGAGCGAGGCCGCTTTCGCGCACCTTTCTGGGACTCTGATTAGTGATGTCCTGTCCGCAGAGAATGATTTTTCCCTTTTCAACCTTGCGAAGTCCTGTAATGGCTTCAATCAGCTCGCTCTGTCCGTTTCCATCGATACCTGCAATACCGACGATCTCGCCTGCTTTGACATGAAGGGACATTCCGCGTATCTTGGATGTCTCCTTCTGGCTTGGAATCCATACCTCTTCCACATCAAGTATGGTCTCACCCGCCTCGGAATAATCCTTATCGATATTTAAGAATACTTCACGCCCAATCATACGCTTGGTAAGATCCAGCGGAGATGTTTCATCCTTATTAACCGTACCCATATAGGTTCCCTGCCGCATAACCGAAATGCGATCCGAGATCTCCATAACCTCATTCAGTTTATGTGAAATAAAGACAAGGGATTTTCCATCCTGTTTAAGATTATTGAGAATTTCAAATAATCTTTTTGCCTCCTGCGGAGTCAGTACTGCAGTAGGCTCATCCAAAATGATAATATCCGCGCCGCGCATAAGTGTCTTGATTATCTCTACACGCTGGGCTTCGCCTACGGATATCTGGCTTACCTTTTTATCCAGCTGAACATCCATATTGTACTGATTAATATACTTTTCAACTTCTTTTCTTGCCTTGTCAAAATCGATAGTCAGACCCTTTTTCGGTTCAAAACCAAGAATGATGTTTTCAAGTACTGTCAGCTCGTTTACCAGCATGAATTCCTGATGTACCATTCCGATACCATGTTCAATGGCCATCTTAGGTGTAATAGTTCCCATCTTCTCACCCTTGACAATGATCTCGCCATCATCAATCGGATACATGCCATATAAAAGCTTCATCATAGTCGATTTACCGGCACCGTTTTCTCCGATCAGGGAATGAATCTCGCCCTTTTTCAGATTAAATTCGCCATGTTTGACCGCTTGAACCTGTCCGAAATTTTTGACAATTTCTTTCATCTCCACTACATATTCGTTCATTCGTTCACCCTCTCGCCAGGAAATGCCTGTCGGCTCTTTCCAGAAAATTTACATTCTTTTCAAAAGCAACGGGGATCTGAATGGCTCCAGATCCCCGTTTGCCGCCAGGTTTTATTCATTCCCGGCATTGCCTTTATTACTTATGCCTGCGGGCCAAATCCTTCATAGTTTTCTACTACAATCTCGCCGGATTTGATCTTCTCGGCAAGCTCTTCACACTTATCAACGATATCCTGCGGGAATGCATCTCCCAGAGCTTCTTTCATAACAGAGAAATCTGTCAGGCTGACGCCGCCGTCTTTCAGTGTCAGATATTTGGTTGTGCCGCCTTCAAAGGTTCCTTCTACTGCAGACTGGATAACCAGATAGCATGCATTGTCAACTCTCTTAACCATGGAGGTCAGTACATGACCAGGCTGATCGCCGTCCTGATTAAGGTCAACACCGATTGCGTACTTGTCAGCTTCCTTAGCACCTTCCAGAACGCCTACACCTGTACCGGATGCTACGTTCATGACAATATCAGCGCCCTGCTCATACTGAGCCAAAGTAAGCTCTTTTCCCTTTAACGGGTCTGTCCAGCTTCCTGCAAATGCCTGAAGAATCTGAATGTCCGGATCGATATATTTAGCACCCTGCTCATATCCTGTATAGAAGTCATGAAGTACCGGGATATCCATACCGCCTACCCAGCCGATGATATGGTCTTCGTTGACATTCGGGATATCAGTCTTCTGGGTAAACATAGCTGCTGCCGCACCTGCCAGGAAAGAACCCTCATTCTGTGCAAAGCTGATAGACTCAACGTTTGGAAGATCTACAGTTGTATCGATAACTGCGAACTTGGTATCCGGATAATTCGGGCCATGCTCTGTGATGTAGTCAGCGATGTTTGAAGAAGCACCGATGATCAAATCATAACCATCTTCACATGCAGATACCAGGTTTGCTTCCCACTCCTCTGCTGTGGTACCCTCAAGGCTCTTAAGCTCAATGCCGAAATCCTCAACAGCCTTCTCAGCACCCATGTTACAGGAGTCATTGTAGCTCTTGTCACCTAAGTTGCCGGTGTAAACAACGCATACACGCAGTGGCTTGTCAGATGTTTCGGCTGCCTCAGCTGCCTTTGTGTCGCTGCTTGAGCTGCTGCTCGAACTGCTGCTTCCACAAGCAGTCAGGCTTGCACACATAGCTGCTGCAAGTACAATGCTCAGTGTTCTTTTTTTCATTCTTTCATCCTCCTTTATAGTGAAAACGCGCTCTCCTTTGGACCATTCCATTGGTAAAACGTTTTTCCATTTGTTTAAAAAAATAAAACTTCCTTTATAACTGCTTTACGATTATTTTACAATCAGACATTATATTTTGTCAATAAATTTTGACTAAATCAGATTATTTTTACAATTATTGTCAATATTTTAGCAATAATTGTTTTTTATCTTGTCTGCATGTGACAGTGGAATTTTTTTACAACAAAAAAGGAATATATTTTACCCAGGTAGTTGTACGGTAAAACATATTCCTTTATAAAATTGTATTTATTTCTTAGCGATTATCTTTCTTTTCCCTGTGTTTTGGATTTTGGGGAAACCATCCGCGTTCTACACGTTTTTTCTGTTCCTTAAGCTCTCCCACACTCCACAGACAGCTGCAGCCAATCACACCAAATGCAGCTGAAATAATGGCAGATTCATGCTTTTTCCTTCATATTCATAATTAACATTTGCAGACGGTTTTCCAAATTTGCAAAACTGACGTCCGGATCATAATCCAGTGAAAGAATCTGAGCATCGGGATACATTTCCCGCAATTTCTTTACAATACCGCGGCCCACAACATGATTCGGCAGACAGCCAAAGGGCTGCAAAATCACGAAAGCCCTGCAGCCTCCCGCAGCATGATGGAGAATCTCCCCCGGTATAAGTACACCCTCACCGGCATCAAAGGTATGTGGTATTATCGGATCGCTCTTCTTTACCAGCTCAGGAAGACGGCACACCGGCGTGTACAGCGGATGATTCTTTGCAATCTTATCCGCTGCCGCATGAGCGGCATCAAATACCCGGTTAGCCACATGGTACCATGTTTTCTTCACAAACGGCTTTTTCAGATGATAGGTTCTAATCTGCTCATCCTGACAAAAATATGTCTTTCTGATGACATCAGTCATGCGAGCCTCTATGATCTCGAAGCCGTTTTTCTCCAGATATCTCTCAATCTCATGGTTTGCACCCGGATGGAAGTTGAGAAGATACTCGCCCACAATCAGCACACGGGGCTTTTCATTGCTTCTGTCATATTCAATTTCCTTCATCCGGTTGATGGCCTTTTTAAATCCGCTTAATGCACCAGAATATCCATGACTTTCCAAGCCTTCAACCACAAAATCCATTGCCTCGTCAAAAGCTTTGTCGCTGCTCCCGGCATATTTTTCATATGGACGAATCTTTCGAAGCAGCTCTTCCAAAATATCAATCATGGGCAGGGCACCTGCCAGATTTATAGCCGACTTAAGATTCATCTTAAATCCCGGATGCAGATCATGATAATCCACATCATCATTGGTTAAAATAGCAACCTCTGAATATCCGGCATCATCAAGTGCCTTGCGAAGCAGTGCGCTGTAATGTGTCAGACGGCAGTCTCCGATATATTTTCCCATGCCTATGGCAGTACTTGATGGCTCATATTTTCCGCTCTTAAGTGCTGCCAATGCCTCACCGATAACAATCTGGGCCGGAAAACAGATATCATTGTGTACATATTGTTTTCCCAGTCTTATAGCCTCTTCTCTTCCGACCTCAAGAGGAACCGCTCTTATTCCCTGAGTTTTAAGTGCCGCAGACATGATTCTGCAGAATGCATGGGACGTATTCGGAACCAGTACCGTGCGTTTTTGACGATCCTCAGACTCAAATTTCACCGGGTACGGGTCGGACAGTTCATGAATTTCACGTTTATTTCGCCTCATATTGATCGTTTCCAGAAACGACCTCACACGTATTCTCAAAGGTCCCTGAACTTCGCTCTCGTCGAGTTTCAATATAAGCGGTGTTTTCCCGGAAATCTCCTTCATCATTCTCTGGATTTCATCCGAAAGATACGCATCATGACCACATCCGAAGCTTACAAACTGGACATATTCGAGATTCTGACTCTTGGCAGCTATAATCGCCGAAGCCAGCATACGCGCATGATAATTATTTACCACATCCAGACGGCTGTTGCTAAGATCAACATTTTCGATTCCCGGAACAGAATCTGCGGTGAGCACGGGTACACCGAATTCTGTCAGAAGTTCCGGAAGGCTGTGGTTGACAAGGCTGTCATTCTGATAAGGTCTGGATGCAAGAATTACCGCATAGCGACCCTCTTTTTTAACTTTCTCGATAACCTTTGCTCCGGCTTCCTTAAGGCTGTCCCTGAACTGCTTCATCGCCTGATTCCCGGCCAAAACCGCCTTTTTCGTCTCCCCGGCATCTATCGAAAATGTTTGTCTCATATATTCGATAAGCTGACGTTCCTTATCTTCTTCCCGATACCAGTAAAACAACGGTGAATCAAAGGGAATCCCCCACTGTTCTTCTGGAGAATCCGAATTACGGATAACCATCGGATATCCCTTCACTACCGCGCACATGGACTCACTCGTTGATTCCGTATTTTCAGAACCGATTGCCGCGATGGAAGGCATAAAAATACGATCAACCTTCTTTTTAACCAAATCTCTGATATGACCATGCACAAGCTTTGCTGGGAAGCAGACCGTATCGGAGGTAACCGCACTGAGCCCTTCTTCATACATCTTATGGCTGCTCGGTGAAGAAATTTTTATTTCAAATCCAAGCTTTTTCCAGAATGTAGTCCAAAACGGCATCGTATCCCAAAATGCCAAAACACGGGGCAAACCTATGACCATGCCGCGTTCAGACTTAATCTCGCCTGTTTTGGTATCTGCAGAATAATCCGCAAACAAAAGTTCCTCTCTGAGCTTATAGAGATTCGCAACCTTATTTCTGCTTTCAGTGGTTTCTTTAAGCTGCTCTCTTACCTTTTCATCCTTGGGGTCCCCGAGAATAGCTCCCTTCTCACACCTGTTATTGGTAATCCAGGATGCTCCGTTGGAAAATCGTATGACAGAGCGCTGACAATGATTCATGCAAAACGGACAGGGTACATTTGCCTCCTGCTGCCAGGTCAGGGATTCAAGATTATCAAGTCCTATAAAATGATTTTTTTCCTGCTTCCCGGTTGTATCCGTTTTGATTGCAGAGCTTAATTCGCTCTCACGGCTATTTGCTTCTTCCTTAGCCAGAAGTGCAGCTCCGATCGCCCCCATGATTCCCGGATACGGTGCCCTTATTACATGACGTCCCACATAATCTTCCAGCGCAGCAAGGACAGCATCATTTTCAAAAGTGCCTCCCTGCACTACTATCCTCTTTCCAAGAGAATCAAGATTGGAAACTCGTATTACCTTCGTAAATACATTTTCAATTATCGATCGGCACAGTCCTGCCATGATGTCCTCAGGCAGTTTTCCGTTTCTTTGTTCGGTCACGATACTGCTTGTCATAAATACCGTGCAGCGGCTTCCAAGCACCGCCGGATTTTTTGAAGAAAAAGCCTTATCAGCAATATCATGTGCCGGAATATGTAAAGAAGAAGCAAAATTTTCCAAAAATGAGCCGCATCCTGACGAGCAGGCTTCATTTACCACAATGTTGGTAATTACGCCATTATCCAGCCAGATTGCCTTCATATCCTGACCACCGATATCCAGAAGGAATGTGGCATCCGGTGTGTATTTTGCCGCAGCCCTTGCATGTGCCACAGTCTCTACTGCATGTGTCTCAGCAGAAAATGCCCGTGAAAATAACATTTCCCCGTATCCCGTGGTTCCGACTGCTATAATTTCCAGCTTCACTCCGTGGGATGCATATTTTTCCCGCATCGCAATCAGGGCATCCTTTGCAACTGTAAGCGGTTCGCCCTGATTCGGTGCATAAAAGTAATCTAAAAGTTCTTCATCTTCACCCAGAAGGACAAACTTGGTTGTGGTGCTTCCCGAATCAATTCCAAGATATGCCCGCAATATGGAACCTTTTTGCGGATATATAGTGGTTTTTGTAGGACGTTTATGTCTTTCGAGAAATGACTCTCTTTCTTTAGAATCCGGAAAAAAAGGACTGGCAGATACCTTTTCTCTGTTATCCATCTCATCAGGATCCGCTGCAATCGCTGTATTTACTGCAGTTTCAGAACCATCGCTGCGTGCATCTTTCGCATTGTCACGTTTTTCATGCAATTTTTCAATACGATTTAAAAGCTCATCTGCGTCAGTCAGCGACTCATTCTTTGAAAATAATTTAACCGTCGATTTGGCAGCTCCGCAGGCAATCAGAAGCTCCGGTCGATCCGGGCTTAAAATCTCCTCCGGTTTAAGGTCCAGACGTTCTGCAAAAACCTTCACAAGAGTTTTGTTAAAGGTCAACGGTCCTCCCTCAAAAACTACCGGCTTTCCTATGGACAGTCCCTGAGCAAGACCACCGATCGTCTGCTTAGCAATAGCATGAAAAGACGAAAGTGCCAGATCTGATTTTTTTACGCCCTGGTTTAAGAGCGGCTGAATATCGGTTTTTGCATATACACCGCATCTGCCTGATATATCGTATACTGTTGTTCCCTCAGATGCCAGTGCATCAAATTCTTCTATAGGTGCCTTTAAAAGTGAAGCAATTTCGTCAATAAATGCGCCTGTACCTCCGGCACAGCTTCCGTTCATTCGCATATCTGCGACCTGCAGTTCACCTGTTTTTTCGTCTCTGCGGAAAAATATAATCTTTGCATCCTGACCGCCCAGCTCTATCGCTGTTCCGATCTCTGTATACATGGCCTTAAGAGCGATAGAATTTGCTACCACTTCCTGTACATAAGGGATATTCAGTTCTTCGGAAAGACTTTTTGCACCCGAACCGGTCATGGCAGCCAGAAATTTCTGTCCTGCAACTGTTTCTTTCACAAGTTTTACAGCTCTTTCCACGCTTTTTAGCTGATCCGAATGGTGACGGGTATAATCCGAGAATACAATATTTTCGCTTTCAGAATCTATAACCACTACCTTTGTCGTCGTCGAACCTACATCAATCCCGACAAGAATCTGCTTTCCTTCATTTAATCCCTTATGTCTCATTTTGTCTCTTCTAACTCCTTTATCCCAGATGCCTTAGGCAGCCGGCATTCCTTAAGGTTATGCCGTCCATTTATGTTAATTTTCCGTCTTAGCAATTTTTTAGCATGCTTAAAAACACGAAGAAGAGGCATACAGGTTCACTACCCGCATACCTCTCTAGCGTATGTGCCGCACCGAGATTCTTTTTGCATCTCGTACTGCCGCAAATTTATTGTATTTTAACAAATACAAAATAAAAAGTCAAATCTCAGTTATTTTTTCTTCATGGGAGACTTAGAAACAGGAGACTGCTCTTTCTTTTTGTCGGTCTTATGTTTATCAGTCTTCTTTTTGCCTTTCTGGCGCTCCTTTGTTTTCCTGGCTGTATCTTCTTTTCTGCGTTCTCTGGTAGATACTTCCTCTCTCTCCAGATCCTTAAGGCTGATACCCTCTCTATCGGATATAGAATATTTATAATCTGCGTGTTCCTGTAATCTCTCACGGTTCTTGAAAATCGTATCTATACAGTCCTGCATATCACCAAGTTTCTGAAGTGTATCCTGAGCTTCTTTGAGATATGTTTTTCCTTTTCCCAGACTCCACTTTGTTTTGGTGGAATCCTTCATAGCCACGTAATTTTGAGTCTTCTCATACGCCTCGGCAATCTGTTCACGCAGCTTCTGAATCTTGGAATAATCATGCTTCGGCCCAAAAACATCGTAATACATCTCATCAATGCTCTTTCCCGGTTCAAGTTTTGAAAGGGCATCATACATCTCTTTGAATTCAGCCGAGCCGTGTTTATCCTTGCTTTCTTCAAAAGCTTTGATATTCTGTGACAATCCTGAGAATTTTCCTGTGTTGGCATCATGTTCCATATGAAGAGATTTAATCTTGTCAAACTGTTCATTAAGAACCGAATCCATAATAAGATTAATTTCGTGGTATTTCTCTTCACGTTCATCCTTTGATAAAAATCTATCCGGATCAGTTATTTCCTGCAATGTCGGAATTTCATTTTCTGCATTATTCTGTGTTTTCTCCTGTTCTTTACTCATCTGTTCAGGAGCATCCTCAAGCGCATCATCAGAAATAGCATTGGATCTCTGAATATCATCATCATCATCATGGGTAATCTCATCAAGTGCCGGATACTGCGAATCCAGCTCTTCCTGACGTTTCCTTGCTTCTTCCTTAAGCTGCTCCTCACGCTTCTTCGCTGTTTCCTCTTTTACCTTTTTTACATCATCAAGCGTCGGATAATCAGATTTCACCATTTCTGCGATTTTCTTGGCTTCCTCTTTAAACTTCTCAGCGCGTTCCTTAGCTTCCTCGCTAACCTTCTTGGCGCTTTCCTTAGCTTCTGCGTCTTTTACCTTTTTGACATCATCAATTCCGTTGGAGCTCTGAATATCATCATCATGGGTAATCTCATCAAGTGCCGGATACTGCGAATTCAGCTCTTCCTCTTCTTGTTTTTTGATTTCTTCATCTATTGCGTCCAGTGTCGGATACTCATATGCATCAGCATGCTCCTTCTTCGATGCTTCCAGAGCATTCTCTTCAACTTCATTGAATCTGCGAATCTCGTCATCCTTTTTACTGTCTCTCTCTTTTCTGGCCTCTTCATGTTTCTTTTTAAGCTGCTCCAGAATCTTTGACTGAGCTTCATATGCGAATCGGGCTTTTGCGGCAGCCTCTTCCTTTCTGACAGCCTCATTCATCATTAAATTATAATTTTCAGACTGCTCGGGTGTTGCATCAGGCGCTGCAGTTTTAAGCGCCTCTTCCCACCATACTTTGGCCTCTTCTTCAGCCATTTCTTTCTGTTTTCTCAGCTGCTCAAGTTTTTCTCGTTCTTCCTTTTCACGAGCCGTTTCATAGTCGTCTTGGTCTATAGTCTCAAATCCATCGTACAGTGTTGACATAATTAATTACCTCCTTTGGTGGAAAAGATCGTTAAGTGGTCTCATTATAGCATCATCTTTTCATGTAAATCCATACAATTTTATTCTATGTTTAATAGTTACGTTTATTTCATCAGCCCCGCATACAGCTCAGTCGGCACATAAGCCTCTATATATATACCATCCTCCCTGTATTCTTCCTTGAGAAGCTGACCGTATTTTCGGATTGTCTGAATGCGTCCAGCCTCCTGATAGGCAAATACCCTTTCAAGATAGATCTTACGATTTCTGAGAATCATTTCTAGAACATCCTTAAGCTCATCAAGGCCATCACCTGTCTTTGCCGAAATCTGTACCTGATAATCCGAATGCAGATCTTTAAGTGTCTCAGGCAAATTGGCACGATCCATCTTATTGAATACCGTAACCACAGTCTTGTCGCCGATTTCAAGCTGACGCAGCGTGTCATATACAACATACATCTGTGTATCCATCTGCGGATTTGATGCATCCACAACATGAAGGACGATGTCGCTGTATCGTGCCTCCTCTAGAGTACTCTTAAATGCCTCTATCAGATGATGCGGCAGTTTCCGTATAAATCCAACCGTATCAGTCAGCAAAATCTCCTGTCCGCTTGCAAGTTTCAGGCCGCGCGTTGTGGGATCAAGTGTTGCAAAAAGCTTATCCTGTGCCAGGATTTCGGCACCCGTAAGTGTATTTAAAAGCGTTGACTTACCGGCATTTGTATAACCTACAATTGCCGCCGAGAGTGTATATTTTCGTTCGCGCTGTTTTCTGGTCACTTCCCGATGACGTTTTACATTTTCAAGTTCTGCCTTGAGCTGTCCGATACGCTCATGAATAAGGCGCCTGTCCATCTCAAGTTTTTTCTCTCCCGGACCTCTCGTACCTATGCCTCCGCCCAGACGTGAAAGCGAACTCCTAAGGCCGACCAGACGGGCTGCACGGTATCTGAGCTGAGCCAGTTCAACCTGTATTTTTCCTTCGCTCGTCGTGGCATGAGCCGCAAAAATATCGAGAATGACCATGGTTCTGTCCATAACCTTTGTATCGAGAGCTGATTCCAGATTTCTAAGCTGTGCCGGTGACAATTCGTCATCACATATAACCCCTGTCGCGCCAAGTTCATAAATCATTTCGCGCAATTCATCGATTTTTCCGCTTCCCAGATAGGTACCCGGATGTATTTTTTCACGATTCTGAACAAGCCGCCCGATGGCCGCAGCGCCTGCGGTATCCGCAAGCTCCTCAAGCTCATTCAAAGATGCCTGTGTATCATCTTCGTCCGAGGTGCTTACCGCCACCAAAATAACGCGTTCCTCCAGTTCTTTCATATCGAACAATTCTGCCATATAACCTCCGTCATAGCACATAAAAAGAATGTGACTTTCTTATAATCAGCCGTCAATCAGCAATCCTGCTTTCGAGAAAACGTATTTCTTTTTGTACATCACCGGTATCCGCTCCGGATGCCTGACACTCCTTAAACGTTTCCAGTGCCTTTGAAAAATCTCCCTGTTTCTCATACAAAACGGCAATATTTTGCCGGATTACCAGCGCAGTGTCTGCATCCGCAAGTGAAAGTGCCTCCTCATAATGTGACATCGCACTTTCATAATCTCCTGCCTCCATCTCACTGATCGCCAGCTGGTTATATATTTCCGGTCCCGATACGCCCCTCTCTATGGCCTGACTGCAATACTCTGTTGCAAGTTCTGTATCACCTGCGTCACGCGCTGTGAACGCAAGCGCAGTATATGCAAGACTTATCCCCGGTGTCACACCGTTTCCCTTTTTACTGCTTTCTGACTTTTCTTCAGCCGTATCAAAATCCTTTTTTGCATTTTCACTCTGACCATCCATGGCCTCTGCGGCAGCTTTACAATACAGATATTCAGCCCTTCCTCCATCTATAGATGCAAGAATATCATAGGTATCGGCCGCTGTATTATATTCCTGCAGCTTATACTCTGCCTCAGCCCTGTATTTAAGAACATCAATTTCAAATGAGTTTACAATTCCGTCGCTCTCATCAAGAGCTTTATTAAAGGAATCTATCGCTTCCTGATAATTACCGGCATTGAGTTCTTCAATTCCTGTCGTTCGTGCTTCCTTAGCCTCTTTGGGCTCACCGCCGCATCCGGAAATGATACCAAGAGACAACAAGACCGCTGCCAAAAAAAATTTATTATGTTTTCTCATAAAACCTCTATCCATTTTCGCTCTAATGTTTCCCTGTACTTCCAAAACCACCGCGATCTTCGTTCTGCAGTTTGTCCGTCTCTTCAAAGACAATCTTCGGCTGGTGTTCCATAATACGGAACTGGCATATACGGTCATTGACATGTATCACGGTGTCTCGCAAAGCGTATGCCGGGAAATGCCACTGGTCATTGTCACCGCAATAGCTTTCGTCGATAACTCCCATATGATTTGTCTGAATTATTCCAAAATTTTTGAAAGTGCTGCTGCGCGGCACAACATGAGCCTCATATCCCTTCGGAAGCTCCATCGCAACTCCCAGCGGAATCAGAGCAAAATCACCCTTTTTCAGCACTACCTCCCTTGCAGCCCTCAGGTCTATCCAGTCTGATTTTCCGTCTATATAAGTGAGATGCTCAACAGTATCTGTGAAATATTTTATTTTTATATTCATGATATATATGTTTTCCTTTCCATCACGCTATTCTTTTCTGTTTATGATACCACAATCTGGAAATTTCGAAAAGATTGAAAGTATTTTTGTTTTTTCACCATAAATGAAAATTGCCCCGGCGGACTGGCAATCCAGAACCACCGGGGCAGGAAATAGGTTGGAACTATTTCTTCATATGGGATACTTTATACGAAACAATTTCAGTTTATTATTTTAAGATGTTCATGAAAGTAGTCAGTACCATGGAGTTAAAGAAATCTACGAACAAGCTTCCTACTAACGGTACGATGAAGAATGCACGCGGAGCCGGACCATAGCGCTCTACAAGTGCTCTCATGTTAGCCATAGCATTAGGTGTTGCACCCATACCGAAACCACAGAACGCTGTTGTCATTGCTGCTGCCTCATAGTCACGACCCATGACATTGAATACGATGAAGTTAGCATACAGGAACATAACAACTGTCTGAATCAGAAGAATAACGATCATCGGAAGTGCAAGTGCTGCCAGCTGCCACAGTTTAAGGCTCATCATAGCCATGGAAAGGAACAGGTTCAGAGACAGACCGCCAAGTGCATCAACTTCTTCCATCGGAAGATCTTTATTCTGTACATCCCAGATATTACGGATAGCTGCTGCTGCCAGCATCGCACCGATGTAGGTCGGGAATGTAAGACCGATACTCTTAAAGAATGCGAAAATAAATGTACCAACACCAATTGCAACTGCAAGGAATACTGCTGCCGTTGTGAATTTCTGGCCATCGATCGGCGGTGCTACTTCATCAACTGCATTACCTTCTTCAGCTGCTGTTGATTTCAGATGGAACTTCTCAACTCGTGCACGGGCGATAGGACCACCCATCATACTTCCTGATACCAGACCATATGTAGCTGCTGCAAGAGCTACTGTTGTTGCGCCTACGACTGCATAATCCTGTTCAAGAAGCGGTCCGAAGGAACCACTTGTTCCGTGGCCGCCAACCAGTGGCATGGAGCCCATACATAAGCCAAGGAGCGGGTTAAGACCAAATGCTGCTGCAAGCCCGCTGCCGACTGCATCCTGTACGATACAGATACCTACTGACAATGCCAGGAATATAAATACCTGAATACCACCCTTCTTTAACAGGCGGAAGCATGCGGTAAAACCGACGCTGCAGAAGAAGATTGTCATGAATACGCTCTGTAATGTCGTATCAAATGAAATCTCCAGAATTCCTGTTGCATACAATGCCAGATGAGCAAATGCGAACACTACACCCCCGGCAACCGGTGCCGGAATACAATACTTGCTCAGGAAAGGAAGTTTCTGTACTAAAAGTCTTCCCAGACAGTAAACAAGTGCACCCAACGCACACGCCTGATACATATCAAGCTCAATTGTCAACATAAACAATTCCCCCTTTTGTTTTGCTGGCTTCTTCCATGTGTATTTTTACTTGAAAGAGCTGCTTGTTTTTGTTGGCTTAATTGTCTATGTTTGCTACAAAAAGTTACAGGAAAATACAGTTTTTTGATGTTAAGAAGTTGTTAACGTCTGAAAGTTTTCTTCCGTTTTCGCTTCCTCCTCCGCCTCCAAACGGAACTCATCAATTCGTCCCGGTGCCGGTTCAGGAAGTTCTTTGGTTGAGCCCACTCCGAATCTTCGCAAGAATTCTTCCGTTGTGGCAAAAAGAGCCGGGCGTCCCGGTGCATCCAGACGTCCCACTTCGTATACCAGATTGTATTCTATCAGCTTATTTACCGCATGGTCTGATTTTACGCCTCGAATCTTTTCAATCTCTATTTTTGTGATAGGCTGTTTGTAGGCAATGATTGATAATGTTTCGAGAACCACATCTGTCAGAATCTGTTTCTTCGGTGCTGCTGCCACTCTGATCAGATTTTCGTAGTACTCTGCGCGTGTGGCCATCTGCCAGCTGTCCTCAAGATGTTCTATCTGCAGTCCTCTCTCTTCTTCCTCGTAACGTTTCTGCAAACGCATCACAGCCTCTCTGGCACGCTCTGTATCACTCCCAAGGGCTGCTGCCAATTGACGAAGTTCTACTGATTTACCCATCGTAAAAAGAACCGCTTCCACGACAGCTTCTTCCTTTTTTTCATCCATCACCTGCATATTCTGCTCATTTGGATCCATCCTGCTTACACCTCCCTTCCTTCATCCGGTGCAATATCATCTGTTTTATTTAACTCCATATTTTCTGTTTCAAAACTTTCTGTTTCAAAACTTTCCGTTTCTGCACCATCTTTTTCTAAATCACCATCTTCTACATCATCCGTATTCAGGGTTTCTATCTGCATATCGTCAAACAGATTCTCCTGAACCAGATGAATCCGCCCCATCTTCATAAGCTCAAGTACTGCAAGAAACGAAACGACAATCTCCAGACGGTCTGATCCGTGTTCGATGACATCGCTGAACTTAAAATGCCGATGTCCCCTGGCATAGGAAAGCACTGACTCAACCTTCTGTTCAAGACTTATCGGCTCTCTCCTGATAGTGCCGAATTTGCTTCGAACCGGATCAAGCTTATCGGCATTTCTTTTCATTATTCCGTCAAATATTCTCTGAAGTTTTGCCAGAGTCAGGCCATCCAGCAGTTTGTCAAGATCAAGCGGCTCCTCATATTTCGCCACTTCGCGCGGTATCGTCGGTTCTTTAAAGAAATGAAGTTCGGCCTCCTGCTCACGCTCCTCCAGCTCCTGAGCCATATATTTATACATTTTGTACTCAAGAAGCCTTCGCACAAGCTCTGCACGAGGATCCTCTTCATCCTCATCCTCTTCTTCCTTCTCTTCTTTAGGCAGAAGCATCCGTGATTTGATATCAAGAAGCGTCGCTGCCATTACCAGGAAATCGCTCACAACATCCAGATCTTCATATTCCATATTATTGACATAATCCAGATACTGTTCCGTAATTATCACAATCGGAATGTCATATATACTAACCTTATTTTTTTCAATCAGATGCAGCAGCAGATCGAGCGGCCCCTCAAAATTGTCTAATTTATAGGAAATTTCCATCTTATTTGATCTTTCTATCCTTTTAAAAATTTGCAGCTGTCCGGTTTTTTTACCGTTACGTAAATCCAATAAATAACTTAGTGACTTAGCCAAACAGCTTATCAGTTACGTGGCCTTCCCCTTAAGTGTTACGCATATAAGCTCCGGACGGTTATTGATCCGTATATTAATTGAATGTGTCCCGAGGCCGCGGCTTACAATCATTGTTTTCCCATCAGCATCGAAACGTCCGGCACACCATGGCAGGAAAAACTGAAATTGCGGAGTCATAACTCCTCCTAAAAACGGCAGTCTGATCGTTCCTCCATGGAAATGTCCGCACAGAGTAAGGTCAGCCCCCCATTTACGGCAGACATCAAAAAAAAGCGGTGAATGAAATAACAGAATTTCATACTTTTCTTTACCCGCAACATCACCGGATCTGTCTGATAATTTTGTATTATCTGAATTTACAAAATTATTTCTTTTACATATACTTCCGACACGGTCTGTGATTTCCTTAACCGGCAATTTCGGAACGGTAAAATGATGCTTATAATATTTTTCACTCAGACCGCAGCCGGTCACTCTGATCCAGGGATTGATATCTTCACTTCTGTCTACTATATGATGAACTCCAAGCTTTTCAAGTTCCCCCTTAAATCTGTCATAAAGCTCACCATAGACATGACGTTCCATATTCATTCGTTCTTCGTGATTTCCGTTTGCATAATATACCGGAACAAAGGAAGTCAGTTTTCTTAAAAGTGATACTGTCACGGTAAGATCACTTTTTCCCTTGCAGACCATCATATCTCCTCCGATAAGCACAAAATCCGGTTTCAGGGATCGAATTTTTTCAACCAGCGGCTCGTTGTCTTGGCCGTAGATATTGTCATGAAGATCTGACAGAAAAACAAATCTGAACTTCTGTCCGTCAGGCAACTTAGAGCTTTCTATTTCATACATATCGGTCACAAAATGTTTTTTTTCATATTCTGAGCGAAGCACAAGTCCCGCTGCCAAAGCGGCAAATGGTACTGCTAACATGTTAATTAATGCCATTTCGCGTCCTCCGGTTCAACCCCCGATTTAACCCACATCTCATATCCCATATCTCATATAATCCCCAATTTTAAAAATATCGGATAAATGTAACTTGCACCGTACACACCCAGTTGTTTCGGGCCAGTCACACATTCCAGCTTCTGAACTCTTGCATATGCCATCATTATGCTGGCTTTTGTGACCGTTTTTTTCTTCCTGCTTACAAACATCTCTTTACCTTTTATTTTGTACGAATATTCCAGTCCTTTAGCCGTATAAAATACAGTTCCCTCACAGGCAATGATGGCCTTCCACAGTAGGTCTTGAGTGCCGTCCTGCAATATATTTGCTTTTTCCATCTCCACTTTAATCTTTTAAGTTGAGTAAGCACACGGTTTCGCAATTTGCGGTATGGGGAAACATATCCACGCAGCACACCTTCTCCACCTTATATCCTGCAGCCTGAATCGCTACCAAATCTCTTGCAAGACTGGTGGGCTTACACGAAACATATACCATGCGGTTAACTCCAAAGTTTAATATTTTTCCGATTGCCTTCGGATGAATACCATCGCGCGGTGGATCAAGCACTATAAGGTCAGGCTTTTCTTCCAGCTCATCCACCACTTTCAGCACATCTCCTGCTATAAATTCACAATTTGAAAGTCCGTTGGCTCCTGCATTTTCCCTTGCTGCATCCACTGCTTCTTCAACAATCTCGACGCCAACCACCTTTTCAGCCACGGGTGCCAAAATCTGAGCGATTGTTCCTGTACCGCTGTATAAGTCAAATACCACTTTTCCCTTTGTCTCCCCTACATATTCACGGGTTTTCTCATACAGAACCTCTGCCCCCAGTGAATTAGTCTGGAAAAATGAAAATGGCGAGATCTTAAATCTCAGCCCCAGAAGTTCTTCATAGAAATGGTCACGCCCGTACAGAATCTCGGTTCCCTCATCTTTCACGGCATCCGCCAATGTATCATTTTTTGTATGAAGAATACCTGCAAAGCTGCCATCTATGGAAAGGGCTCTAAGTCTTTTGGTCCATTCACCCAATAACTCCTCTTCGCTTTCCGAAAAAGCACCAGTCTGTGTGGTTGTAATCAAATCAACCAGTATCTCCCCTGTTTTTATCGCGCGTCTTACCAGCAGATGACGCAAATATCCTGTATGCTGCATTTTTTTATAAAAATCAACATTTTTCTCTTCAAAGAATTCCTTTGTACATACCAGAATCTTTCTGAAATCCGGATGTACTATGCGGCATTCTTTCGTCGTCACCACATCATAAAAGCTGCCGCGCTTATGCATGCCCAAAGACATGGGACCGTCTTTTACCTCATCTCCAAAGGAAAATTCCATCTTGTTGCGATAGCACTGAACCAGTGGGCTTCCGAGAATCCCTTCAAATTCATACTCCGGACATACCGCATCTATAAGCGAACGCACCTGATTTTCCTTTATCTTAAGCTGTTTATCATACGGGATCGGCTGGTAAAGACATCCTCCGCAGATGCCAAAATGCGGACAGATATCTTCTGCGCTCTCAAGGTCTGAATGCTCTAAAACCTCCAAAAGCATGCCTTCGCATCTTCCGCCACGCTTTTTATTAACTCGAAAACGTATTTTCTGTCCCGGAAGTACATTTTTAACAATAACCTTTTCCCCGTCAGCCGTAACCACGCCTTTATTAGGGAAATCAATATGGTCTACTACTCCCTCGTAAATTTCACCTTTTTTCATCTATTCCATATAACTCCTTTTTTTCGTATATCTTTATAGTATACAAGAATCCTCCTGTCTCTTCAATATATTCTGTTTTTTTCCTGTTGTAAAAAGAAAAGCAGCGCGCGAAATCTTTTGATCCCACGCGCTGCTAAAAAGATATTTTGACACCGATATTATATCATCAATCTTTATCTTCTTCCTTATCTTCTTTCTCATCCTCAAAGAAATCGTCATCGAAATCATCATCAAAATCGTCTTCGAAATCTTCCAGATAATCAGGAGTAAAGAAGCGATATACACCATATGCGATAGCTGCCACTGCTGCAACAACACCGATAATGGCTAAGATCCAGAGGATGCAATTTTTCTGCTTCTCCTCTTCTTCTTTTCTGTGAAGGAACTCATTCAGTTTGGTTGCATTCATGATCTCCTCAACTCTGGAGAGTGCATCTTTGCTCATCATATCAAATTTATTCATATGCTCCACATCCTTTCCCGCGTTCCAAGCCGCATTCTTTAGATTATTATACATCATTCCTTTCCATTTTACTATATTTTTCTTTTTAAATTCACATTATGAATGTTTTACGGGTGCTTCCTTTTTTAAATCTGCCTTTTTGGCTTCAATTTTTTTATTCAGATTGGAGAATGCCTTTTCTCTGCGCTTCTTATTCTCATCTTTTGTCTTGCTCTTAACGCTGTCAGACTTTTTAGCCAGGGACTCTTCAAGAGCCTTGTAGCTTATTTTATCTTTCTTGACACTCTTTGTGTCTTTCTTATCGACAGCTTTTTTGTTTGTGTCTGTTTTCTCATTTCCCGCTTTGTCTGCCTCTTTTACATCATCATTCTGAAGCATAAAACCGGCTTTACTCTTGTCAAATCCCTTTACCTGACTTAAGAGCTCCATCATACGTACACAGGACTGTTTTCTGAGCTTTCCTATATCAGATTTCATGCCGGTAATCTTTTCCTTACCGATATCGATACTCTTTTTCAGATATTCTTCGCAGGCTTTATGAGCTGCCTCGGCACTGATTTCACCATTCTGAAACTTCTGGATTGCACTCATCATATCGACATATTTTCCGGAGTCTGCCTTCTTAAATATTTTAAGATAAGTCTTTTTTTCATCCTTCAGAACGTCCGTAATCTCAGTTAATTTCTCGCGGATATTATTGTTCTGGGATTCTATTTTCTTGCCGTAGGCGCTGTTCTCATACTTACTTTTGATATCAGCCTTTGCAGCCTTCATATCAGCAATGGACTTTCTTAAAACTTCTTTTTTGTGGGCAAGCTCTTCCTTGCGAAGCTTAACGATCTTTTTTGCAATATCAACAGAACTGTTTTTAAGATCTGTTGTCATAGCCTCCCTGTCAATACTGACCTCGTTAACCTTATTAACAACACTTATTTTTCTGTCTCTTACTTCGCTATCTAATTTTCTCTGATCGTTATCGAAAGGCCTAGCGTCAAGCTCTTTCTGTTTTTCACTTTGCTCCTTTATAAGTTTTCTTACATCTTTGCCAAACTTCGTGATATCGGCAAGACTGCCTTTCATCTTATTTTTGTATGTCCCGGTGCTGTCTTTGAAGTTCTGATATTCTCTTTTTATAGCATTTTCATAGTAGTCGCCAAAATTGGCTTTTGCCTTAAATAAAGCTGTATCAAAGGCATCGCAATCCTTTTTTTTGCTGTCCCAATCACCGCGTTCGACTGAAACACCTGTTTTTCTCTGAATACCACGATACCACTCCAGATCTGCCTCGCAGTCTTTTTTTACCTGATAATATTCAGCTTTAAGCTCCTCAAATTCCTTATCTGTAGTGATATTTCCGGCTTCGCATTCCTTATCAAATTTTTCCTGAGCTTGTGCGGTTTCTTTCTCAATTGTAGCTTTCAGTCTGCTGTCACTTTCAAGATTTACAAGTTTTTTCCAATTCTTGTCATCCTCATCTTGAAATTTTGCTTCGTTTTTTTCGCGATTCAGGTATGCAACCTTGCCCGGTTCAAATTTGTTAATCTCATGTTCTTCTTCCTCATAAATAGATCCATAGTTACCAAAATGTGTTGTATTCCCATACCGAGACAGATCCATAAGCATCGTCTCGTATCGATCGATATAGTTCTGCAAATCGGCTGATGTCTTGATTTCTTCTCCTGAGAAAAGTCCTTTTTTTCGGTCTTCTCTAGGATTTCTCCTAAACTGTCTGTTTAATTTATTTGTCTCTTCATGAATTTTTTCAAGTTCACTGTCATTAAAAGGCTCATCTTTTTTTAAGGATGCATTATAAAAATACAATCTCTTCAGTGATGACCTTAACTCATCCGGATAATCACCGGGTTTCAATATTTCTTTTTCGTTCAGTGTATCAAATACTTCATCTGCAATAAGATAACGCTCATAGGTTGTCGAATAATTTTTGTAGATTTCCGGCAAGGAAGCATTATTTGCAAGTTCGGTATCCTTTCCGGTCTTCATTTCATAATAGACTTCAAGTGAATTCCAAAGCTTTCTAAAATCACCGTTAAATGTCTGCCCGTTTCGATCCGGGAAGAATTCTTCCTTTGTCTTTCCATCTGTAAGTCCCAGTTCATTGCATAAGTTGTAGAGCTTATCATACCATCCGGCCACTTTAGCACCGCGTTCAAAGTTATCATAAGTCCAATAAGCCTCTAAAAGTTCTCTCATAGCGGCAACCTGTCCGGTTCCGTTTAAATAATTAAAAAAGTTGCCCTGCATACCTAAGTATTCATTAGCCTGTTCCAATTCCGGTACTTTATATCCCATACGATTACCTCCTCGTATAATAAACATTTTTGTGGTGACTGTCTTATTCTCACCGTCACTTCTGTGAATGAATGTTGTTTTTTTATCAGATATTTTCTTCATCAGATATTTTCTCTATCTGATGAACCGATTATACAACACGCATGTGGACAAATGTAGGACAAATTCTGTACTTTTATTTTAAGTTATTTCAATGATAACTTATACCTTTTTCAGCTTTGCAAATGATGCAAACATCTTTTTTACTCCCACGCGTTCGAAATTGACGGTCACCTCAAAATCTTTGCCTGCATCAGTAATCTTCTGTACAGTTCCTTCCCCGAATTTGATATGATTTACTCGGTCGCCCTCACTGTATGAGAGGTGATCTGATTTTTGAACAGTAAACGACTTGCCAAAGGATGGGGTCGGTATCTTACCGGATGAACTGCTGCCAAAGCTGTAAGCGCTCTTATACTGAGACAGAGTATTAGGTGCCGCTTCCCTTTCAGAGCCGTTAACGCCGCCCCAGCCGCTCATCCTGGCCTGACTGCGTTCCCATGTAGCATCCTTATCTGACAATCCATAATTCTTATTATTGCTTCCAAAACCTCTTTCCCGTGCATATCGGTTTTCCGTGTTCCAGGCACCTTCCCCGCCCAAAGACCATCCTCTGCCTGTATTTTGTCCGAATACAGATGGCTGTTCTTCCTCATCGAGAAGTTCTGGCGGGATTTCATCGATAAAACGGCTGACTCTGGAATACCTTGTCTCTCCGTTTACCATGCGCTGCCTTGCCGCTGTCATCGTCAGCTCTTTTTCTGCACGTGTGATTCCCACATAACAGAGGCGGCGCTCCTCCTCTATGGCATCTTTATCATCTGATATAATCGACATATTGCTTGGAAACAGTCCGTCCTCCATACCGCTCAGATATACATAGGGAAATTCCAGACCCTTTGCTCCGTGCAATGTCATAAGGACAATCCGATTTTCCGACTCATCCAGACTGTCCACATCCGCTACAAGGGCAACCTCCTCCAAAAAGCCGTCAAGAGTAGGTTCCTCTGCTGTACTCACATAACCTACCGCTTTATTCACAAGCTCCTCGACGTTTTGAAGACGGGTTTCTCCCTCAATCTCTCCTTCTGCCTGAAGCTCCTTCTTATATCCTGTTTCCTCAAGAATAGCCTTGATTAAATCCGGGATTGTAAGTTCTGACATACGCATTCTTAAATCATTAATAAGTTCCGTAAATTTTTCGATTTTTTCAGCTGCCTTCCCGATGGCCGGCACTCCGCGCACTCGTAAAAGCGCATCGTAAAAGCTCATTTTGTTGGCGGACGCATAGATCGTAACCTTACCTATCGAAGTTGCACCGATGCCACGCTTCGGCACATTTATAACCCTCTGTACTGCCAGATCATCCCTGCCGTTTGCAATGGTCTTCAGATAGCAGAGAATGTCCTTGATTTCCTTGCGCTGATAGAAGTTTACACCTCCCACCAGTCTGTATGGAATACTGTGATATATGCATTTTTCTTCCAGAAGACGTGACTGTGCATTCGTGCGGTAGAGTACGGCAAAGTCCGAATATTGCGCATTTTTCTTTTCTTTTTCGGACTGGATATCGCAGATAATCGCGCTCGCCTCTTCATATGCAGTATCATACTGACGGAAACGCACCTTAGGTCCCTCATCATTGGCCGTCCACAGCGTCTTAGCTTTTCTTCCTCGATTATGACGTATAACCTCATTGGCGGCATTAAGTATGCTCTGGGTTGATCGATAGTTCTGCTCAAGCTTGATAACACTTGCCCCCGGAAATGACTTTTCAAAGCTTAGGATATTCTCGATATTTGCTCCGCGGAATTTGTAGATGGACTGATCGTCGTCACCCACGACACAGATATTCCTGTACTTTTTCGCAAGGAGATCGACAAATTTAAACTGTACCAGGTTAGTATCCTGATATTCATCTACCATTATATACTTAAATTTATCCTGATAATATTCCAGAATATCGGGATTGGCCTCAAAAAGTTCTACTGTCTTCACAAGCAGATCATCAAAATCAAGTGCATTATTTTTCTTAAGCTCGCTCTGATATTCACGGTAAATCTGCGCTATCTTCTTTTCCCTGAAATCTGAACCTGCCTGTTTTTCATACTCATCTGCAGTGATCCAGTCATTTTTTGCCGAAGAAACACATGAAAGGACCGCCCGCTCCCTGAATTGCTTTGTATCTATCTGCAGCTTCTTAAAAACCTGTTTTATCAGGGTCTTCTGGTCATCGCCGTCATAGATTGTGAAATTAGTATCATATCCGATATGATCAATAAAACGACGAAGTATCCGCACACAGCTTGAATGAAATGTGCTGACCCAGATAGCCTCTGCTCCGTCACCTACGATTTTATCCACTCTTTCACGCATTTCCGCTGCTGCTTTATTTGTAAATGTGATCGCCATTATATTCCACGGTGCCACATGTTTTTCTTCAATGAGATAGGCAATTCTGTGCGTCAGTACCCGCGTTTTGCCTGAACCGGCACCGGCCAAAACCAGAAGCGGTCCTTCTGTATGAAAGACCGCTTCACGCTGCATCTGGTTAAGTGTATCGTATTTATTCATTACTTCATTTCCTTTTCCAATCATTTTTCTGTAGGTTTATTATACTGCAAGAAGCTTAATAAAACCATTCCTAATTTTTTCTTGTCATCTGGTTTTGAAAACTATATAATGATATTAGGCTTGGCAACACTTTCAAAGTAAACGCATCGAGGTAAATACATGAAATCAAACAAAGAACGGCTGCAGGATCTGCTGGCCTACGCAAATAGTCTTTCCCGGGTTCATCCGTCTGAGATCCCCGGTATTGATTTATACATGGATCAGGTGACAACCTTCATGGACAATCACCTGAACACATCTAAATGGCTGAGTGAAGACAAAATTCTCACCAAAACCATGATCAACAACTACGCAAAGAATAATCTTCTGCCGCCTCCGGTCAAGAAAAAATATTCCAAGAATCATATTCTTATGTTGATTCTCATATATTACTTTAAAAATGTCATCTCATTTCATGACATTGAACAGCTTTTTTCTCCCATCAGCGAGCATCATTTTGCCGATGGTTCAACTCCGGAATTAGAAGAGCTTTATGAAGAGCTTTTTTCTTTGGAAAAAGAGCAGCACAAACGTCTGGAGGAAGATATCAAAGCAAAATTTGATGCCGCCTCTGAAACTTTCAAGGAATATGACTGCAAAGATCGGGAATATCTGCAGCTTTTTGCATTTATCAGCGAACTTGCCTTCGACGTCTATCTAAAAAAACAGATGATTGAGATTATAGCAGAACAGCTAAGGCAGGAAACTCCTGTTAATCCTAAAAAGAAAAAGTAAAAAATGTGCCCAAAGGCACATTTTTTACTTTTTATCTTCCTGCTCTTTTACTCTTGCAAATACCATATCATATCCGTCACTGCCATAATTAAGCGAACGATTTACACGGCTGATGGTTGCCGTGGACGCACCTGTTTTTTCTGCAATCTCCAGATATGTCTTTTTCTCTCGAAGCATCTTCGCAACTTCATATCTCTGTGAAAAAGAAAGCAATTCATTGACGGTACATACGTCTTCAAAAAAGCTATAGCATTCGTCGGTATTTTTCAGTGTCAGAATGGCCTGGAACAGATGGTCCACAGCCTCAGTTTTCAGTTTACTATTCATAATGCAAAGTACCTCTTCTCAAATAAATTGACATGCGTCCTCACGTGCAAGCACGCAGTCTGCATAGCCGCCTGACAACACTTTCAGAGTATATGTGTCACCTAGTCACATATTAAGATGTTGGGGTCAAAAGGTCTTTTGACCCCTCTGATACCAGATTGCTTCGCACAATGTGCTCTCGCAATCTTCAAAAACATTCGTAATTCGCTCATTTTTCTTCGAAAAATGGCTACTTACTCA
>CAVHPN010000037.1:0-12731 GCA_963637995.1 Prevotella sp. CAG:279 | reverse complement strand
CGCAGCCGCTTGTTTTTCTTTTGGACTCATTATATCATGGAATATGAAAATGCGGTAATGAAAAAATCTGCGGATATTATAAAAAGAGGAATTTGAGATGATAAAAAGAAGACTTTATCTTACAGCTGTATTGGCAGCGATGGCTATATCAGGGTGCAGCAAATCTGTTGAGCCTGCGGCCAAAGTAGAAACATTTGACGAATCAGTAAAAGGAGATCTGACGGATATGAAAAAGAATCTTCCGGGGGGATGGACAGAGCAGGATTCGGAGATTACAGATGATGTACGAGAAATTTTCGAAAAAGCATATCCGAATGAGGGAAATACATATTATGAACCAATCACACTTCTTGGTACACAGGTTGTGGCAGGAATAAACTATAAGATTCTGTTCAGAACAGGCACAGTGGGAGCAACTACACAGGAGACATATGCCATCGGAAAGATTTATGTGGATCTCAAAGGTAATGTGGAAGTGATTTCCACGGAAGACATTGATGTTAATACAAATTTGGATGATGAGGCCGGTCACTAATATTTCGTGACTGACCTCGCATTTTTAACATTATAAATTAAATAGAAAACTTTTCTACGATAAGATCCCTCACTTTTTTTGCTGCCGGTAGAATCTGTGTATTTTTATTCCATGTAAGATATATGGTGCGGACAAATTCACTGCCGCTTTCTGCAATAGGGATTGCCGCTACGCGTTCTGTCTTCATGGCGGGAATGCTTGGAAGAAGTGAGACTCCGAAGTTCAGGGCAACATACTGCAGTGCAGCATTACATTCATGAACTTCAAATATAATATTCGGTATTACACCTCGTTTCTTAAACGCATGGTCGAATTGTGTGCGCAGACTGGTACCTTTATCCAGAACAATAAGCGGTTCATTCATGAAATCGGCAAATGTGACGGATGGGCGTTTGGCCAGCGGATATTCCAGCGGAACTGTCAGATACAATGGCTGCTTCATCACTATAACCCCTTCGGCCCAGTCATTTATCGTAGTTGTAAAGGCAAGGTCCAGTTTGCCGTTTTTTAACATAGTAGATATGTCAAAGGATGTATCTTCCATAAACTGGAGCCTGATGTTCTTGTTCTCCGGATTCATATAGATTTCCTCAACAATCTTTGGAATAAGCGTTGATGAAATAGAATGAAAGTACCCAAGACGGACCATAAGTGGCGCCGTACCACTCATACGTTTTAACTCATTTGTCCCCTCATCCATTACCAGAAGTGCTTTTTGAACATAAGGAAGAAAGCGCTCGCCATATTCTGTAAGATGAATCTTTCTGTTTTCTTTTCCAAATAGTTTTACGCCAAGCTCTTTTTCCAGTTCACCGATAGAGTAACTCAGGCTTGGCTGAGCTATATGAAGTTCTTCTGCAGCGCGGGTATAGTGAAGAACACGCGCAAGCGTTTCGAAATATTGAAGCTGGAGAAGTGTCATTTATTGTACCCCCTTATTAATTACCACTTTAGTTTAGCATTTTTTTTAAAGATAAACAATGTAATTTGGTCGCGTTTCATACAACTCATGAGCAATACCAATTAATCTGTATTTAAAAATGAGTCTTATTTTTAAATATATATGAAGCAATTCATATATATTACTGAAGTATTCATTCAAAATATAGATTGATTGGTAATTTTTTTGGTAGCTTTTCATAAAAAGGCAGGTATTGTTTTTTTGCAATATATCCAATTAATGAATAGTATCGATAAATAAATGAAAAGCTGACATTAGACTTTTATCAAATTTGTGAATAAAATGAAGCCATAGACGGAGACAAATATACAAATCGTCAAAATCTGTAGTAAAAAACTGTATTTACAGAAAGGGGATACATGAATGGAAAGAAAGATTTCATTAGCTTACTTGACTGTACCGGGAATCAATCCGGTGGATCAGATCAAGATGGCAGCAGAGCTTGGATATGATTATACCAGTATCCGTACGATTCCGATGGGACAGGTTGGTGAACCGAATGTTCGCCTGGAGAAGGACCCGGCACTTTTTAAGGAGATTAAACAGACCTTAAAAGACTGCAGCATGAAGCTTCTTGATATCGAACTTGTTCGTGTAAGAGAAGATTTGTCACTGGATCATCGCAAAGCATTTGAATGTGGAGCAGAGCTTGGAGCAACGGAAATTCTTTCAAGTGTCTGGACAGATGATAAAAACTTTGCAATTGATGCATACGGAAAGATTTGTGAGCAGGCAGCAGAGTTCGGAATGAATGTTAATTTCGAATTCCCGATTGTTTCCGGAGTTAAGACCTTAAGAGAGGCTGCTGAGATTCAGGATCAAGTAGGAGCTAAAAACTTGAAGCTTCTGATGGACATGATTTACTGTCATTGGGATCAGGTAACACCTGAGATAATTGAGTCATACGGAAAAGAGAGATTCGGTCTTATCCATCTGTGCGACTGCCCGAAAATCTGGAAGGCTACAGAGCTTGTCAAAGTTGTACGTGAGGGCCGTGAATACTGCGGACTCGGTGAAGTTGACTTAAAGGCACTTTTAAAAGCACTTCCTGAAGGACCTTGCTCAATAGAACTTCCGAATAAGAAGTATATAGAGCAGTATGGTGTGAAAGGTCATGCAGCGAACTGCCTTAAATATGCAAGAAAGCTGTTTGAAGAAATTGACTTACCGGATCTTCAGCATACGGCATAAAATTTAAAATAAGTCGACCAGCAAAAACAAATGAAAGAGAGGGACACAAAATGACACCTGATATCAACACAAAAATGATTACTCTGATTGGAACACCTCTGGGACAGTCCTTTGCAGCAAGAATGCAGAACAGAGGCTATGAGGCAGCCGGAATGAACATGCTTTACTTCTATACAGAGGCTGACAACGAGCATCTGAAGGATATTGTAAACGGCATCCGTTACATGAATTTCGCAGGTTTTGCTGTTACAAAGCCAAATAAAGTAAAAGTCCTTGAGTACTTAGATGAGCTTGACCCGCTCTGTGAGAAGATGGGTTCCAGCAACACTGTAGTAAGAACTCCTGAAGGAAAGCTCATCGGTTACAACACTGATGGTTCGGGTTTTTACCATTCTCTGACTGAAGAGGGTGGAATCAAGGCTGACCAGTGCGTATTCTTCTGTTTCGGCGGCGGCGGCGCAGGACGTGCAATGTGTTCTGTATTAGCTTACAACGGAGCAAGAAAAATCTATATCACAGATAAATTCGAGCAGTGTGCAAAAGACCTTGTAGATGACATCAACAAGAATTTCGCTCCGGTAGCAGAGTTTGTACCTTACGGTGATTATTCAAAGATTGCAGCCTGCGATGTAGTATTAAATGCCAGCGGAATCGGAATGGGCAAGACCATCGGACAGACTCCTGTACCGAAGGAATACCTTTCAAAAGGTCAGTTCTGCTTTGATGCCTGCTACAATCCGGCAAGAACCCAGTTCCTGTTAGATGCAGAGGAGAAGGGCTGCAAGGTATTGAATGGTCTTGGAATGAGCCTTTATCAGGGTGCTGCTCAGATTGAACTTTGGACAGGCGAGAAAGCTCCTGTAGATAAGATGAGAGAGGAGCTCATGGATATTCTGGCTGGAAAATAAAGAGAAAACAATAGTTGATAATAGTTAAGTAAAAAACGGGGGAAAACTTAATTAATAAGGGGTAATTAAATGAGTCAAAACAAAAATACAGTACACAAAGAAGCGTATCTGCTGTTGTTTTCCACATTTTTCATGTTTTCAACAATTCATGTAACGGGGAAAGTTATTTCCCCGTACATGCCGGCAGCTCTGGTTGTCGGAATCAGATGTCTTATTGCTCTTATTCCTTTGGGATTTATGGCAAGAAAACATTTTGATGTAAAGGTGGAAAAAGCAGACTGGAAATGGTTCCTGATCATCGGATGTCTGACATATTTTGTCTCGCCATTTATGATTCAGGTTGCGATTTCACTGACAGGTGCCTCAATGGCATCACTGTTAAACTCAATGACACCGGTGGCAGTTACAATCCTTGCAATCATTCTGTTGGGAGAAAAACTTACACCGCCTAAACTTCTTTGCCTGGTGCTTGCAATCATCGGTGCAACGATTATTACAAAAGGTGCCAATACCAACAGCCAGTTTTTCGGAGTTGCAGCAGCTATTGCATCGGTACTTTCATCGGCAACATCTTCAGTTCTTATGAGAAGATTGAGCTCCAAGTATCCGGCAATCCTGATTACTTTTTACGGAACGGCACTGAGCCTTATCTGCCATGTTCCGATGAGCATCTACAGCATCGCAACACAGCCGGTAACGGTAAATGCAACAGCTGTTATTGTTCTGGTATATCTGGGAATTGTTGGTTCAGGCCTTGCACAGTTCACCTGGACAAAGAGTTTATCATTACTGCCTGCAGTAACATGTTCACTGTTCTATCCGCTGCAGCCGGTATTTACCACAATCATGGGAGCACTTTTCCTGAAAGAGAATATTACGGTATCTTTCATGATAGGACTTGCCCTTATTTCACTTGATATCGTAATCAATATTCTTGCGACGTCAAAAGAAAAATAATAAGGACTATACTTGTAAAACCTTACAAAATTTAGGATAATAAAACCATAGGTAAGTGTTATAGATGCCGGAAAATCCGGTGCATAGATTATAAAGTGGTTTGTGAACGGGGGGGACATCTTATGAATTTACAATGGTTATATTATTTTGACGCCATAGCTGAGTTGGAACACTATACGAGAGCTGCCGAACAGCTTCATGTGAGTCAGTCAAATTTAAGTCATGCCATAAGTGAACTTGAGGAAGAACTGGGCGTGAAGCTGTTCGAAAGAAAAGGGCGTAATATCCGTCTGACAAAATATGGTGACCTTTTCAGACCTTATGTAAAGAAGAGTATCACATCGCTGGAAACAGGAGTAAAGACATTAAGGGACTATATAGACCCTAATTCCGGAACCATTGTTATGGCAGGATTTCAGTCGGTTTCGCAGTTTGCTACTGACCTTATGGTCAGATATCAGTCCGAGACCAATAGACTGAACGTGCAGTTCCATTACAGCCAGGAAGGCTGGGGAAGCATATGTGACAAGATTCGGAATGGCTCTGCTGACCTGATTCTGTCAACTAGGGTTGATGATCCGAGAATAGAGGGAACTTTGATTGGCACTCACAGACTGGCAGTTCTGGTCTATGAAAAACATAGACTGTCAAGCCGCGAATCCGTGGATCTTAGGGAACTGGACGGGGAGAATTTTATCTCCTATGACAGAAACGGAGAGTTAATCACTAATTTGTGGAAAATCTTAAATTCACTGCATGTAAAACCAAATGTTGTTACCGAAACACCAAATGACCTGATTGTACACAGCCTTGTGGCTGCAGAGCGGGGAATTGCAGTGGTACCGTACCCGCTTGGCAATGCGCCTTATGGAACAAAGATTATACCGATTTCGAATCGAGTTGCTGAACGAAAGCTTTATCTGCAATGGAATAAGGAACGTTATATTCCACCGGCAGCAGAATATTTCAGGGACTATGTGGTTCGAAACGGAGAAGTATTTAACCAATACCTGGAAAGACAGGGACTGATTTACTGATAACATTTGATATAAAGTCGGAATTTCGACTTGGTTTTAGGAAGATGTTCTGATTTTGTAATAAAAAGTACATTTAAAAAAGCAGGAGGAAAAATCAATGAGTAAAAAACTTGTTGCGGATTTAATTGTTAATTATCTCGAAAGAAGAGATGTTAAATATGTATTTGGCCTTTGCGGACATACTATTATCGGTATGCTGGATGCATTATCCAGAAGTGAGAAGGTTCACTATGTAAATACCCGTCATGAGGCTATTGCTACAACAGCAGCTGACGGATATGCAAGAGTAACACACAAGGCATCCGTAGCTCTCTGTCACCTTGGACCGGCTCTTACCAATGCTCTTACAGGTGTTGCAAATGCATCACTGGATTCCATCCCGATGGTACTTATTGCAGGCGATGTTCCGAGTTACTACTATGGACGTCATCCGCATCAGGAAGTTCAGATGCATGCAGATGGCGATCAGTATCGTATCATGGAGCCGGTATGCAAGAGATGTTGGAGAGTAGATGATGTTGAAGCGCTTCCGCAGATTCTTGACCGTGCATTCAGACTTGCTGAGTCAGGACGTCCGGGCCCTGTTCTTGTAGATATTCCTATGGATATGTTCTCCAGAGAGATGGAAGAGGATCTTTGGGACAGAACCTACAAAGATGCACATGTTACCATGAAACCGGGTATTGATCCGCAGGCAGCTAAGGCAATAGCTGAGAAGCTTGTTAATGCCAAGGCACCGGTACTTCACGCAGGTGGCGGTATCCTCTTATCTCAGGCATCAGAAGAGCTTGCAGCACTGGCTGAGTTCCTTGATATTCCGGTATCCCGTACACTGATGGGACATGGCTGCCTTTCTGACAAGCACCCGCTTATGATTGGACAGACTGGTTTCTGGGGAATGGAATTTACACATTCTCTTACTGTAAATGCTGATGTTATCTTAGGTCTTGGTACAAGATTTGGCGAGGCAGACAGCTCCAGCTGGTATCAGGGTGTAACATTTGACCCGGATAAGACAACTTTCCTTCAGGTTGATATCGACCCGGCTGAAATCGGAAGAAACTATCCGGTAGAGATCGGCGCAATCGGTGATTTAAAGATTGCCCTGACACAGATTTTGGATGAGGTTAAGAAGATTTGTCCGGAAGGAAAGAAGAATCCTGAACTTCGAGCAATGATCGCTGCTAAGAAAGCAGAATTTAAGAAATCCAACGAGGCTATTTCCAATGACAGTCGTTTCCCGATGACACCACAGAGAATCCTCAAAGATGTCAAAGAGGTATTTCCGGAGGACTCCTATATCTTTACAGATGTAGGCTGGAACAAGAACGGTGTTGCACAGCAGTTTGATATCACCGTACCGGGCACTATTCATCATACTTCAGGTCTTGCAAACATGGGCTTTGGCGCATCTGCAGTACTTGGCGGCAAACTTGGTGTTCCGGATAAAATCTGCCTGACTCTGACAGGTGACGGCGGTTTCGGCGTACAGCCATCCTGCCTTGCAACAGCTGTTCAGGACGGAATTCCTTGTACATGGGTAGTTATGAACAACTCTGCGTTCGGAACCATTGCAGGTCTTGAAAATGCTAACTATCATCATAAATTCGGTACTGTATTCCATACACCGAACGGAGATTCTTACACACCAAGATGGGCAGCAGTTGCTCAGGCTTATGGCATGGAATCTATCTGTGTACAGTCTGCAGAAGAGTTCAAGGGCGCTCTTGAGAAAGCACTTCAGGCAAATAAGGAAGGTAGACCATTCCTTGTTGAGGCACCGATGGAGAACATCGTAGTTCCTACACCTGGATGCTGGAATATCAACGATATCTACAGCCCGAACGAGCTTGTTAAGGAAGGTAAGCTGGTAAGAAAAGAGAATGGTCATTACGTATCACCGAGTCATTCCAAGTCTCACAATACAAAATAATTAAGTAAAGTAAGTCAAGCACCTTGCCAGTCATGTAATACATGAGGGCAGGGTGCTTTTTCGTTACTCTGAAAGGAGAAGAGTATGGTGAGAGCAATTATTCCGCAGGTACAGTTAATTCCAAGAACAGATGAATCAGTGCCGTGGGGGGCAGCTGATCGTCAGCTTGTACCTATTGATTTGAGCGGTTATGGTTATAAAGAAGAGGAATATTTTTATTCAGGCAAGGCAAATGTATATTCATTAAAAAAAGGGCAGGCAGAGATTAAGCAGGAAAAGGCTGATTATACTAATCGTTTTATTTTGAGAAAACCAAATGATCCGAAAAAATTTAGCGGGAATGTAATTGTGGAACTTTTGAATGCGTCAAACACCTGGGATGTATCACCGATGTGGTGCCTTCTTTGGCAGAAAATGCTTGGTGATGGAGATATTTATATAGGAGTTACTGTAAGGCCAATATCTGTCGTGTCACTTAAGATATTTGATGAAGAGAGATATAAAAAAGTATCCTGGAAAAATCCATCAGAAAATCCTGGAGAGATTAGTACAAAGATATTTAAGTGGCAGGACAGTTCTAAAGATACAGAGGACGGTCTGGTATGGGATATGCTTACTCAGCTTGGCAATCTGATGAAATCTGTTGTCGGAAGCAGGATAGCCGGAAGGCCTGTCAACAATGTATTTGCTATGGGTTGTTCTCAGTCAGCAATGCAGCTTTCTACCTATATAAATGTATTTCATGAAACTACACGGGTTTCACCGATAGAGGTTCCGTTTGACGGATATCTGACTTATTCAGGCAGCAGAATGGTTGCACTTAATCAGGAGGAAGCGCCGGCGGATTTAAGTGACGAGGTTCAGATTACAAAAAACTGTCCGGTTCCGGTTATCAGGTGTATGAGCCAGTGGGATTTTAAGGACTTTGCAGGCAGTACTAAAATCAGGCGTGAGGACAGTAATGAAGTTGGAGACAGATTCCGTCTGTATGAAATTGCAGGACAGGCCCACAGTTCTTTCTTGGGAGCATTCTACAGACCTGGCTATGAGGAAATAGAAAAAATCGGAAAAACTACGAAGCTGCCGCCCACAGATACCGCATATCTTCCGCTGGAAGCATTTATGCGTCAAGCATTGGAAAATCTGATCTTATGGTCTGAGGATGAAAAAATACTGCCTCCGCATGCAAAGTCTCTTATAAAAACCGATGATAATAATAACGAGATTCTTGATGAAAATAACAATTGCGTCGGTGGATTCAGATTTCCGCAGCTTACTGTTCCGATTGCAACCTATTGCAGCGGTTCCATGATAAATGACCAGGATGGCTGCTTTATTCCGTTTTCTGAGGAGAAATTAAAGAAATTATATCCTACGAGAAGGGACTATATAGACAAAATTTTTGCTGCGATTGATAAACTTAGAGAGGAGAGGTTCTTCTCAGCGGCTGATGCCGATCAGATGAAGCTTGATATTTTGAAACGGCCGGTTCCTTTTTTTGAGCATAATTCGAAGTTTGCATATTAAAATAGAGAGAGTAGTGGGACATGCCGCCTGACGGCGGCACCACCATTACTGAGAGTTTAATTTAACAATTATTTAATGTAGACATCAGTCTTTCTTTAAATTATCCAGTAGACCAAACTCACGCTTGTACATAGTAGCAATCAGTTCATGTGTGAGGTCTGTAAATGGATGCGGTGCGGAAGTGAAGCAATGAGCTACACGTCCTGCTACAAACAGTTCGGTCGGTATTGCACTGTGCATCAGGCGCTGTGCATAATTTATTGCACTGTCGCGAAGAGTATCATATTCTGCTGCAATGATAAAGTGCGGGCCAAGACCACCAAGGTCAGGTGCGAGAGAAGGGAACGCATAGTAAGATGGCTGGTTGCCGTCATATCCGCCAAGGTAGGAAGCTTCAGCACTCATGGCCTTGTTGTCAGGACCCATCTTGAGTTGAATGAGCTGCTGGAAGGACATGGTTTCCTCAATACCAGGTGTGTAGGTAGCACAGTTCAAAACAGTAAGAGAAGGAGTCTGTTCATTGTGGTCACGAAGATACAGAGCCAGACCTTCTGTCAGGTTTCCGCCTGAGCTTGAGCCGTGGAGACCGATTTTTTTGCCATCACAGCCGAGAGATGTAGCGTTTTCAATCATCCACAGATAAGCGGCACGGCAGTCCAGTATAGGAGTAGGGAAATGTATTCCGTCTTTGCAGACACGATAATCCACACCTAAGACAACAGCACCTGTACGACTTGCAAGTGCTATGCAGCGGGCATTGTCGAAATCAAGGTTACCTGTTACAAAGCCACCGCCGTGTATATCCATTATCATCGGAGCATTTTCCGGGAGATTAGCCGGAAAGTAAAGACGTACATTCATATCATGTCCATCGGCATTTTTGATTACTCTGTTTTCAATTTTCATGCCATCAGGAACTTCGTAACTCATCATGGCCTCGCCCTGAGCTTTGCGGCGTCTTAGCAGCTCCTCGCTGTCACCGACCTGCTGGCCTAAAACGTGATTTTCATAACCTGGAAAAACGTGAAGTTTCATATTCTTATCTCCTTTACTTGTTTTTTAAACGGGGTGGTGGGTCTTTAAGTATTTGACGCCTGCAGACCCACCTTCTATAATTAAAGAGTCAGAACACCAGTTAAGAGGGCAGTTATTATAACTACAATATTTGTAAAGAACATTATTACACCGCCCTTGTTGCAGAAGTGGTCAACGTCGATCTCACACAGAGTACATCCTACATATGTAGCAGAGTTCATAGGTGTAACAGAGGTTGCCAGTGCAAGGTTGCATACGAACGGAGCAATGATAGCCATAGGACCGTAACCGAATAATGCACCAACGGAGATAAACAGAGGATACATAGTGTTGTAAACCTGATAAGGTACAAAGTGCAGGATTGGCACTACTAAAATAAGGAATATGATGAACATGTATTTTGTCAGTGAATCCGGCAGAATACTTGTCATAGTATCAGCCAGTGCGTTTACCATGGATAACTTGCTGCCGTCTGCAGGTGCTGCGTTGAAAGCTGCAAGATAGAAGCAGATTGCAAGGAGCATAATGAGTACGTTGAAAAATGTCGCTCCGGCCTTATTCCAGATAGCTCCGAAATCCTTAGGGTAATTAACTAAAGCAGTTACGATAGAAGCAGCAATAAATACAAGATAAGACGGAATCTTGAAGTATGCAAGTGCTGCAATTACGATGATAAATACGATCAGATTGAACCATAAAAGCTTAGGTCTTGCATTGGGTTTTTCTTCTTTTTCCTTTGATGCTTCTTCATTTTCCTGTACATTTGCAGGAAGACCAAGTGTGCCGTTTTTCTTTTTATGAACAAAAGCAAAGTAAACCCACTGAAGAATGATAGCAGGGATAAAGCAAAGTCCCCACGGTATGGAAGAAGTTGCCAGCTCTTCAGGGCTAACACCGGCCATCATAGCTGAGTTTACAAGACCGATACCCCATGGCAGCCAGCACATGGCACCGATGGCAGTCTGGCACAGAATAAATGCAGATTCACGATCCATGTTGTATTTCTTATAGAGAGTCAGCATTACAGGAAATACAATAAGGTAGGTAGTTGACATATTTGCTGTCAGGTATGCAATGGCACTGATTACTGTTGTCATAATCATTATGGCAATCACATTCATCTTACCGCCAAGCATGCTGATTGTTTTATTAATCAAAATATCAAAGAGTCCTGTTTCGGTAAGCATGGTGAAATAAATCAGTCCGAACATAAGCATGTATCCTGAGGATGTCATAATAGTATTGAACTGATTCAGGATGAATGTGCTGCTCTCGGTGATGCTGTAGCCAAGCAGCAGCATACATACGGTAGGTACTACAAACATTATAAAATTCAGTGGGATTTTATTCCACAAAATGCAGCCGATTACCACGACTAACATTAGAATAGCAACAAATGTAGGGCTCATATTTTCCTCCTTCTGGCAGTAAAATCCTTGGTGTCAAGGCATTTTATCCGCATTCTTTTACAAGATTACTCCGGTCAAACGGCTATTCTTTGTATCAGGGCCCTTCTTAAATTTGAAATTGCCGTATAACTAAAGCGTTAACATTGATATAAACAGAATACTATATCCTGAGCATTTTACAATACCTACTAAAGAATGATACAATAGCCTCTAGGCTATCGTTTTTTGGGCAAATCTTCTAAAGCAGGATTAAATCATCAGGATATATAGTTTATTTTTTACAAGATTTGAGGTGACTAATTATGGAGATCAAGCAGATTGAGTATTTCCTGCATTTGGCAAAGATGCAGCATATGTCGCGTACGGCGGATTTTTTAAATATAACTCAGCCGACACTCAGTAAAAGCCTGAATTCTCTTGAACGTGATCTGGGCTTTCCGCTATTTGACCGGGTGGGAAATCATCTGCAGCTGAATGACAGCGGAAAGCAGTTTTATACCAAGGCTCAGCAGGCTATGCAGCTTTTAAACGGTGCGGTAACATCGGCAAAACAGGCATCCTATGAAGTCAGCGGGGAGATTTCGATAGTGTGTATTTCATTTGCCCCTATTCTGGTGTCATGTATCAGTGCTTATATGGAACTGAATCCAAAAGTAAATGTCCGTCTCTTGCATTTTAATCATATTTTGAACAGTTCCGGAGAGATAGGCTGTGATTTTATACTTACCGCCAGCCGTTACACGAAAGAGATTGAGGGAACTGAAAAACGCTGGACTTCCGTACCGCTTTTTTATGAGTATTTCTATTTTGTTATAGGACCGGCACATCCTATGTTTAGCCTGCTGCCGGAGCGTGAAAAAGATTTTGATCTTTCTCTTTTTTCAAATGCTAACTTTGTTGTAATGCGCCAGGATGCCAATTATGTTGATTTTTCATACGAGATTTGCAAAAGTGCAGGTTTTGAAATAAAGTCATTTTTTCAGACAGACGATTTCCTGATAAAAATGGATATTGTGCGGGAGGGAAAATGCGTTGCGTTTCTGCCTCATTCCTGTTTGGAGCAGGCCCGCATGATATGTCCCGGCATGAGAGCATTTTGCTGCCCGGGCAGTTCCGGGGATCGAACTGTACAGATCATGCGAAAGCAAAGAAAACTATTGGATGAAACATCGCTGGATTTCTGGGATTTTCTTTTGGATTACTACAATTTGCCGCCGGATCAGGCAGTCTGAAAATAT
>CAVHPN010000036.1:0-10082 GCA_963637995.1 Prevotella sp. CAG:279 | reverse complement strand
CAACGCCTTTTTAGCATCTTTTTAACGCACACTAACAATTGTTTTCTACCTTAATTTATGTTAAAGTATAGCCGAATACATGTGTAATGCAAAGGAGGGAAGGGGCAAGGCCCCGATTGTACATGAATTCTTGTAAAAGATTAGGAATCGATATCGGTTCCACCACAGTTAAAGTATCAATTATTGAAAGCGACGGCACGCTTCTTTTCGCCGATTATAAACGTCATTTTGCAAACATACAGGAAACCCTTGCAGAATTACTGCAGGAAGGCGAGGAAAAACTTGGTTCACTGGTTGTCGAGCCGGTCATTACAGGTTCAGGCGGACTGACACTTTCAAAGCATCTTGGTGTTCCATTTGTTCAGGAGGTTGTGGCAGTTGCCACTTCACTTAAAGATTATGCACCACAAACCGATGTTGCCATAGAACTTGGCGGCGAGGACGCAAAAATCATCTATTTTACCGGTGGCATCGACCAGCGTATGAACGGAATCTGCGCGGGCGGCACCGGTTCTTTTATCGATCAGATGGCTTCCCTGCTTCAGACGGATGCCTCAGGTCTTAATGAATATGCAAAAAATTATAAGGCAATTTATCCGATTGCTGCCAGATGCGGTGTATTTGCAAAAACCGACATACAGCCCCTGATCAACGAGGGCGCTACAAAAGAAGATTTGGCAGCCTCCATATTCCAGGCTGTTGTCAATCAGACTATCAGCGGTCTGGCCTGCGGCAAGCCGATACGCGGCAATGTTGCCTTTCTTGGCGGTCCGCTGCATTTTCTGTCTGAACTTCGGGCGGCATTTATCCGAACTCTGAATCTGGGACCTGACCAGATCATTGCTCCGGATCATTCTCACCTGTTTGCGGCTATCGGTGCTGCCATGAACTCTGATTCAAAGGTTACAGCAAGCCTTCACGATCTGATTGAGCGTCTTTCACACGGCATCAAGATGGATTTCGAGGTAAAACGCATGGAGCCTCTCTTTACTGACGAAGCTGAATATGAGAAGTTTACCGCGCGCCATGCAAGCCATGATGTAAAAAAAGCAGATTTGTCAACTTACGAAGGCAACTGCTATCTGGGTATTGATGCCGGATCTACCACCACAAAGGTTGCGCTTGTGGGTGAAGACGGCTCTCTTCTCTACCGTTTCTACAGCAACAATAACGGCAGCCCGCTCGCCACATCAATCCGTGCCATGAAGGAGATCCATGATAAGCTTCCTGCCAAGGCTCATATTGTATATTCCTGTTCCACAGGCTACGGCGAAGCACTCTTAAAATCCGCACTTATGCTTGATGAGGGAGAAGTTGAAACCATCTCCCATTACTATGCGGCAGCTGCATTTGAGTCTGACGTTGACTGCATTCTTGACATCGGCGGACAGGATATGAAGTGCATCAAGATCAAAGATGGCACTGTCGACAGTGTACAGCTCAATGAGGCATGTTCATCAGGCTGCGGTTCATTTATTGAGACATTCGCAAAATCATTAAATTACAGCGTACAGGATTTTGCCAAGGAAGCACTTTTTGCCAAAAATCCTACCGATCTTGGCACGCGCTGTACCGTTTTCATGAACTCAAACGTTAAGCAGGCACAGAAGGAGGGCGCTTCCGTAGCAGATATTTCTGCCGGTCTTGCATACTCTGTCATCAAAAATGCCCTGTTTAAGGTTATAAAGATTACCAATGCATCCGATCTTGGCAAACATGTGGTTGTACAGGGCGGAACATTTTACAATGATGCCGTACTTAGAAGTTTCGAAAAAATCTCCGGATGTGAGGCAGTTCGTCCTGACATTGCCGGAATTATGGGCGCCTACGGTGCAGCTCTGATCGCACGTGAGCGCTACGATGATTCGAAGACAACCACGATGCTTCCAATCGAGAAGATTTTGAATCTTACATACAAAACAACCATGGCACGCTGTCAGGGCTGTACAAACCACTGCGTTCTGACCATCAACAGATTTGACGGAGGACGTCAATTTGTGACAGGCAACCGCTGTGAGCGCGGTATCGGTGGCAGCAAACAGAAAAAAGATATTCCTAACCTGTTTGATTACAAATACCACCGCATGTTCGATTATGAACCTCTGACCGCCGATATGGCACCGAGAGGCAGCGTAGGTATCCCGCGTGTCCTGAATATGTATGAAAACTATCCGTTCTGGGCAACATTCTTTAAGGAACTTGGATATCGTACTGTTCTGTCCCCTAAATCGACGAGACAGATCTACGAACTTGGCATCGAATCAATCCCAAGTGAATCTGAATGTTATCCGGCAAAACTGGCTCACGGCCATATTGAATGGCTGATCAAGCAGGGAATAAACTATATTTTCTATCCATGCGTTCCGTATGAACGCAATGAGACACCAGAGGCAGGAAACCACTACAACTGTCCTATGGTTACATCCTATGCCGAAAATATTAAAAACAATGTAGAATCGCTCGCCGAGCACAAAATACATTTCCGCAATCCGTTTATGGCATTTACGAATGAACAGATTCTGACCGATCGTCTGGTTGAAGAATTTACCAAGGATCAGTCTGTTCCGGAAAAAGAAATTCGCCTGGCAGCTCACAAGGCATGGCAGGAACTCATCGCATCCCGCGAGGATATGAAGAAAAAAGGTGAAGAGGTTATCTCCTGGTTAAAGGAAACCGATCGTCACGGAATCGTTCTGGCCGGCAGACCTTATCACGTGGATCCGGAAATCAACCACGGAATACCTGAACTGATTACCTCTTACGGATTTGCCGTACTGACGGAAGACTCTGTTGCTCATCTGGGACATGTTGAGCGACCGCTGATTGTCACAGATCAGTGGATGTACCACTCCCGCCTGTACGAGGCAGCTTCATATGTGAAGACGCAGCCAAATCTTGACCTTATCCAGCTCAACTCCTTCGGCTGCGGTCTGGATGCCGTAACCACGGATCAGGTTAATGACATATTGACAAGTGCCGGTAAGATCTATACCGTGCTCAAAATTGATGAAGTCAATAACCTCGGTGCTGCAAGAATCCGTGTACGTTCACTTATTGCAGCTATTCGCGTGCGCGAGATGCGCCATTACAGCAAAACGGTAAAATCCAGTGCATACAGTCGTGTTTACTTCACGAAGGAAATGAAGAAGAATTACACCATTCTGTGCCCGCAGATGTCACCTATTCATTTTGACCTTATCGAACCGGCAGTCAGAAGCTGCGGCTATAATCTGGAGATATTACAGAATTCAGACCGAAATGCTATTGATACAGGCCTTAAGTATGTCAATAACGATGCCTGCTACCCTTCTCTGATCGTAGTAGGACAGATTATGGATGCATTGCTTTCCGGCAAATACGATCTGGATCATACGGCTGTTATCATGAGTCAGACCGGTGGAGGCTGCCGTGCTTCTAACTACATCGGATTTATCAGACGTGCGCTGGAGCGTGCGGGAATGCCGCAGATTCCGGTTATTTCATTAAATGCCAACGGTATGGAGACGAATCCGGGATTCAAGATTACTCTCCCGCTCCTTACCAAGGCAATGCAGGCTGTTGTCTACGGTGACCTCTTCATGAGAGTTCTCTATGCAACCCGCCCGTATGAAGCAAAACCGGGTGCTGCCAACGAACTCCATGAAAAATGGAAGGCAATATGTACAAAATCACTGCAGAAGCGCTCTTTGTCCATGGCAGAGTTTAACCGCAATATACGTGGAATCGTACATGATTTCGATGAACTTCCAAGACTTGATATCCGGAAACCCAAAGTCGGCATCGTAGGAGAAATTCTTGTAAAGTTCTCTCCGCTTGCCAATAACCACGTGGTAGATCTTCTGGAGGCAGAAGGTGCTGAGGCAGTTATGCCTGATCTGCTTGATTTTCTTCTTTACTGCTTCTATAACAGTAACTTTAAAGCAGAAAATCTGGGCGGCAAACGTTCTACCGCGCATCTGTGCAACATCGGTATTTCGCTTTTGGAATATTTCCGCCGCACATGCAGACGCGAACTTGAACGTAGCAGCCACTTCCTTCCGCCTTCAAGAATACAGGATCTGGCATCGATGGCAAAACAATACGTTTCTCTCGGTAATCAGACAGGCGAGGGCTGGTTCTTAACCGGAGAAATGCTTGAGCTTATAAACAGTGGTACAAAGAACATAATTTGCACACAGCCATTTGGCTGTCTGCCGAACCATATAGTCGGAAAAGGCGTTATCAAGGAACTTCGTGCAAGTCACCCTGAGGCCAATATCATCGCCGTTGACTACGATCCGGGAGCCAGTGAGGTAAATCAGCTTAATCGTATTAAGCTGATGCTTTCGACAGCTCAAAAGAACCTGTCGGAGGAAAAAAAAGAGACGAAAATCAGCTAAGCATATAGATTGGACTTTTATGAAAAAATGTGATATACTCACATCTATACACTTAGCGAGATGTTTTAGCAAGGAGATCACAGAATGAAATCAAAAATATTCTTCTGTGCGGCTCTGGCTGCGGCTCTTTATGTTACGCCTTCTTATGCAGCTGACTATTCCGCACAGGTTGTGAGCTTTTCTCAAAGTGAACCTGACAATCTCTCTATTGAGCTTACGGGTTCAAAAGTAATTACCGATGATTTTTCATTCAAGCTTCCGTCAAGGACATTTTCCAAACTGATTATGGTTCAGGACGGCGACTCATATAAAGTCTATGAAAAAAGTTCGTACGAAAACGATGGTGACGGTCTTCTCTTTGAAATTCTTACATTCGAGGATACCCACTATCGTGATTTGAATGGATGCACCATTTTAGGATTCAGTGGCAGTAAGCTGTTTATTCTCAATACACATTATGGTGAATCTTATGCCGAGGACTCTGAAGAATATGCGAAATGCGAAGAAATTGTAACTTCACTGAAGAGAAGCTTTGTTTCCTATATAAAAGATTCGGATAGTACGCAGTAGATATGTTTTAATGTTTCATAGGACGCATCTTCCTATGAAACAAAAAAGGAACTCAACTCCCTAATATTAGGATTTGAGTTCCTTTTTTTGATCTTTATTTTTTCATAACTGCTCAGAACAAACCTCCAAAATGCCTCGTTCTGAACAGTTACTTTTATAACAGTCTCTTTCCTTTATGCCCCTACCTTTTCTGAATCCACAAGGCTTATCAGAATAAATACAGCACCGCATACGGCCAGCATGAAAAAGCCTACATTATTGAATATCGGTGCCAGAGCCGGAATCACATTCCAGGCCACAATCGATACGATTGATGCCATGATGGTCCAAAATCCGGCTTTACGGCTACTAAATTTCGGAAACAACAGACCACCTATAACGATAAATGATGTACCGATCGCCAGGGACAGTGCCTTCTGCATCGCTCCCAGGATTGCACCCATCTGTGTTGCAATCAGATAGGTAATAAGACTGCTTACTACTACAATAACCTTGTTTAAAATATGCTTCTGACGGTTATCAAGAGATATTCCCGGTATCTTGCCGATAATATCTGTACTTACAGTGGTCGCAAGGCCTATAATCATGGAACAGCCGGTTCCCATATCCGCTGCCCATAAACCTGACAAGGTAATACCGCCAAGTACAGGAGGAATACTCATAAGTATCATAGGAAGTGCAACAGATGCCTCGGCATCCGGTAAAAGTGCACGGCTTGCTACACCAAGCAAAGCACAGATAAAACCAACCGGAATCATAAGAATTGCACCTAATATAAATCCGACTGTCGCCGAACGTTCACTTTTTCCTGTAAGACCAATCTGTACAACTCCCTGAACAGAATTAGTATTTCCCAGCATGACAACTATCCAGCTCAAGATTCCCATCCATCCCATACCGGCAGTCAGACTGAGATATGGTGTGTTCGGATCAGTCTTGGTCAGTACATCTATAGCTTCCCATCCGCCATGATTCCAGAGAACCAATGCCGCTGCCAGAAGCACTCCTACATATATAAGCACAAGGTTCAGAACATTTGTCAGGGATACACTTCCCATGCCTCCAATAACAGCAACCAGCATGAAAATCAGAAATGAGAAAAATGTACCTGTCTTAACTGTAAAAATATCAGGCAGAAGTGATGCAAGGATTGAACCGCCAGCCTTATACTGAAGAGCAATGATACCGGACTGAATAATACACATTGCAATGACCATGATAAAGCTTGTTTTTGTGCCATAAAGGTCACGCACAAGACCACTGATTGTGGTATATTTGCTTCTTCTCAGATAACGAACCGCAAGCATTGAAGAAACAATGGCGCCAATAGCCCATGCGGTATCGTACCAACCCGCTGACAAACCGACAGTAAATGCATTTTCTGCTATACCGATTGTCGAAGCGCCTCCGATTGCAAGACCTGCAATACTTGAAGCCACGACAAATGCATTATTTTTTCCCTTATACAGAAGGAAGTTTTCCGAATCTTTCTTCTGGCTGTAAGAAACATAAATACTGATTCCAAAAAGTAAAATTACGTATAAAATAACAATCAGCAGCGGAATATTCATTATTTCGCGCCTCCATTTTCCTCGGCCTCACGGCAAATACGCTCGTAGGCTTCTTTTGTCTGCGGAAGAACACTTCCTCCATAAGGGATAACGTATACATCTTTTCCCGCAAAATCTACTTCTTTGATAAGTTCATTTATATCTTTAAATGATTTTACTCCCATGTCCCGTACAACTTCCGGTTCCATGGTTGACAAAAGCAATGTATTTGAACGTCTGATAGATTCGCATGCCGCATAAAAAATATAACCGCCAATAGTAAATGAAGCCCGCAAAGCCTCGTCCAGACATCCCTTTGAAAGTGGCTTTATCCAGTCAAAGAAATCTTTGGAACCGCTTCCCTCAGGGCACTCTGCCAGCATAATCAATGTTCCGCCCTCCTTGACTGCTCTCGAAGCATTAAAAAGGGTCTTTGTGGACTGGTAGAAATTCAAATCCTTCGGGAAACCGCCGCAGCTGGCAATTACAACATCTGCCTGATAATCAATCGGCAATCCGTAGCCCTTCTGTACATAGCTGCAGCTTGCCTGCCATGCCTTATCAAAATCGCCGCAAAACAGGCCACTGTGACGTGAAGATGTATCCACAACAATATTGATACCAAATGTAACATGTACAAGCGCTCCGGCCTCACGCATATCAAGATTAATCGGATTATTCTCAACCAGACCGCTGCCGACACGTACGTCAGTCATAGGTTTTTCAGGATCAAGAGCACGCTCGTGGTTCATACGTATCGTCTCACGTGAAGCAATGCCCGGAACTATACTCTTTCTTCCGCCGCCATAACCGGCCATCAGATGATGGACTGTACCTCCGATGCAGATAACCTTTCTGTTAACTGCCAGCGGATTTACCGATACCCGGGTTCCAAATGAAGTTGTACCTATATATACCAAATCCGGTGCATCACAGTCATGATCTGTCACGCTGGCCACATGTTCATAGACAAATTTTCCGGCCAGCTTCTCAAGATCCTCCTCTGTATTCTTGCGATGTGTTCCCAGTGCTACAACAACAGCAATCTGGTCATAGGCTACGCCCATCTCATCATGCAGATATTTGACAAGCAGCTCACAGATCACATCCTGACGCATCCAGAAACGTGTCATATCACTGATTACGATCGTAACCGGATCCGTCGATGCAATCAGCTCTTTAAGCGGTTTTGTGCCAATCACGCCATCTGTAACACAATGAAGGAATTCCGCTCCTATATCCTCAATCACGCGCATCTTATTTTCATATAAATACTTTACGCTTTTTGCACCTTCAATCTCAAAATCAACTGCTTTTGTTCCGTACTTTAAATGTACCTGTTCCATTTTTCTGACTCCTTTTCATACACTGTTGTAACCGAATGCATATACATATCCGCGTTAAACAGTTGCGCTTTAAACTACTAAAGTATATAATAAAATGCCTGTTTTGTCAAGTATTTCACAAAACAGACATTTCACAAAAATGATATTTCCTTATAATATTTTTCACTACCGCTGCGGCAACGCATCAACGATAATTATGTTGCTGCAACTATCTTTATCTTCTTATTCACGATACGCTGCATACATCTGTGTCGTCGATATGCCGGTATGTCCAAGCATAGTCTGAACCGCTCTCATATCTGCACCTCTTGCAATAAGGTGTACCGCAAAAGAGTGACGCAATGTATGCGGTGTTATATCTTCCTTGATCCCGGCCTTCTCGCCATAATATTTAATAATTTTCCAGAATCCCTGACGACTCATGGCAGTACCGGAACAATTCACAAAGAAAAAATCAGATTCATTTCCATGAAGGAGAACATCTCGTGCTGATTTCAGATATTCCTCAAGATCTGCCTTAACTGTCTTCTCAAATGGTATAGTTCTTTCTTTGCCATCATCACGACATACCAGAAAACCAATATTCATATTAATATCATCCATCCTGATATTTATAAGCTCGGATACACGTATTCCTGTTGCATACAGAAGCGATAACATGGCCTTGTCACGGATCTCTTTAGGTGTATCTGCTGACGGCTGAGCGAGAAGTTCTGACACCTGCTCTACACTCAATATGACAGGTGCCTTCTTTTCGACCTTAGGTGAATGAAGATTCTCAGCAGGATTACGTCTTATGCATGTGCCGGAATATTCAAAACCGAAAAAGGACTTTATGGCAGCTGTCATCCGCAAAATACTGGCTGCTGCTCTCCCCTGTTTTTCCAAATGATGAACATATTCATTCAGGCTGTTTTTTGTAACTTTATCAATCTCCCGAATTCCAATACTCTCCAGGTATGTAATCATCTGCATCAAATCCCTGCGATATGACTGCACCGTATTGTCTGATGCCTTTTTTACCTCTCGCAGATATTTTTCAAATCTGTCTACTTCCCCTCTCATACTTCCCCAATCTACAAACAAATACTCTCAAAGTGCTGTTATCTGATCAGCAATTTGCTGATTTCATACTGATCTTCAGGAATATCCTTCTTCATATTAAGCGCCTCCTGTATATCAAAATCCAGGAATTCTCCATGCTTATATGCCACTACACGGTTAGTCTTACCCATTTCGAGAAGTTCAACCGCCTTCGCTCCCATAATGGATGCATAGACACGATCCTTACATGTCGGTGCACCGCCTCTTTGCATATAACCAAGAATCGTCGCACGGGTCTCGATACCTGTTGCTGCTTCAATTCTCTTTGCCATGGAAGCGGAATGACCGATACCTTCTGCATTTATAATAATATGATGTCTCTTGCCTCTCTTACGATTGTCGATAATACGGTTGATAAGCATCTGCTCATTTCCGTCGTAACGTTCAGGAAGAAGTATGTCCTCAGCACCATTTGCGATACCGCACCAAAGTGCAATATATCCCGCATGACGTCCCATAACCTCTATGATACTGCAGCGCTCATGTGATGTGGAAGTATCCCTTACCTTATCTATGGCATCCATAGCCGTATTGATGGCCGTATCGAATCCAATGGTATAATCTGTACATGCAATATCAAGATCGATAGTACCCGGAAGTCCTACCGTATTGATACCAAGTGCTGACAGCTTGCCTGCACCACGGTATGAACCATCACCGCCGATGACAACCAGACCGTCGATGTTATGTTTGCGGCAAATTTCGGCACCGCGTTTTTGGCCTTCCTCTGTCATAAATTCAGGACAGCGCGCAGTATAAAGGATTGTACCTCCGCGGCTGATGGTATCTGCCACGCTCGTTCCGTCCATCTCCACGATCTCTTCCTGCAAAAGTCCGGCATATCCACGCATGATGCCTTTTACCTTTATATTTTTGTTGATAGCTGTACGAACCACCGCACGAATAGCGGCATTCATACCCGGCGCATCTCCGCCGCTTGTCAGTACACCAATTGTTTTAACCTCTTTTGCCATCGCTTATTCCTCCATCCTCATGGCCTTTCGCATCACATCCCCAATCGTGAAGCAGCCATTATATTCCCTTATTTCTTCTATAAATTGATTACAAACAAGGTTATTGTAATTCATTTTACATGTCATTTCAAGCACTTTCACTCTGGAAAATACTCTCAT
>CAVHPN010000035.1:1351-59570 GCA_963637995.1 Prevotella sp. CAG:279 | reverse complement strand
GGTCCAAAAAGAAAAACAAGCGGCTGCGAAGCAGACATTGACCGAGCCGTAGGCGAGGGATGCTTCTTGTCCGAAGGGCAAGAAGATGGGCTTGCGATTTTAACTAGGGCTGTCACACTTAAAGTGTGGCAGCCCATTTTTATGCTAACGATATCATTTTTTATTCCCACTACTTATTTATTTACACCAATACATAAGTACAACTAATAGCTATATTTAAGCAAAATCTATTGTCGAAACCTTCCTGCCCCCGTTGACATCTTTCAAAAAATTTGCTAAAATCAATCACTAACATCTAAATGTTTAATTGGAAATTGTTCGGAGAGTGTCATTTTGAAACAGTGCATGTTCACAGCTTCGGACAATTATCTAAAATTTATGAAAGTGAGGGTAATATAATGGGTAAGATTATTGGCGATGGCATTACTTTTGATGATGTCCTGCTTGTGCCGTCATATTCTCAGGTTATTCCGAATCAGGTAAATCTGACGACACATTTGACCAAGAAGATTCAGCTGAACATCCCCCTGATGAGTGCAGGCATGGATACGGTTACAGAGCACCGTATGGCGATTGCGATGGCGAGACAGGGTGGAATTGGAATTATTCACAAGAATATGTCGATTGAAGCGCAGGCTGAGGAGGTCGACAAGGTAAAACGTTCTGAGAATGGTGTAATCACTGACCCGTTTTATTTATCCCCAGAGCATACATTAAAAGATGCAGACGAACTTATGGGTAAGTTCCGCATCTCCGGTGTTCCTATTACGGAAGGGAAAAAACTGGTTGGTATCATTACAAACCGCGATCTTAAATTTGAAGAGGATTTTTCAAAGAAGATTAAAGAGTGCATGACATCTGAGAATCTCGTTACGGCTCCTGAGGGCATTACCCTTATGGAGGCAAAAAAGATTCTTGCCAAAGCCCGCGTCGAGAAGCTCCCGATCGTAGATAAGGATTTCAATCTCAAAGGTCTTATCACTATCAAGGATATCGAAAAACAGATCAAATATCCGTTTTCGGCTAAGGACGCACAGGGACGCCTGCTTTGCGGAGCGGCTGTCGGCATTACAGCCAACGTATTAGATCGCGTAGAGGCACTTGTGAAGGCAAAGGTAGACGTAGTTGTTCTCGATTCAGCTCATGGCCATTCTGAAAATGTACTTCGCTGCGTAAGAATGATTAAAGAGGCTTACCCAGATCTGCAGATAATTGCAGGAAACGTGGCAACCGGTGAAGCAACCAAGGCACTGATTGAAGCGGGAGTTGATGCAGTCAAGGTTGGTATCGGACCTGGCTCTATCTGTACGACCCGTGTCGTAGCAGGTATCGGCGTTCCGCAGATTACCGCAGTTATGGATTGTTATGCGGTTGCCAAGGAATACGGTATTCCGATTATAGCAGATGGCGGTATCAAGTATTCGGGAGATCTGACAAAGGCGATTGCAGCAGGCGGAAGCGTATGTATGATGGGTTCCATGTTTGCCGGATGTGATGAGAGCCCGGGAACATTCGAACTTTATCAGGGAAGAAAATATAAGGTTTACCGCGGTATGGGATCTATAGCAGCTATGGAGAACGGCAGCAAGGATCGTTACTTCCAGAGTGACGCCAAGAAACTTGTTCCGGAGGGCGTAGAAGGCCGTGTTGCTTATAAGGGCCTTGTAGAAGATACGGTATTCCAGATGCTCGGAGGCCTGCGTGCAGGTATGGGATATTGCGGTGCAGCTGATATTCCTACACTTCAGGAAACCGGAAGATTTATCAAGATCTCCGCGGCATCCTTAAAAGAGAGCCATCCGCATGATATTCATATCACAAAAGAGGCACCAAACTACAGTGTGGACGAGTAACATAAATAATTATAGTAAATGTGAACAGCATCTCTGCTTTGGCGGGGGTGCTGTTTGCATTTAACTACAACAAAAAAACTGTTTTATAGTCTTGTGAAAAAAGATTGGTCTTGTGAAAAAAGTTTGAATAAGATATAATTATAGATCAGAATAATAGAAACGGCCTACAGGAGGATATAGTATGACCAGAAGAGAACTGAGAGAGCATTGCTTTAAACTGCTTTTCTGTGCGGATTTTTACCCGGCAAATGAGATACAGGAACAGGTGGATGAATATTTTACAGAGCCGAAGGAAGAAGATGACGTTCCAAGCGGAATCGGTGATATCATTCACAATCCGTTGCTTGATACATTTGATGGCGGATATGTAAAAAATAAAGTGGAGAAGATTCTGGAAGTACTTTTGCAGCTTGATACGGCTATCGATGAGGTGGCACAGGGCTGGAGTACACGCCGTATGGGAAAGGTGGAGCTTACCATTTTACGCCTTGCATTATACGAAATTAAATATGATGAAGATGTACCGGATAAAGTGGCGATAAATGAGGCGGTAGAGCTGGCAAAGAAGTTCGGTGGGGATGAGTCACCGGCATTTATCAATGGTATTCTGGCAAAGCTGGTTTAAACTATGGCAGGTGTATATTCTGTATCGCAGGTTAATGCATATATAAAAAACATGTTTGCACAGGACTTTGCCTTAAATCGCATTTCTGTTAAGGGCGAAGTCTCAAACTGCAAATATCATACGTCGGGTCATATTTACTTTACGTTAAAAGACGGTCTCGGAGCGATGCAGGCTGTCATGTTCGCAGGCAGGCGAAGAGGGCTAGCCTTCCGCCTGGAGGAAGGACAGCAGGTGGTTGTAAAGGGAAGTATTGAAGTATATGAAAGAGACGGCAGATATCAGCTGTATGCAAATGAGATCACGCTGGACGGCACCGGAGATCTGTTCAGACGTTTTGAAAAACTAAGAAACGAACTGAAAGAGATGGGGATGTTTTCTCCGGAATATAAAACACCTATACCCAAATACGCTAAAACGATCGGTATAGTTACGGCAAGTACAGGTGCGGCCATCAGGGACATCATAAATATTGCCGGACGGCGCAATCCCTACGTGCAGCTGATTCTTTGTCCGGCTATTGTACAGGGACCTGGAGCAGCACCGAGCATAGTTCGGGCGATTCAGGTGCTTGATTCTATGAATCTTGATGTTATTATAGTCGGACGCGGCGGTGGTTCGATAGAAGATCTGTGGGCATTTAATGAAGAAAGTGTTGCGAGGGCTATTTTTGCATGCCATACACCGGTAATCTCGGCTGTAGGACATGAAACGGACGTCACAATTGCAGATTATGTCGCAGATCTCAGGGCTCCGACTCCGTCGGCGGCTGCGGAGCTTGCAGTTTTTGATTATAATCTGTTTGAACAACAGTGTCTATCGGCTATGCAGCAGATGAGGAAACGTATGGATCAGAAGATCTTGCAGTATGAATCTCGTCTGGAACAGTACCGACTGAGACTTAAGCTTCAAAGTCCTCAGAGCCGGCTCAATGAGCGTCGCCAGTATCTGGAAGATATGAGACTTAAGATGTCACGCCAGATGGATAAAAGGATTTCAGAGCTTCGCCATCGCCTGGAACTTGTTTGCAGTCGCCTGGACGGTCTTTCACCTCTTAAGAAGATAGGCGGGGGATATGGTTTCATAACAGATTCATCAGGAAAAAGGGTAGAGACGGTTACGGGACTTAAAGCTTCAGATGCGTTGACTATACGCTTGCCTGATGGACGGGTAGAAGCTGATATACGTGAGGTTTACATGGAAAAACTTCCGGTTTAACTGACATGCCGCCTTACGGCGGTACCACCATAACCGAAACAGGAGGCAAAATCATATGAAACAGGAAACAGAACAGATGAATGAGTGCTCCGTAGAGGAGATGTTTAAGCGTCTGGATGAGATTATGCATACACTGGAGGATAGTCACAGCACTCTCGAAGAATCATTTACATCATATGAGGCCGGTATGCGTCTGGTTCGTGCCTTAAGTGAGAAGATAGATAAGGTTGAAAAGCAGATCTTGATTGTAAGTGGTGAAGATACAGGGGCGGAGGCATAGAAGTGATGAAAAACGAAGAGGTTAAAAACCAGAAAATGAAAGATGCAAAAGAGAAGCTTGCACAGTCAGTCAGAGAAGCAGAAGAAATTATATATTCATATCTTCCGGCCGAAGAAGGACATCAGAAGACTATTTTTGAAGCCATGAATTACAGTGTAAAAGCAGGAGGAAAGAGACTTCGTCCTATTCTCATGCGAGAGGTTTACAGGCTGTTTGGAGGTACCGGAAAGGAAATAGAGCCTCTCATGGCAGCGATAGAGATGATTCACACGTCTTCATTGATTCATGATGACCTTCCGTGCATGGACAACGATGAATACCGCCGCGGCAAAAAGACAACCTGGGTTGAATATGGCTATGATATGGCTGTATTGGCAGGTGATGCATTGTTAATATACGCCATTGAGACGGCATCAAAGGCATTTGAGATGACATCCGATGCGGCTAAGGTCGGAAAGTGTATACGGATATTGTCGGAAAAGACAGGTATCTACGGAATGATCGGAGGACAGACCGTGGATGTGGAACTTACCAATCAGCCTATTCCTAAGGATAAACTGGATTTTATCTATCGATTAAAGACAGGAGCTCTTTTGGAAGCGTCCATGGTAATCGGTGCCGTGATGGCGGGGGCAGGTAAGGAGGAGTGCGAGACAGTTGAACGCATGGCTGCATCCGTGGGACTTGCATTCCAGATTCAGGATGATATTCTCGATGTTACGAGCAGTCAGGAAGTACTCGGAAAACCTGTACTCAGTGATGAAAAGAATCACAAGACCACGTATGTGACATTGGAGGGAATCCAAAAATCTCAAAATGATGTCAGACAGCTTTCGGAAACAGCTGTTGATATACTTTATTCATTACCGGGGAAAAATGAATTTCTTGAACAGCTGATCGAGATGCTGGTCAGCCGAAAAAAATAACAATCAGCTGAAATCTATACAGCTGGGGGATGAGCAAATGATATTAGATACTATAAACGGACCTGAAGATGTAAAGAAGCTTGGCGAGGAAGATAGGAAAAAACTGGCAGCGGAAATACGTGATTTTCTGATCGAGACGACCAGCCGTACAGGCGGTCATCTGGCATCGAATCTGGGGGTTGTTGAGCTGACCATCGCCATGTTTTGCGCATTGGATCTTCCGAAGGATAAGATTATCTGGGATGTGGGTCACCAGTCATATACACACAAGATTTTAAGCGGCAGAAAAGACAATTTCGATGGTTTGCGCCAGTATGGCGGACTCAGCGGTTTTCCAAAGCGCAAGGAAAGCCCGTTCGATGCTTTTGATACAGGCCACAGCTCTACATCTATATCAGCCGGGCTTGGCATGGCACAGGGGCGTGATCTGGTCGGAGATGATTATTCTGTAGTTTCTGTCATAGGAGACGGTGCGCTCACCGGCGGCATGGCATATGAGGCCCTCAATAACGCGGGACGGCTAAAGTCCAATTTTATTATTGTGCTTAATGACAACAATATGTCGATTTCGGAAAATGTCGGTGGTATGTCAAAATATCTCAACAATATTCGAGCCGACGAGGGATACAATCTTTTAAAGAAAAACGTTGCAGGAACATTGTCGAGGATTCCAAAAATAGGTACAGAGCTGGTAGATACTCTTTTAAAGACAAAAAACAGTATTAAGCAGCTGTTGATTCCAGGAATGTGGTTTGAAAATATGGGTATTACCTATCTTGGACCGGTAGACGGACATGATATCAAGGGGCTTATCCGTATATTCAGTGAAGCAAAGAAGATTAACCGGGCGGTTTTGATTCATGTAATAACAAAAAAAGGCAAGGGATACCGTCCGGCTGAAAAAAATCCATCTGCATTTCATGGCGTTGAACCTTTTGATATAGAAACAGGAAAACCGCTAAAGAAAAAGGAACACCCGGCTTATACGGAAGTCTTTTCCAGAGAGCTGTGCCGCCTTGCTGCGGATAATCCGAAGATCGTGGCAGTCACTGCGGCTATGCCTGACGGAACGGGACTTAAGCGATTTTCAAAAGAATATCCCGAACGTTTTTTTGATGTCGGCATAGCGGAGGAACACGCGGTGACATCCGCTGCAGGCATGGCGGCAGCAGGACTTAAGCCGGTTGTGGCCGTATATTCATCATTTTTACAGAGAGCCTACGATCAGGTGATTCATGATGTCTGTATTCAGAATCTCCCCGTGGTATTATGCGTGGATCGTGCCGGTCTGGTCGGCAGTGACGGTGAGACACATCAGGGGATTTTCGATCTGACATTCCTGTCATCGGTGCCGAATATGAGTGTCATGGCACCGAAAAACCGGTGGGAACTGGAGATAATGCTGCAGTTTGCCATATCTTATGACGGGCCTATAGCGATCCGCTATCCGAGAGGAGAGGCATATCGTGGACTGAAGGAATTTCTTGCACCGCTACAGTATGGCACAAGCGAGATGCTATACGAAGAGAGCGAAACGGCACTTATGGCGATCGGAAGTATGGTAAGTACGGCAGAACACATAAGAGAAAAATTAAAAAGCACCGGACAGCCATGTACACTCGTTAACGGACGATTTGTGAAGCCGATAGATACGGATATTATTGATTATCTTGCGGGCACACATCATACTATTGTGACACTGGAGGAAAATATCCTGCGAGGCGGATATGGTGAACGCGTGACGGATTATGTCCATAAACATTATCCGGATATAAAAGTGGTAAATATTGCACTGCCTGATGCCTATGTTGAACATGGCAACGTATCGGTGCTTCGAAACGAACTTGGGATTGACAGCGATTCCATACTTGCACGTCTTAAGAGAGAGGGAGTTGTAAACCCAAATGAAAATGCAAAAGATACGACAGGCGAATAAACATTAGATATAGAGAAAAACTGTTGAGACCGGAAGGAAGAACACAGGATGAAAGAACGTTTGGATGTGCTTCTCGTAAAGAGAGGACTGGCAGAATCCCGGGAAAAAGCTAAGGCAATCATTATGTCCGGGATTGTATATGTGGAGGATCAGAAAGAGGATAAGGCAGGAACCTCCTTTGATGAAAATGCAAGGATTGAGGTGCGCGGAACTACTCTTAAATATGTCAGCAGAGGCGGTCTTAAGCTTGAAAAAGCGATGACGCATTTCGGTGTGACGCTCGATAAGAAGGTATGTATGGATGTCGGGGCCTCTACGGGAGGCTTTACGGATTGTATGCTGCAAAATGGTGCGGTTAAGGTCTTTTCGGTCGACGTCGGTCATGGACAGCTTGCATGGAAATTGAGAAATGATCCTCGTGTTGTATGCATGGAGAAGACCAACATCCGTTATGTTACTCCGGATGATATAGGCGAGCCGGTGGATTTTTCTTCCATAGATGTCTCATTTATTTCACTTACCAAGGTTTTGGGACCGGTTAAAGAGATTTTAAGTCCCGGCGGAGAGGTGGTAGCGCTCATCAAGCCACAATTTGAGGCCGGACGCGAAAAGGTCGGTAAAAAGGGTGTTGTTCGTGAAAAGAGCACCCATATTGAGGTTATCCGCATGGTTATGTCATACGCAGTTTCCATAGGCTTTGAAATCAAAAATCTGGAATATTCTCCGATTAAAGGCCCTGAGGGCAATATAGAGTATCTTCTTTATCTGCATAAGCCGGAGAATACAGTTGTGGAAGCGAAAGAGGAAGACAATATAGAGGATTCTGTTACTGCAGCGGACAGCGAAGCTGTAGAATCTGCCCTTGAAATAGCTGAAAAGGAGTGCCCCGTTTCACCTGAATGGGTGGTTGAGCAGGCTCACGGGGAGTTGGATAAGACATGAGAAATTTCTATCTGATCGTAAACCGTGAAAAACCGCGTGTCGAAGAGGCTGCTGATATGATCTGTGAATTCTTTGCAAAAGAAGGCTGCCGCTGTAGCCGTCTTGATCGACATGATGGTCTTCGAAGAGATGCGGGCATAGTTCCGACATATCGATATACAGACCGCCGTACTGTACCTGAGGATACGGATTGCGTGATCTGCCTGGGTGGTGACGGAACACTGATTCAGGCTGCAAGAGATCTGGCAGGAAGAGAGATCCCTCTTTTTGGCATCAATATGGGACATTTGGGATATCTGACCCAGATTGGACATGAGGAAGACATACTGCCTGCCATGAGAGATCTTATGGATGATCATTATCGTCTTGAGAGCAGGATGATGCTAAAGGGACGCGTGATTTCGGGAGATAAGGTGATCGCGGAAGATATCGCGCTCAATGATATCGTACTTAACCGTATGGGGATCGATGCATTCAGATTTGAGTTGGACGTCAACGGACAGCCATTTAACGAATACTCGGCTGACGGCATGGTCATATCCACACCTACGGGTTCGACGGCATACAATCTGTCTGCCGGAGGGCCGATAGTAGCTCCGGAGGCAGAGCTTGTGGTGCTGACACCGCTTTGCGCTCATTCTCTCAATTCCCGCAGTATTGTACTTCCACCGGACAATTACTTGAGCCTGCGAATTGAGACGACAGGACGGACAAAGGTATCACTCAGCTTTGACGGGGATACTGTAGTTGATATAGAGCCGGGAGATACCGTTGAGATAGCAAAGGCGGACATAGATACGACACTTATCCAGCTTAAGCAGGTTCCGTTCCTTGAAAATATACGAAATAAGATGAGACAGATATAGTGGCGGAGTAATTTCGCTGAAAGGAGTCGAAAAGCCATGAAGATGGAACGTCACAGCAAGATTGTGGAATTGATTGGAAAATATGAGATTGAGACGCAGGAAGAACTGGCGGAATATCTGAACAGAGAAGGGTATAATGTTACTCAGGCAACGGTTTCAAGAGATATCCGGGAACTCAAGCTCTCCAAGATCCAGACAGAAAACGGTAGTCAGAAATATGCTGTCTTTCATCCGCAGACTGAATTTAATGACAAATATACCCGTATTTTGCATGACAGTTTTATTTCTATGGATATGGCACAGAATATTCTTGTTATAAAAACAGTGTCCGGGATGGCGATGGCGGTGGGAGCAGCACTCGATGCTATTCATTTTTCAGAGATTGTCGGATGTATTGCCGGTGACGATACAGTGATGTGTGCCGTTCGTACCGTAGATGATACCATAGTATTGATGGATAAGATCCGCAAGCTGATTGCGGGATAAGGAGGAGTATAAAGCGAATGCTTTACCATTTAAGAGTAAAAAATCTGGCACTTATAGATTCTGCGGAAGTGGAATTCGGAAGCGGCCTGAATATTCTGACGGGCGAAACCGGAGCCGGTAAGTCCATCATTATCGGGTCCGTGCAGATTGCCCTGGGCGGCAAGGCACCTAAAGACATGATAAGACAGGGCTGCGACAGTGCTTATATAGAACTTGTTTTTTCAGTAGATGATGAAAAAAAGCTGCAGCAATTGAAAGAACATGACATTTATCCCGATGAAGAGGGACTTCTAATCATTTCTAAAAAAATCACACCGACCCGCAGTATAAGCCGTATTAATGATGAAACGGTAACGGCTGCAAAATTGCGGGAAATTACCGGATTTCTTATTGACCTTCACGGTCAGCATGAACACCAGTCTCTGGTAAATGCCTCTAAGCATCTTGAAATTCTCGATGAATACGGCGGAGAAAATCTTCTCCCATTAAAAAAGAATACCGAAACGGCATATCACAAATATATAAAGTTGAAACAAAAGTGTGCAGAATTAGAGTCCGGACAGGATACCAGGCTCAGAGAAATGGATTTTTGCCGTTTTGAGATCGAAGAAATCGAAAATGCAGCTTTAAAAGACGGTGAGGAAGAAAAACTGGCGTCAGATTTTAAGAGGTTTTCCAATGCCAGACGAATAGCAGAGAGTCTTTCGTCTGCTTATGAGGCTGTATCCGGTGATGCTGTTTCGAGGGCATTCAGGGATGTTGACGCAGTTCTTACCTACGACGAGGGTTTAAAAGGAATTCGTGATGAGCTGTGTGATGTGGATTCGCTTCTCTCAGATCTTTCCAGAGATATCGCTGCATATATGGACGATCTGACCTTTGATGAGTCTGCACTTTCCGAGACAGAAAAACGTCTCGATCTAATTCGCAGCCTTGAAAGTAAATACGGAAAAACGATTCCTGATGTCATTGCCACTCTTAAAGAAAAGAAATTACGGCTGCAGGAGCTCGAAAATTACGATGAGCTGCGTGAAAAGGCAGAAAGGGAATTTAAGGAAGCGGAAAATGAGCTTAAAATAAGTTCAGAGAAGTTGTCAGAGGCGCGAAAAAAATTATCAAAAGATCTGACAGAAAAGATTGCAGAGGGACTCAGGGAACTTAATTTCTTGGATGTGCAGTTTGAGATGAGATTCGGACGCCTTGACCATTTCACAGCAGGAGGTATCGATGAGCCGGAGTTTTATATCTCCACGAATCCGGGAGAGCCGGTGAGACCGCTGGGCATGGTGGCATCAGGAGGAGAGCTGTCGCGTATCATGCTGGCAATCAAGACAGTGTTAGCTGAGACGGACCAGGTTCCGACACTGGTTTTCGATGAGATTGATACGGGTATCAGCGGACGGACGGCACAGATGGTATCTGAAAAGCTCCGCATAATATCCAAATGCCGACAGGTTATCTGTATCACGCACCTTCCTCAGATTGCGGCGATGGCAGACCATCATTTTGAGATCAGAAAAACCGCTTCAGGCGGACATACGGCAACGTCTATAAACGCCTTGAACAGTGATGAGATGATAGATGAGCTTGCAAGGCTCTTGGGAGGTGCCGAAATAACCGATACTGTGCGTAGGAATGCGCAGGAAATGAAAAAACTGGCTATGGAAAGAAAAGATAGTTGAAGGTAGATTGATACGAAAAAAATCCCGGCATTTTCATAATTTTTGAAACATGAAAATGTCGGGTAATTTTTTAAAAGAATGCGACCTGGCACATGAACTCACCAAGTCACAGTTGCCTTAGCAATCCAACCATCTACCTCTTATTCTTTAGTTTTAAGAAATGTTTCGCTTACACGCTCCAATTCACTACGGATCTTGATATGCTGCGGGCAGGCTGCCTCACATTTACCGCATTTGATACATTCATCTGCATGGCTTTTGCCGTGACCTCCGACCAGCCAGGACTCCTGATGAGCTGCTGCAGGGAAGTTATTGTAAAGAATCAGGTAATTTAATGCCGTGAAGGAACCGGAGATGCCTATATTCTTCGGACAGACTTTTGCACAATAATTGCAGGTCGTGCATGGGATGATCGGAACCTTGCTGATGGCCACTCGCGCCTTTTCAAGAGTTTCCTTCTGTTTATCTGTCAGACCATGGAAATCTTTCATTACATTCAGATTATCATCCATCTGCTCTGTGCTGCTCATTCCGGAGAGAACGGTGATGACACCCTCTAAATCAGCGGCAAAACGAATAGCCCAGGAAGCAGGAGATGAGTCAGGCTCAGCAGCCTTGAAAATCTCAGAAACACTTTCCGGCGGTGTGGCCAGCATGCCGCCCTTTACCGGTTCCATGATGATGACAGGTTTGCCGTGCTTTCTGGCTACTTCATAGCAGGCACGGGACTGGACAGCCGGATTTTCCCAGTCTGCATAATTGATCTGAAGCTGTACGAACTCAGCCTCCGGATGTTCGGTTAATATTTTATCCAGTTCTTCAGGAGTGGAATGGAATGAAAAGCCGACATGACGTACAAGACCTTCTTTTTTCTTTTCCATTACCCAGGTCCAGAGATCAAAATCATCAAAATATTTTGTACGGGCTTCACCGAGATTGTGAAGCAGATAAAAATCAAAATATCCGGCTCCGGTCTTCTTAAGAGAAGTTTCAAACTGTGCAGTTGCGTCCTCTCTTGTCTTGCACTTGATCCAAGCAGCACATTTTGTAGCTAACTGGTATGATTCACGGGGATAACGCTCCACGAGTGCCTGACGTATAGCATTTTCGCTTCCTGCATATGCCCATGCCGTGTCAAAATAGGTAAAACCTGCTGCCAGAAAACGGTCAACCATTTCTTTAGTCTGTTCAATATCGATCTTTTCATCCTTCTGCGGAAGACGCATAAGTCCGAACCCCAGTTTCTTAATAGATTCTCCTAAATATGCCATAAAATAATACGCTCCCTTCGTAAAATTGTAACTACAGTATAGCACATGAAGTAAACTTTAGGTCAAGTGAATAATATTTATAACAAATGAAAAAAATTTCATACATAGAGTCACAAAATGAGGTATAATGATTCAGTAATGCGATGTTGGGGATTCATATGATTTCGTATTAAAGATATTTCGTCGGAGGATTTTTAGTTATGACATATAAGAGTCATACCAAAACGAAAAATAAGATATCATATAAAATGTTAGGTATTTCAGTTTCTGCTGTCTGTCTTGGTATGTGTTTTCCGGTTTCGATACATGCTGAGAATTTTGAAAAGAAGGTTGTAAGGGTTGCATTTCCGGTTCAGAAGTCTATCAGTGAATATAACAAGGACGGCAGTCCGACAGGATATAACTTCGATTATCTGGAAAAATTGTCAGAATTTACAGATTGGGATATAGAATATATTAAATACGAGGATGAAGACGAAAATCAGGCGCTGTATGATGCTTTTACGGATCTTCAGGATGGTAAAGTAGATCTTCTGGGACCCCTGCTTAGAAATGATTCTACAGAGGATGAGTTCGAATACCCTGAGTTAAGCTACGGGACGGTATATACTACATTATGCTCGCTTAATACGGGAAATCTGCGGGAAGATAATTTGAATTTAAAAACTCCGCTTCGTGTAGGACTGCTTGAAAAAGCCGATATAAGCAATGCGGAAGTGGTGAAATTTCTCGATTCAGAAAATATAGATTATGAACTCAGCTATTATGAGAGTGATGAGAAGCGATATGATGCGCTGAAAGATGAGAAGGTCGATGTGATCTCAGGAGTATCCATTTCACCGGTTAGCGGCACTCACATTGTGAAAAATTTTGCACCAAGGCCATATTATCTGGCCGCAACAAAGGGAAATACCGAACTTATTTCGGAGCTTAATGATGCTATCAGCGAGTTAAATCAGATTCAGCCCGGCTATCAAAATGAACTTTTTGAAAAGTACTTTGGCAGTATAAATATGGAATTTGATATATCTGACAGCCAGAGAGAATTCCTTAAATCAATAGGTACTTTACATGTGCTCTGCGTCGATAATGACGGACCATATGTTTTCAGTAATGACGGAAAAGCAGTAGGAATGCTTGTTTCAGCTATCAATAATTTTGCTGAAAAAGGAGGAATTACGGCAGAATACACATTCTGCAATAACCGAAAAGAAGCTGAGGAAATGCTTGAAAAATCAGATTATGACATGGTTATCGGCATGCCGTTTTCCTCCAGATATTGCAGTTCAATCGGCTATATAACCAGTGAGAAAATCATGGAATCCAGCTTCCTTTTGGCATACAAGCCGTCTGACACAGGAAGAACCAGTGCCGCGATGGTGGAAGGCACAGAAGAATTTGTAGATACCTCAGGATATCAGACAGTCAAGTATTATGACAATGCAAGTGAGTGCCTGAAAGCTGTCAAAAGAGGAGAGGCTGATGTGGCAATCGGTGACAGGTCTATTCTGGAATATTATACACATGATGCCTCCGGGGCACTCAATGTGACATTGCTTCCGGGGCAGACGCAGAATATCAGCATTGCGCTTTCAGACAAGTGTGATTTGCGCCTTATACAGCTATTTAACAATTTTATTTGCAGTCTTACAACAGTAGATATAACAAATTATCTGGATGACGGAAGTGTTCATTCCGAGGCATTGACACTTAGCGTACTGGTACAGAATTATCCTATACAGACAGTGATTCTTGTTTCAATAGTCTCAACAGCGTTTGCAGTGCTTTTGCTGGGCAGCTATTATGTAAGAAAGATGAGGCAGAAAAATGAAGAGCTGCGTCGGGCAAATGAGGTAAAAAGTGATTTTCTTGCTCGTATGAGTCATGATATCAGGACACCGATGAACGGAATCATCGGTATGCTGGATATTTCAGAAAGATTCACGGACGATCCTGAAAAAATCCGCAAATATCATCGTAAAATCCGCCTTGCGTCTGAATATCTGCTATCACTTATAAACGATGTCCTCGACATGAGTAAACTGGACTCAGGTAAATTACAGCTTGTGAAGGAATCGGTTTATCTGCGGGAGATCATTAACAATTGCAAAGATATATTGGAAGCAAGAGCTATAGAGATGGGGATAACGTTGGATTCATCGGGACTTGAGTCATTTAATCCGCCAAAAGTCTTTACAAGCCCGCTTCATCTGCGCCAAATTTTTATGAATATCATAGGAAATGCCATCAAGTACAATAAAACAGGCGGAAAGGTCTATGTTTCAGCTAAAGTAATAAGACAGACCGATGAAGTGGTAAGCTGCGAGTTCTCGGTAGAAGACACCGGAATCGGAATGAGCGAAGAATTCCAGAAACGGGCTTTTGAGCCATTTGCACAGGAAAATGAGAATACTCATGGTGAACTTAAGGGTACCGGACTGGGACTTTCCATAGTAAAAAGACTTATAGATATGATGAATGGAAGTATCTATATTAAAAGTACACCGGGAAAAGGAACCATATTCAGCTGGATCATAGATTTTGAAATTGACAGAATTTTTGACGAAGAATCGGAAGAAACAGCCGAGGGGCATAAGGTAGATCTGAGCGGCAGCAGGATTCTTGCGGCAGAAGACAATGCATTAAATTCCGAAATTCTGCAGTTTATGTTGAGGGATGCAGGCATGGAAGTCGTGATGGTTGAAGATGGCTGTGAGGCAGTAGATACATTCAGAAGATCAGAACCGGGATATTTCGATTTTATTTTGATGGATATCATGATGCCGAAGAAGAATGGCTATGAGGCCGCACGTGAAATAAGAAAATCAGCACGACCTGATGCAAAGACCATTCCTATCATAGCACTGACAGCCAATGCCTATGCTGAAGATAAGAAAAAGGCATTGGATGCGGGCATGAATGCACACGTATCAAAGCCTATTGATATGAGAGTTCTTATAAGAGAATTGGAAAGAGTGGAAAATCAGAATATATGAAACAATATAAAAAGAATATACAACGAAATCTGAGAAAAGGAAGTAAAGAAAAGATTTCTAAAAAGATAAGAAATAAGACCCTGGCGGCGGCAGTGATGATGTTGATTGCTTCATCGGCAGTGATGTCAGGATGCGGGGCATCGTCATCGTCTGAGACTGCTGCCACGTCACAGGCAGATGAGACGGATAAGACGTCTTTTAATACAGCCACGGGTTCTGCAGAGCGAATGATTGAAGATGGCGGAATGCTGTATTTTAAATATCGTAATCGGATCTACTCACTGTCTGAAGATGGCGGTGAGATTAAAGTACTTGTAGATTTTGATGATGAAAGCGATAATAACACATTCTGGACATATAAGAGTGGACTGTACTTTGACAGAAAACAGACTGATACCGATTCCGCTCAGGGTACGGAGCTGTATGGACTTTACAGACTGGATCTAGAAAGTAACGAAGAGCAGCATCTGGCAGACCTTACTTCCCAGCCTCTGGTTTTATATGCATCCGGAGATCGACTGTATGTCAAGGGCTATGAGACAAATGTTGTTTATTCTCTTGATGAGAATGGAAAAACTGCAGGAGAGCTGTCGCCTTCAGACACAGTATATGGCAGGATACCAACCGGCTGCAGCGAGTTGTTTAACGGTATTTTGCCGTATTATACGGAACAGTACGGATATATGCCTGTTCAGAATGAAAGTTGTCTTGTGATTGCCGACGCCGACGGAGGCAATCCAAGAGAAATTACTGATATAACCAATACATCATCGGTATTGTTTGCAAAGGATGCTTTCTTTGCCCTTTTAAGAGACGGCAACGGCAATACACAGTGTTACCGGTATGAGGTGGCAGATCCCAAAAAAAGCACGCTTTTATATGAGACATCGGAAAATATCAGTCTGGTTGAGTATAGGGACGGATATCTGTATTTTATGGAAAATCAGGCCTCAGAGACCAATACTGGAAAAATTTCCTTTAAACGTATTTTGGCGGATGCTTCGGCAGATGCATCAGCTAATGAAAAGATAGCACAGGATGATGTTTTTACAGTAAGTGAAGAGCCTGGCATGACCGGAGATTTCTCACAAAATGGCAATTTTTATGTAACCGGAGATAAGATCTATTGTCAGCAATTTAAAGATTACGGTATTTATCTGGGAGAAAAGACACTGCAGTCGCTTGATGATGCGGATTCAGAAACAACACTTCTTGAACCGGTCCTTTTCCAGTCACAGATAAGCAAACTTGGACATATCGAAGCACAATCGGAGACACTTAAGAGTGCGGATGGAAGCAGGGAACTGGGAACGGTTTACGCAGAATGTCTCGTTTTTGATGGAGAAGGTGATGCGGTTCAATCAATGAACCAAACCATGAAGGAGCTTCAGACGTCAATCATTTCTGCTGCAAAGGCCGATTCAGCCAATATGGATCCGGGAGAAGATGATGAAAGCTTGGTATACTCTGTGACGCTGACAATCGATGATGATACAGCGATTACCTACCTTGACAACCATTATGTGTGTGTCAGAGTTGATGGTTATACCTATACCGGAGGTGCACACGGAACACCGTTTAGGCAGTATTTTGTTTTTGACCGTGAGACAGGGGAGAGATTATCACTCAGTGATGTGGTGGCAAATCCTATAGAAGAACTGCAGGCAAAGGTCGGAGCTGCCTTTAGGGAACTTGCACAGGAGACAAATTTTGCTTTTGAATCTCCGGAAGATCTGGAACATACGGTGGCGGACGGCATCAGCTATGAATCTTCATTTTACATTAGTGATAAGGGAGTAGTTTTTTATTATGCGCCATATGAGATAGCTTCATATGCAGAAGGATTCCCTGAGGTAACTATACCCTACAGTGAACTCGATATGAGGATAGATGTGGGAAAATAAAAAGGTCATATTTAAGAAAAATACATTTCAGATGATAAGGAGGCACGCCTTAAGTGAAATTTTTTCATCTTTCAGATCTGCATATCGGAAAAATGCTTAACGGATACAGTTTGAGTGAAAGTCAGAAAGATGCTTTCCTGCAGATCCTTCGATATGCAGAGGAAGAAAAGCCGGATGCTGTTCTTATCTGCGGCGATATTTATGATAAATCAGTACCATCCGGAGAGGCATATACGCTTTTTGACTGGTTCCTTACAGTGCTTTCTGACAGATGTCCTGAAACGCAGATACTTATAATTGCAGGCAATCATGATTCGCCTGAAAGACTGTCCTATGGTGCGTCTTTTTTATCACGTCACAGGATTCATATAAAGACGGCGCCTCCGAAAGACGAGTCAGAATACCTTGCCAGGGTCACGCTTACAGATGAGTGGGGTCCCGTGCATTTCTATCTTGTACCATTTATCCGTCCGGGACACGTGAGACATCTTTTTGATGCACAAAAGGAACCTTTAGACGGTGTAAACGCGTATACAGACGCATTTAAGAGATTACTTGATCGGGAGACAATAGAAAAAGAAGAGCGCAATGTTATTTTGGCACATCAATTCTTTGTATATAACGGTGAGTCTCCGGTAACCTGTGATTCAGAGATGTCAGTACTCACATCAGGAGGTCTTGATGCCATAGACGTTTCGGTCTTGGAGGCGTTTGATTATGCTGCTCTGGGGCATATTCACGGGCCGCAGAAAGTCGGAGACGAACGTTTCCGCTATTGCGGTACGCCATATAAATACTCTGTCAGTGAAGAGCATCACAACAAGGGAGTGACAGTTGTGGAAATGGGAGCTAAGGGAAGCGAAATTAAGATAAAAAGACTTCCGATTATTTGTCATCCTGAAGTCATGCGTGTGCGGGGAACTTTGGACGAGCTTAAAAAACTGGCGGAAAATATGGAACAGTCGCAGGATGGGACAGGAAGGGCAGATCCTTATGTGAGCATTACGCTGACAGACGATAACGAAAGATATGATTTCAGGGAACGCCTGGAGGAAATGTTTTCTCATATTTTAGAGATACGTATTGACAATGAGAGAACGAAGAGACATATCGAGGATGAAACAAAAGAAGATACAATGATGACACCGCTTGAGGCATTTGCTGCATTTTATGAAGCAGTCAGACACTGCCCGATGACACAGGAACAGCAGAAAATCCTTGCACGGGTGGCCGAGGAGGCAGAAGAGGAGGAGCGTGTATGAAACCGATACTGCTTACAATGTCGGCCTTTGGATCATATGGAGATCTGACAGAGATTGATTTTGAACGTGCGGGAAATGGCCTTTTTCTTATAACTGGTGATACAGGCGCAGGAAAAACTACAATTTTCGATGCAATTTCATATGCACTCTATGGTGCGGCCAGCGGTTTTGGAAGAGACGGATCTATGCTTCGAAGCCAGTATGCACCGGAAAATTCAGAAACCTGGGTGGAGCTTTTATTTGAAGATAAAGGGCTTAAGTACAGGATAAGGCGAAGTCCGGCATATACCAGGCTTGGCAAGCGAAAAAATAAGGATGGTGAATACACATCGACGAGTGTTGCTGCAAAAGCGTCATTGATTTTGCCTGACGGAACTGAGATGTCTGGAAGAATTCGTGATATCGACGAAAAAATTCGTGAGATTGTCGGTGTGGATCGAGATCAGTTTTCACAGATATCAATGATTGCCCAGGGAGAATATATTCGTCTGCTTCATGCTTCCTCCAAGGACAGAAAAGAAATATTTTCGCGCATTTTTCATACCGGGATATACGGACGAATTCAGCAGAAGCTTCGCGATGAGGACAGAAGGCTTTACGTGAAGCTGGAGGAGAACAAAACAAAATGTGAAGAGGCCATAAGGCAGGTAATTATTCCACGGACGGATGACGAGGATGAGTTTAATGATTTAAATGAAAAGTGGAATTCACTCAAGGAGCGGGCTCGCACCAATGGTGAGGGACTGATTGAGCTTTTGCAGATTTTGACTCAAAAGAGTCGTCAGATGGAGGAAGAGGCCGGTTATCTTGAGGAAGAGGCAATCAGGAAACTTTCCGATGCACAGAATTGTCTGGATCTTGTAAGAAAATATCACCATATAACAGAAGAGAAGAAAAATTTAGAAACACAAAAGAAAGCTGCCCAGGAAAAGCAAAGAATTGCAGCAGAAGCTTATGAGAGGCAAAAACCTGAGATTGAGGAACAGATCAGACTGATGAAGGAGGCACTCCCTTTGTATACAAAGCAGGATGAACTGCTTAAGTACTGCGAAGCTTCAGAAGGCAAGCTTGAAAAACTTCGAAAAAACCTGAAAAAAATGCAGGATGAGCTGGAAATATGCCGCAGTCAGGACGAAATATTAAGAATAAAAGAGCGAGAGGCGGTGGAGGCACGTGCGTCTTTGGCAGAATGCAGGGCAGCCAGAGAGCGCATGCAGCAGAGGCAGTCTGACCTTTTAGAACTCATTAAGTGCAGTAAATCCGTGAAAAAATGGGAGGATTCATTATCAGAACAGCAAAAAAAGCTTAAGGAAGTCATGCAGACATATCAGCTTGCTGAGCAGACATATCAGAAGGCCTCTAGGAGGCTGCTGGCCATGCAGGCAGGCATATTGGCAGCAGAACTAAAAGATAATGAGCCATGCCCGGTTTGCGGTTCTATGGATCACCCGCATCCCTGTCAGCTGGAAGGCGAACCCATCCGTGAAGAACAGGTGGAAAAACTTAAGAAAAATCGAGATAAAGCAGACAATGAGCAGAGAACGGTCGCGAGGATCTGTCAGGAATCTAAGATTAATCTTGAACACGAGAAAAAGCGTCATATAGAAATAAGCAGAAAACTTTATAACGATGAAAATCATGTAGGTGACGACAGCGAAATCCAGAATTATGAAACGGATATTCCTGAAAAGGAACTTGAAAATATAGCTGAAAAGATAAACAAGTGCAGCCGATCAGAGAAAATATATGCCGCGAGAATCGCTGAAGAAGACAGTATTCGCAGCAGACGCGAATCAAATGAAAAAAAACAGAAAGAGTTAGAAGCGTCACTTGATCAGGAGAGAGAAAAGATTAATCAGGCTGAAGGGGAATATCTGACAGGAAAAAGAGAGTTGGAAGAACTCTCAAAGCGTCTTGAATGGAAGAATATGCAGGAGCTGCAGGATGAGCTTCTTAAACATAAAAGTTCGTTGGAGACACTGGCCATGGAGGCTTCGATATCGGATAAGAAAGCACAGGAAACACGCGAAAAATGTCGTGAAATCGAGGGAACTCTTTTCTCCATTACCGAGCAGATAAATGATTTTTTCAAAAAACATGATAAGTATAAAGAATTTGAAAATTTGTGTGTAGACAGCTCGGTGAAAGAAATAATACCGGAATTTTTCACGGAAGAAAAAATTATGCAGGAGATTAATCACTGGGAAACAGAAAAAACACACCGCATAAAACTTCACAGAGAAAGTGTATCAGCGAGAACGCAAAATGAAAATGCATACAGCACATTGCGGGTGTATTTGCAGGAGCGGGATAAACTCGATCGTGAAAAACAGCAGATAAGTGAATTGTATCAGACAGCGGACGGAAAACTGAGCGGTTCTGCGAGAATTGATTTTCAAACTTATGTGCAGCGGCAGTATTTCAGACAGATGATTAAGGCTGCTAACCGCAGGTTGAGGGTAATGAGCAGAGGTTCCTTTGAACTTAAGTGTCGTGAACTGTCCGAACTTGGAAAGCAGGGAGAAGTAGGGCTCGATCTTGATGTTTACAGTTTTGTGACCGACCGGGTACGTGATGTAAAAACATTGTCCGGAGGAGAATCATTTCTGGCGGCTCTTTCAATGGCACTGGGTATGGCTGACGTCATACAGAATGCGGCCGGAAATGTAAAGATTGATGCGATGTTTATTGATGAGGGATTCGGTTCATTGGATGAGGAATCACGCACAAGGGCAGTGCAGGTGCTTCACGAGCTGACCGGAGGAAGAAGACTTATCGGCATCATATCCCATGTGACAGAGCTTAAAGAAGAGATGAGCCACAAGCTCATTGTTAAAAAGGGAAACAGTGGCAGCAGTGTTCACTGGGAGATAGATATTTAAAAGAGGCAGAGAACTGCCCATTTGTAAGAAAATATGGTGTTGGTAAAATTTAACAAAAAAGAGATGCAAAGATAGTGAAAAACTTCTAAATTATGCTGTAAAAGTTGATTTTCTAAATAAATCTGATATAATGTCTAGGACAATTTAATAATGAGAGATTATTACGAATTCGAGAGGAACAAAGATATGAAAAAGAAACACCTTCTTTCAGGCGTAATGGCACTTTTGTTATCTGCTGCACTCTGCGCATGCGGTGGCGGCAAGACATCAGAAGGAACCTCAGATGCAGCTGGTAATACCAGTGAAGCAGAAACCAGTAATACTCTTTCAGAAGAAACACCAGTACCGGGTGGCAGCGTTGTATATGGTATGACGCAGGACCTGGCTAGTCTTGACCCCCATGTAGATACGGACGCAGGAACTAGAGACGTGGTTTTCAATTTGTACGAAGGGCTTGTAAAGCCTACTTCTGATGGCGGATTTATTCCGGCCGTAGCAAGTGATTATACCATTTCAGATGATGCAAAGACTTATACTTTCACATTGAGAGATGGCATTACTTTCCATGACGGCACACCTGTTACCATCGAAGATGTCAAATATTCCATCGATCGTTATGCGGAGATTCAAGGTGAATCCTCCGCATTTTCTTCGTTTGTAAGCAGTGTAGAGGCACAGGATGACAAGACTCTGGTGATAAATCTGAAGGAAAGTTATTCAGAATTTCTGCCGCTTATGACGATTGCAATTATTCCACAGTCAAACGAGGATCCGGCCGGAAACCCTATAGGTACAGGTCCGTTTAAATATGTTTCATATACACCGGGCGAGAAACTCGTGCTTGAAAAATATGACGGCTACTGGCAGGAGGGCGTGCCGAGCCTTGACAGCGTTGAGTTCAAGTTTATTGCAGATGTTGATACCGCTTTTGTAGAACTGCAGGCGGGTACCATAGATATTCTTAAATACTTAACAGCTGCACAGGCAGAGACCATTGGCGATGATTACAATATCATTCAGGGCAGCATGAACCTTGTACATGCCATGTATCTGAACAGTGATTACGAACCATTATCTAAAAAAGAGGTTCGTCAGGCACTTTGCTATGCAGTAGATCGTGACGCTATAAACAACTTTATTTTCGGTGGAAAGAGCCATATTATCGGCACACATATGATTCCGGCGATGTCAAAATATTATGAGTCTGAGGCAGAGACCGTATACAGCTACGATCCTGAGAAGGCAAAAGAGCTTTTGGCAGAGGCAGGATATGCAGATGGATTTGATCTTGAGATCACAGTCCCGAGCGCATACAGCCAGCATGTGGATACTGCACAGATTATTGCGGATGAACTTTCCCAGGTCGGTGTAAATGTAACCTTAAATCAGGTTGAATGGAGCACATGGCTTCAGGATGTATATAAGGGCGGCAAGTTCCAGGCAACTGTCATCGGCTTTGACGGAACACTGGCACCGAGCGACTGGCTCAAAAAATATGTGACGGACGATGCAAAGAACTTCATGCATTATTCCAACACAGAATACGATGAAGTATTCAATGCGGCTTACACAACTGTTGATGATGATACAAAGGTAGAGAATTATAAAAAAGCCCAGATGATTCTGGCAGAGGATGCAGCGGCTGTATATATTGAAGACCCTGCAAACCTTGTAGCAGTCAGCAAGAAATTCGGCGGATATACATTTTATCCGACAGCAGCAGAAGATATGTCTCTGCTTTATCAGGTAGAACAGTAAAACAGAATATCAAGCGGCAAACGCAGGAGGGAATTATGAAATTCTTTATAAAAAAATTGATAACTCTCATTATCACATTGTTGGTTATATCCTTTCTCACGTTTGCCGCTTTTTCTGTCATTCCGGGAGATGCGGCACTTTCAAAGCTCGGCAAGGATGCTACCGAGGAGCAGTTAGAAAGAGCCCGTGAGGAGATGGGATTAAATGATCCTCTTTTTGAACGATATATAAGATGGGCGGGGGATGCCCTTCATGGGGATTTCGGAGATTCATACAGATACGAGGGGACCACAGTGAGCGATCTTTTGGCACAGAGACTTCCGGTTACGGTGCTTCTCGCAGCCATTTCGCTGGTCATTATCACAGTTATTTCTATCCCTCTTGGCATACTCAGTGCCAGATATGCAGGTAAATGGATAGATTCACTGACCGGCTATATCACACAGGTTCTGATGGCCGTGCCGTCTTTTTTTCTGGGCATGATTCTTACATATGTGTTCGGACTTGTTTTGCATGTATTCCAGCCGGGCAATTTTATCAGTCCTTTGGAAAATTTCGGGAAATCGGTGGAGTATCTCATCTTTCCGGCCATAGCAGTGGCACTTCCTAAGATTGCCATGGTCGTCAAATTTTTAAGAAGTTCGATTTTAACCGAGATGGGGCGTGAATATGTGCGTACAGCCTACAGCCGCGGCAATACGGATACTGCGGTTTTGTACGGACATGTACTTAAAAATGCGATGATTCCCGTAGTTACTTTTTTTGCGATGGTCATAGCAGAGATTCTTGCAGGCAGCATTGTGGCAGAACAGGTATTCAGTGTGCCGGGGATCGGCAGACTGCTGATTAGTTCGATTTCGAACAGAGATTATCCGGTAGTACAGGCTATAGTGCTGTATATTACATCTGTTGTAGTACTTATCAATTTTGCGGTAGATATGATTTATCAGATCCTGGATCCGCGGGTAAGAACGTCTGAGGGATAGAGGAAAAATAAATGAAACGAAAGAATTATAATCTGATAATAGGGGGCGCGATCACGCTTTTTTTTCTGGCACTTGCCCTTATTGGACAGTTTTGGACACCGTATGGGACCACGACAATGAATCCTTTAGCCGTCAATATGGCACCGTGTCTTGCCCATCCGCTGGGAACTGACAATTTCGGTCGTGATATCCTTAGCAGAGTGATGGCGGGGAGCGGAAGTACCTTTTTTGTTGCGGTATGTACCGTGCTTATCGGCTGCATATTCGGTACGATTGTAGGTGCCCTGACAGGGTATTTTGGCGGATTTTTTGATAATCTTATCATGCGTTTCAATGATATACTTTTATCTTTTCCGAGTATACTGTTGGCACTCATTTTCATAAGCCTTATGGGAGCCGGACGTTATAATATAATCCTGGCACTGGGTGTGCTCTTCATTCCGAGTTTTGCAAGAATTGTCCGCAGCGAGGTTATAAGATGCCGCGAGGTGGATTTTGTAAAAAGTGCAAGAATTCTTGGCGCAGGGCATATACGCATAATTTTTTTGCATATTCTTCCCAATGCCACGGTCAGCTTACTTACAGCGGCAGCGATTGGTTTCAACAATGCTGTACTTGCAGAGGCGAGTATGAGTTATCTGGGACTTGGAATCCAGCCGCCTGAGCCGAGCCTTGGAAGGATGCTTTACGAAGCTCAGTCTTATCTTTTTAATGCACCGTGGTATGCTATCGGACCCGGCGTAACAATCATATTGATCATTCTTGGATTTAGCATGTTGAGCGAGGGCCTGCGCTCCATGCAGCAGTAGGAGGCGAAGAGATGGAACCATTGGTTGATATAGAAAATCTGTCGATTCATTTTCCGGAGGGAAATTCGACATTTGAAGCAGTCAAAGGAATCAGCTTTTCGATCGAAAAGGGTGAGATTGTAGGAGTGGTCGGAGAATCCGGCTCGGGAAAATCCATGAGCGCACTGGCCCTTATGGGACTGCTCCCGAAAGATGCCAAGGTTGCATCAGGTAAGCTATGTTTCTTGGGTGAAGATCTTTTGACAATGAAACCAGAAAAACGCAGACAGCTTTGCGGAAGTAAGATGGCGATGGTTTTTCAGGAACCTATGACGTCATTAAATCCGGTGTTAAAGATCGAACGTCAGGTGGGCGAAAGCTTAAAGATTCATACGAAGCTTACAAGTGCAAAGATTCATGAAAAAGTGATCCGGGCGCTTGCCGAGGTGGGACTTCCCGATCCTGAGGGGCTTTGCAGCAAGTATCCTCATGAACTCTCCGGAGGCATGCGCCAGAGAGTGATGATTGCTCAAGCGATGATCAATGAACCTGAACTTTTGATTGCAGATGAACCTACGACGGCACTCGACTGTGTGGTTCAGGCACAGATACTGGAACTTTTAAGAGATATCCACAGAAGCAAGGGAACGTCTATACTTTTTATTTCTCATGATTTAAATGTTGTTCGCGCACTCTGCAGCCGTGTTATAGTAGTCTATAAGGGCAAGGTTGTCGAGGAAGGCAGGACGGAGGATGTACTTCTTCATCCGAAACATGAGTATACCAGACATTTGGTGGCGTCCATACCGGAAGGGAAAAAGGAAGAATGTTCGGGCGATGATATACTCAGTCTTAAGGATTTGAACGTATTTTATGATATACGAGGCGGATTGTTCAGAAAAAAAGAAAAAAAACATGTGATTCATGATCTGAACCTTTCAGCCAAAGAGGGCGAAATAGTAGGCATTGTCGGTGAAAGCGGATGCGGCAAATCCACGCTTTGCAAAACAATTCTCGGACTCCATGATAATTATACCGGCAGTGTGAATATCAAAAAAAATGTCAACCCGCAGATGGTTTTTCAGGATCCGGCAGGTTCGCTCAATCCGGCCAGAACCATAGGATGGATAATGGAAGAACCTCTTCGTCTTCGTGGTATAACCGACAGAGCAAAGCGCAAAAAGCTTGTAAGTGAAATGCTTGAAAGTGTAGGATTGGACGAAAGCTTCATATCGCGACATCCCAGAGAGCTTTCCGGAGGCCAAAAGCAGAGAATCAGTATCGGAGTGGCACTTTTGATGGATTCAAGGCTAATCATTGCCGATGAGCCGGTTTCGGCTCTTGATGTGACTGTACAGTCGCAGATTTTAAAACTTCTCCTTAAGCTCCACGAAGAGAAAAAAATGACTATACTGTTTATTTCCCACGATCTGAACGTTGTGCGTGGAATATGCAGCCGTGTGATGGTAATATATAAAGGTGTGATAGTTGAGGAAGGGCTTTCAGAGGAAGTCTATGAGCATCCGGCTCATCCTTACACGAAATTACTGCTGGAAGCAGCAATAGGCGAGACTAAACTCAAAAAAAATGATGAAGCCCAGCCGATGACCGAGGAAGAGAACAAAAAAAGTCAGGAGAATAAGGGTGTTTTAGAAAATCGAAATACTGAAACAATAAAAAAATGCAATTTTTATGAAAGATGTCCCAAGAGGACTAAGGACTGCATCAGCGTGAATCTTGCAGAAGATACGGTAAGGTTTACGAAGACACACTGGGCGCGCTGTATCAGAACTGACTAGAAAAACGAGACTGTTATGAATGGAGATACTAATATGGATGCTTATACAGGTTTTGCCGGTGTCTATGATATGTTTATGGATAATATTCCGTATGAGGACTGGTGCAGATATCTGACTTCACTTTTAAAAAAATATGGAATCGATGACGGCCTGATACTGGATCTCGGCTGTGGAACCGGTACGCTCACGGAACTTCTGGCGAAGGAAGGCTATGATATGATCGGTGTGGATGTCTCGGAGGAGATGCTTCAGGAGGCAATTGAAAAGAGAGCCGAGTCGGGACTTCCTATTCTTTATCTGCTTCAGGATATGCGGGAGTTTGAGCTTTACGGCACAGTGAGAGCGGTGGTAAGTATATGTGATTCTCTGAATTATATACTGGATTATGACGAACTGGTCCATGTTTTTTCTCTGGTCAATAACTATCTGGATCCTGAGGGGCTCTTCATCTTCGATTTAAATACAGAGGCAAAATTCAAGATGATGGGCGATGAGACGATAACGGAAGTGCGTGATGAGGGAAGCTTCATCTGGGAAAACGAGTATGATGAGGAGAAGAAGATTAACTCATACGATCTGACACTTTTTGTTCGGGAAGAAGATGAACTTTACAGACGTTATCAGGAGACTCATTTTGAGAGAGCATGGTCATTAGATGAGATAAAAAGAGCGATTACAGAGGCCGGGATGGAGTTTGTGACTGCATATGATGCATTTACGGACAATGAACCGCGAAGCGAAAGTGACCGCATATATGTAATTGCGAGAGAACATGGAAAAGAGGTATAGATTATATGGAAAAGATAAAATCCGGAAATTCAGAAAACAGTGATATTAAAGATATAAAATCCGTCGATCTGACAGAACAGGAAGATTATATGATTCGAGCTACTGCCGCAAACGGTCAGATCAGGGCATTTGCCGCCTCGTCCAGAAATCTTGTGGAAGCAGCCAGACAGGCCCACAATACAAGCCCCGTTGCGACTGCAGCCCTGGGACGTCTGATGACTGCCGGTGTCATGATGGGTTCGATGATGAAGGCAGACAGTGATCTTTTGACTATCCGTATTGAGGGTGATGGGCCTATCGGTGGACTAACGATTACTGCCGATAAGAATGGTAATGTCAAGGGCTATGCATTTCATCCGGAGGTTATGCTTCCGCCAAATGCAAAAGGAAAACTTGATGTAGGAGGCGCCCTTGGCATAGGTGTCCTAAGTGTGATTCAGGATATCGGTCTTAAGGAACCTTATGTCGGACAGACTATTCTTGTAACCGGAGAGATCGCAGAGGACCTTACGTATTATTATGCAACTTCAGAGCAGACACCGTCATCGGTAGCCTTGGGAGTGCTTATGAATAAGGAAAATACAGTACGTCAGGCGGGCGGATTTATCATTCAGCTTCTGCCGGGGGCCGAGGAAGAAACAATAGCCACACTCGAAAAGACCATCGGAGAGCTTGAACCGGTTACCACCATGTTAAATAAGGGGATGACTCCTGAAGATATACTTAGTCTTATCCTTGGACAGTTTGGTCTGGAAGTTCTAAATAAGATGCCGATTCAGTTTAGCTGCAACTGCACAAAGAGCAGGGTAGAAAAGGCTCTTATAAGCATAGGCGGCAAAGAATTGCAGGAAATGATTGAAGAAGGAAAGAGCATAGAGGTAAATTGCCAGTTCTGCAACAAGCATTACGAATTCAGCGTAGATGAATTAAAGGAACTGTATGATAAGGCAAAAAAATAAAACTTGCATGTTGCCTTACAACACTTTAACAGTAAAAAGGGATACCACCGAAGCGGTATCCCTTTTTATAATCACTTTACTTAGATCAATATAACGTATTCGCAAAATATATATCAAACATATTTGGAAAACAGGTACACTGGAAAGTTGATGATTAAAGCTTGGTTACGTTAGTAGCCTGCGGTCCCTTAGCACCGTTAACAACTTCGAACTCTACCTGAGCGCCTTCCTCAAGAGACTTGAAGCCTTCCATGTTCAGGCCGGAGTAGTGAACGAATACATCGTTGCCCTGCTCGTCGCAGATAAATCCGTAACCCTTCTGGTTGTTGAACCACTTTACAGTACCTCTGTTCATATGATACCTCCAAAAAAATATAAAAAATAGTAATGGCCGTTCTTGTCCACGACCTGTTCAAAGAATAGCATAGTTTTATTTTGATGTCAAACGTTTTCGCGTAAAATTTCCGGAAATTCAGACATTTATAAATACTTTGATAAATGTGGAAAATAAAGCAAAAAAGTAGCTTGCAAAACGATAATTTGAAGGGTAGAATGTAATGAAAAAGATGGTTTAAGCACCCTTTTCGGAGGTATAAAAGTGAAGTACATATACAATATTTATCATCATTTTATGACGATCACAAGGCATAAGCTTGAGGTCATGAAAAACTGTTTTGCGGTAGGTCTGTATCGCCAGGGAATTTTACATGATCTTTCCAAGTATTCATTCGAGGAATTTTCTACCGGTGTGAGATATTATCAGGGAAATCGCAGCCCCAATGCAGCCGAGAAAGAAGTAAAGGGATATTCTGCGGCATGGCTTCATCATAAGGGAAGAAATAAACATCATTTCGAATACTGGATCGATTTTGCACCGGATAAATCTAAGGGACTTATCGGAAATGAGATGCCGCTTAAGTATCTTATAGAGATGGTTATGGATCGCATTGCTGCATCCAAGGTATATAAGGGAAAGGACTATACTGATGCAAGTGCCTTTGAGTACTTTGAAAGAGGCAGAGACTTTGTAGTGATGCATCCAAAGACAAAGCATCAGCTCGAATATCTTCTGACTATGCTCAAAGATCAGGGAGAGGAGAGAACTTTTGCATTTATACGGGCTCTTCTTGCAAGGGATAAGGCAAGAAAAAAAGAAGCATAACTAAGTAAAAATAAAGAGGAAAAAATAAAGAGAGTGAAGCTTTTGTAACTGTTCATGAAGTCAATGAACAGTTACAAGCTTTTTAAGATAATATTTAAGGTAACTTACCGCAACGTCCGAGTCTTTAAAAAGCTTATCGGAAAAAGGGGTAAAAAGCTGTTTACTCTTATATTCGGATCTCAGGCATTCATGCCAGATGGTATGCCCGTCTTCCAAAAGCGGCTGCGGCAGAAAAAGACCGTTTGCCCTTGTATAACAGGTCCTTGCAGTCGCCTTTTTTCTTGCAGTGCGATCTACATATTGCCCTACGCTCTTGTGGATTGCGCAGTCCTCGTATATCATATAGAAATAATTCTGAAAATCGTCATAAAAGCGTTTCAGTTCACCTGAAAATAAAGGGACATCCAATGTGAGTTTATTTTCATCAGCATAAAAATGCATTTCATCATTCGAAAAACTGATCCTGCTGACCAATGAAATAGGGCTTTCATAGTGAAGAAGCAGATGTCTTTTGCTGGATTCTTCAGCAGAGGTCAGGTTAAAATTTTCCTGATTCTTAAATACAAAATCTCCGTTAAGAAAATCACTGTAGGCAAGAATCGGCAAGATTTGCGGCATTCCCTTTAGATCGTCTGCATTGTGTAAAATCAGTAAATGTTTTAAATTTTCAGATTGGTTTTCGAGATATCTTTCGTATACCTCAATGAGCTGACCACCATTAAACTTATCTTCTCTGGAAATTCCCAAAAATCTTTCAACGCTTTTCTGTTTTATGCTTTCAAGTCCCAGAATCTTCTTTAGCTGGCGTGTTTTCTTATAAATATCAAAGCTTTCAATTGAGTTGAAATTCCAGTCTTTATCATAAAAGAGGCAGCGTTTTTGCAGAAACGGTATATCAAACCCGTCACCGTTAAAATGTACAAGAATATGTTTTGTCTTCATCAGCTCAAAAAAAGCATCGAGTAAATCAGGCTCGGATTCCCTGGTATCTGCAAAATACTGGGTAAGAATCCAACTGTCCCCGTTGTGCCATATGCATCCGATCAGATAAACAGACGCATAATCACCGGAAAAACCGGTAGTTTCTATATCAAAAAAAAGCAGTTCGGATATACTGCCGATTTTATCCGGCGGATATGAAAATGTTGTATTAAGCGGATTTTGAATTGTAATCATGAGAAATGTCATCCTTCGCGTTCTAGAAATTTTGACTTCGGTATCATACAATAACAATTATTATAAAGCATTCAAAATGAAAAGCAACCGAATTCCGTTGCTGTTTGCAGCAACGAGTGAATAGTAACAATAAGAATATTTGTTCGAAATCTCGTCTTTTCTTGCAATGGAAAACGGGCTATGGTATACTAAAATGAAAGTTTGGTGGTACATACCCTAGACTTTGACTGGCAAAAAGAAAGGATTGTATCTGCGAAGAATTTTGACAGTTACATAGGATTTTACTGTGATTTCATATATAAAAGGAACCCTGGCAGAGAAGGAGAAAGACCGCATCGTGGTTGAATCAGGCATGATGGGAGTAGGAATATTTGTTCCTTTGTCAGTACTTGAGGCTTTGCCGCCGCTGGGGGAAGAAGTAAAGATATACACATACTTACAGGTCAGAGAAGATGACTTAAGCCTTTATGGTTTCCTGAACCGACAGGATAGGGAGATGTTTTGTCAGCTTTTGATGGTAAATGGTATAGGACCGAAGGGAGCACTGGGAATATTGTCAGCTCTAAGTCCCGAGGATCTGCGACTTGCGATTCTTACCGGGGATGCGAAGGCAATATCGCGTGCACCGGGTGTAGGAAGCAAGACAGCACAGAGGATTATTCTTGATCTGAAGGACAAAGTGCAGGCTGAAGATTTGCTGACTCCGCTTATGGAGGGCAGCGAAGCAGGCCGGCCACAGACCGGAAACGAACTTTCCGGCAGCGCTGTCAGGGAGGCAGTGGAAGCATTGGTTGCACTCGGATATACCAATGCGGAGGCAACAAAGGCAGTAAAGAGTGCCAAGATAACCGAAGATATGGATTCGGAGGCTGTGTTAAAGGCGTCGCTTAAATATTTGGCATTTTTATAGTAACAGTTTTAACGAAAGACAGGAAACAGTTATGAGCAGAAGAACGATTACAACTGAGGTGACGGAGGAAGACAAGAAGATTGAAGGAAGTTTACGACCGCAGACCTTAGATGAATATATCGGTCAGGAGCGGATCAAATCAACTTTAAAAGTATTTATCCATGCGGCCAAATCCCGCGGTGAAGCACTTGATCACGTTCTTTTTTACGGCCCGCCGGGACTGGGAAAGACAACCCTAAGCGGCATTATAGCCAATGAGATGGGAACACGCCTTAAGGTGACATCAGGTCCAGCAATCGAAAAACCTGGTGAGATCGCAGCTATTTTAAACGGCCTTCAGGAAGGAGATGTCCTTTTTGTCGACGAGATTCATCGTCTTAACCGTCAGGTGGAAGAGGTACTTTATCCTGCGATGGAAGATTATGCTATAGATATTATGCTGGGTAAAGATTCCACTGCAAGGTCGATTCGTCTTGAACTGCCGAAATTTACACTTGTAGGTGCGACGACGCGGGCAGGACTTCTGACAGCTCCTTTGCGTGATAGATTCGGTATTGTGCAAAAATTGGATTTTTATACTCCGGATGAACTTAAGACAATTGTACTTCGGACGGCAGATGTTTTGAACGTAGAGATTGATGAGACTGGTGCGTATGAGATTGCGAGACGTTCCAGAGGAACACCACGGCTTGCAAACCGTCTTTTAAAGCGTGTGCGTGATTTTGCACAGGTTAAGTATGACGGGGTGATTACGAAGGAAGTAGCTGATTTTGCGCTGGATATACTTGATGTGGATAAGCTGGGACTTGACAACAATGACAGGGCAATTTTACATATGATTATAGATAAATTCTCAGGAGGACCGGTTGGACTTGATACTCTTGCAGCAGCGCTCGGAGAGGATGCCGGTACGCTGGAAGATGTATATGAACCATATCTTCTTATGAATGGTCTGATTAACCGGACTCCGAGGGGACGCATGGCAACCGGAGCGGCCTACAGGCATCTGGGTCTTTCATGGGATGAAGAAAATGACAATATTTCTGAAATTAAATCATAACCGTATTATTCAAAAGTGAAAAGTAAACAGGAAAGAAGAAAATACGATGGCTAATAAATATATAGATGTATTAATTGACGGGCAGGTATACAGCCTTGGCGGAAACGAGACAGAAGAATATATGCAGCAGGTTGCTAATTATCTGAATGGAAAGATAACACAGATAAAAAAACAGCCTGGCTTTTTGAAGATGCCGGAAGATTATCAGAATATCATGGTTTATCTGAATCTGGCAGATGACTATTTTAAAGAAAAAGAAAGTGCCATGGCTTTAGCATCCGATAAGGAGAGCATGGAGAAAGAAACATACCGCCTGAAGCATGAGATGGTCAGCACCCAGATGAAGCTGGAGAATATCCGGAATGAGCACAGTGTCAGTGAGCAGGAGCTTGCAGCTGCCAGAAAGACAGCCAAAAAGGTCCTGGAAGAAGCCGAAACCGTGAAAAAGGATGTGCAGGCGCAGATCGACAGCGAGACAAGAAATGCAAGAGAAGAGGCCGAAGCTGCGAAAAGAGAGTTAAAAGAGCAGACAGAGGCTGCAAGAAGAGAAGCAGACGAGCGGATAGAAGCCGTGCAGAAAGAAGCCAATGAACAAATAGAGACTGTAAAGAGGGAATCTATAGAACAGGTCGAGGCTGCAAAGAGAGAGGCGCAGGAGCAGGTAGAAGCTGCAAAGAAAGAAGCGCAGGAAGAGATAGAAACTGCAAAGCAAGAGGCGCAGGAACAGATTGAGACTGCAAAAAGAGAAAACGCACAGCAGATCGAAAATGTAAGAAGAGAAGCTGTAGAACAGTCCGAAACAGCTGCAAGAAATATGCAGGAACAGGTCGAGGCAGCAAAAAGAGAGGCGCAGGAGTTTACAAGAAAGGCAGCACAGGATGTTCAGGAAAGAATTGAAGCTGCACGGAAGGAAGCTTTAGAGACTGCCAGAGCAGAGGCCGATGCTCACATTGAAGCTGTGAAGAGTGAAAACGGATCACAGGTTGAACTTCTAAGAAGAGAGTTATCAGAGAAAACAGAGCAGCTTGCCAATGCCAGAAAAGAGGCAGATAATTTCCGCGATGTGGCAGAAATTTGGAAACAGGAAACCAATGAGCAGCGTCTTGCAGTTGAGGCCTCATTAAACGAAAAAAGCACACTAAAGGAACAGTTGGAGGCTCTGAAAAAAGAGCTTGCGGAAGCAAAGCAGGAGCTGGAAGATTCCCAAAAAGAACTTGAGAGTTCAAAACAGGAGCTGGAAGATTCCCAAAAAGAACTTGAGAGCTCAAAACAGGAGTTGGAAGATTCCCAAAAAGAGCTTGAGGATTCAAAGCAAGAATTAGAAGATTCCAAAAAGCAGCTTGAAAATTTGAAAAAACGCAGTTTATTTCCTAAGAGAAAAGGCACAGTTGATCTAAAGGACGCGGTGTTGCGTCTGTAACAGGTGAAGTTATATGAAAAAAAAGATTGAGATTCTGGCACCGGCGGGGTCATTTGACAGTATGAAGGCAGCCGTGGCAGCAGGGGCTGATGCCGTATATATGGGAGGAAGCCGCTTCGGAGCCAGGGCATATGCTGAAAATCCGGATGAAAAGGGAATGCTTGAGGCGATTGATTATGTACATCTGCATGGCAGACAGCTTTACATGACAGTCAATACCCTTGTTAAGGAAGAAGAGATGGACGATTTATATGAATATCTTCTTCCGTATTATCAGGCCGGACTTGATGCTGTTATTGTGCAGGATATGGGAGTATTTTCCTATATTCGGACCCATTTTCCTGATTTGCCCATTCATGCAAGTACGCAGATGACGATTACAGGTCCCGAAGGTGCTGCACTGATGACCAGAATGGGAGCATCCAGAATAGTTACGGCACGTGAACTGTCGCTTGATGAGATACGCCAAATTTATAATGAGACAGGAGTAGAGATAGAGAGCTTTGTACACGGAGCTCTCTGTTACTGTTATTCGGGGCAATGTCTCTTCAGCAGCCTGATTGGAGGCAGGAGCGGCAACCGCGGACGATGCGCACAGACGTGCAGACTGCCGTTTGATGTACTCAAAGATTATAAAATAAAAGACAAAACCGGAATATTAAATCCAGGTGATTCTAAGTATGTACTGAGTCTTAAAGACTTGTGCACATTGGATATTCTTCCTGATATTTTGGAGGCTGGAGTATATTCATTAAAGATTGAGGGCCGCATGAAGAGCCCTAGATATACTGCGGGAGTTGTACGCCTGTATCGCAAATATGTAGATTTATATCTGCAAAACGGAAAAAAAGGATATAAAGTTGACGAAAAGGATAAAAAAGAGCTTCTTGATTTGTTTGACAGAGGCGGACAGACGCTTGGGTATTACAGGCAGCACAATGGCCGTGATATGGTAGTCTGTCATGAAAAGCCTGCATTCAGACAGGAAAATCGTGAACTGTACCAATATCTGGATAAAACGTATGTAGAGGCAGAACTAAAAGAACTGGTGTCGGGATTTGCAAGAGTCTGTGAGGGTGAACCCCTTCAGCTGACACTTCAATATAAAGACAATTTTACAGGCGATATCAGTCTTGCGGGCGGAATCGGGGGAATAGTGCAGACAGCATTAAAACAGCCGATGACAAAGGAGAGAATAGAAAAACAGCTCACTAAAACCGGTAATACACCGTTTAGATTCGAACATCTACAGGTAGAGACAGAGGGTAGTCCTTTTGTGCCGGTGCAGGAGTTAAATGAACTTCGCAGGTCTGCATTTGAACAGTTGACAGAAGAAATTCTTCTTAAGTACAGACGGGAAATTCCAAAGATAATTCCAAAGATATCTTCAACACAGAGCTTTTACGAAGAAACTTTACCGACGAAGGCAGAACCAACAAAGACAGATCTTATTAAGCCATATTCGATCCACGTTTCAGTTGAAAGTCAGGCACAGTTTGATGAGGTTTTGTCAAACACTGAAGTTAAGGCAATTTATGTAGACAGTGCGGAATTCGGTGCAGAAAAATGGCGCGAATTAACATCGAACTGTCATATATCCGGCAAAAAGTGCCTTCTTGTTATGCCGCATATTTTCAGAACCAGGGCTAAGAAATATTTCGAAGAAAATCTTACAACACTAAAGAATGCAGGATTTGATGGACTAGTTATACGTGCATGGGAAGAATTAGAATTCCTTCGTGAGTTGAAACTGTCATTACCCCTGGTTATGGATTATGGCATTTATACGATGAACCATCAGGCTGAGGACTTTATTCGTAAGATGGCACCGGAAATTTCGATGCGTTTTACACTTCCTGTAGAGTTAAACAACAGAGAACTGGAAGCACGAACTGCCGGCTGCGATTCAGACGAAAAAAAAATTCCTGAGAGGGAACTTCTGGTATATGGCTCAATCCCGGTTATGGTGACTGCCCAATGCATACAAAAAACTGTAACAGGATGCAGTAAATGTCCGGAATATTTATATTTAAAAGATCGCATGAAGAAAATATTTCCGGTGCGGAACAAATGCCGTTTTTGCTATAATACAATCTACAATTCGAGTCCGCTGTCACTGCTTAAGGAGAAAAAGCAGATAGACCGTCTGACTCCGGTGGTTTTACGTTTGTCGTTTACGTCAGAGGATGCACAGCAGACGAAAAAGGTACTGAAGGCATATGTAAGTACATTCCTTAGAGGAGAATCGTCAGAACTTGACGGAGAATTTACAAGGGGACATTTCAGAAGAGGTGTGGAGTAGCATGGATGTTCTCTCGGACTTTGAGAGAATATATGGATAAAAAGGAGGTTCACAATGATTAATATTGTGACGACGGTGTCCAAATATCTGCTTATATTGCTTATACTGATTTATACATTTTACAATTTTCGCTTTTTCTCACTGCCGGATGACGAAGAAAAACTAAGACTTTGTCGTATTCAGAACATTCCGCTTTTTCTGATATTTATTATTTCAGATGCGGTAATTTATATGCAGACAGAGGACGATGCGACACTGATGTTTTTTGGCTGTCAGTTTGCATTCTTTTTACTGTATCAGATTTTATACAGAGTATTGTATCGCAATGCGTCCAGACTTTTGCTGAATAATATGTGTATGCTTTTATGTACCAGCTTTATTATGCTGACACGTATTTCGACGGAAAAGGCGATACGTCAGTTTATAATCACGGTTGCCGCCGCGGTTATAACGATGATTATTCCATATGTGATAGATCGGACATGGCAGCTTGCAAAGATACCGTGGATATACGGCACTATAGGCCTTGTACTGCTTCTTGTAGTCTGCGTGATTGGAAATACGAGTTTCGGAGCACAGTTATCAATCAGTATAGGCGGATTTTCTTTTCAGCCCTCAGAGTTTGTAAAGATAAGCTATGTATTTTTCATTGCTACCATGTTTTATCGTTCAACCGAATTTAAAAATGTTGCGATTACAACCTGTGCAGCGGCAGCACATGTCCTGATTCTGGTTTTGTCAAAGGATCTCGGAAGTGCACTCATTTTTTTCCTGGCCTATGTTTTTATGCTTTTTATTGCCACATCAAACTGGCTTTATCTGACAGGCGGCATAGGCGGCGGCTGCGCAGCTGCTGTGATGGCATATAAGCTTTTTTCACATGTGCGTGTGAGGGTTGAGGCATGGCAGGACCCGTGGAGCGATATAGCCGGAAAAGGATATCAGGTTACACAGGCACTTTTTGCAATCGGTACCGGCGGATGGTTTGGCATGGGACTTTATCAGGGAATGCCTAAGAAGATTCCGGTAGTTGAAAAGGACTTTATATTTGCTGCCATTTCTGAGGAAATGGGCGGCATATATGCGCTTTGTATTCTGCTGATTTGCCTGGGGTGTTTTATTCAATTTATGCTGATCGCAACAAGAATGCAGGCACTTTTTTATAAACTGATTGCGTTCGGTCTTGGAATTGAATATATTGTTCAGGTTTTTTTGACAATTGGCGGCGTTACAAAATTCATCCCGTCGACAGGCGTGACTTTGCCTCTTGTAAGCTACGGAGGAAGTTCGATACTGAGTACATTTATTTTGTTTGGTGTTATTCAGGGACTCTATGTACTGAAACGGAACGAAGAAGAGGAGGAGCAGCGGTTTGATAATTCAGAAGAATGATATGGATAAAACCGAAAATGCCAGAGCGCGCTCGAACCGCCATATTCTGTGGATTACATATGGAGTTGCAGTGCTTTTTATTGCAATGGCTGTTTATTTCGGATGGTTTATCCAGTTTAAGAGTGAAAATGTAATAGGAAGCTCCTATAATTCAAGGCTTGATCTGCTGTCAAATCGTGTCATTCGCGGTTCGATACTGAGTAATGATAAGACGGTTTTGGCGCAGACAAATGTAGGAAACGATAAAAGTGAGACCCGCTATTATCCCTATGACTATTTGTTTGTTCATTCTGTCGGATATTCCGGTAAAAACGGAAAAACAGGTCTTGAGTCCCTCGCTAATTTCTATCTTCTTTCGTCTCATGTGAACCTGATAGAGAAGACAATTAATGAATTTCAGAGTCAGAAAAATCTTGGAGATAATGTAGTCACAACGCTGGATGTTGATTTACAGCAGACTGCTTCAGATGCACTGGCAAAGAACAGAGGTGCGGTGATTGTTATGGAACCGGACACCGGCAAGATTCTTGCCATGGTGTCACAGCCGAATTTCAATGCAAATCTCGTAGATGAGCGATGGTCTGAGCTGATATCGCCGGACAATACCAAGGCACAGCTTGTGAACCGTGCATCCCAGGGACTCTATCCGCCGGGATCAACCTTTAAGATTCTGACTGTCTTAGAGTATATGAAGGAAAATCCTGACACCTGGCAGAATTATGTATACAACTGCAATGGCTCATATCAGAACGGAGATTATACAATCAAGTGTTATCACGGGACGGCACATGGTACGCAAAATCTTATTCAGGCATTTGCAAATTCATGCAATGGCGCATTTGCTGATATTGGAATGCAGATTAATTCTGATAAATTCCGTACACTGGCAAATCAGATGCTCTATAATTCTGCGCTTCCTTATAATCTGCCATATAATCAGAGTACATTTTCTCTCGATAGCAGTTCAGATGACTGGGAAAAGCTGCAGACAGCGATAGGGCAGGGAAAAACTCAGATTACACCGCTTCATAATCTTATGATTGTGTCAGCCATAGCTAACGGAGGAACACTCATGAAACCCTACATGATTGATCATGTGGAAAATGTGGGAGGACAAACAGTAAAGAAGTTTCTTCCGTCGGCATACGGAAGCCTTATGTCGGCAAATGACGCTCAGTTTCTGACGAATCTTATGACTCAGGTAGTGGAGATAGGTACCGGATCTGCCCTTCGTGGTGCATCATATACGGTGGCCGGAAAAACCGGATCCGCGGAATTTGAGACAGGAAAAGAGACACATTCATGGTTTGTGGGATTTGCACCGGCAGACAAGCCAAAAGTTGCTATATGCGTGCTGGCAGAAGAGGCCGGTTCGGGTGGCTCAGTGGCCGCACCGATAGCAAGAAAAGTGCTGGATAAATATTTTGAGAAATACTGATATGAATCCTGGAATCAAAAGATTAAGCTTGCTTGCAGGCGCATTTTTGACCTTACTAATAACCATGCAAAATGGGACTGATGTACATATCCTTGTACAACAGTCCCATTTGCGGCTAATAAAGTATCTTTTGGTAAAAGAATGAAAGAAACGTTTATGACTTATTTTTTGCTTGTAATTTTAGTTGCAACTATTTTATAAAACTTACGTGTTTGCAGATTTCTTCGAGAGCTTTTTCTTTGCGCTCATTAAATACGACCTTATTTTCCTCAAACAGGTTTCGACCATCTGTATCGATGGAAACAATCAGAGGTCCGAATTCCTTTACGCGGCAGTGCCAAAGTGTCTCAGGCATTCCAAGATCCTGCCACTGGGCATCTACGATCTCTTCAACTTCCGTTGCAGCTACAACTGCATTTCCGGCTGGGAATACACAGTGAAGAGCCTTGAAATTCTTACATGCATATTCTGTATTAGGTCCCATACCGCCTTTTCCGACTATAACGCGGACGCCTGTCTGTTCTACAAATTCTTTTTCAAATTTTTCCATGCGCATGCTGGTTGTCGGTCCTACTGAAACCATCTCAAATTTGCCATTATCAAGCGGTCTTATGATAGGTCCGGCGTGGAAGATGGCTGCATCACGAACATCAACAGGAAGTTCCCTGTGACCTTCAACCAGACGTCTGTGAGCTACGTCACGACAGGTAGTAAGACTTCCGTTTAAGTAGATAATATCTCCTACATGGATATCAGCAATATCGTCAGCAGAAATAGGTGTTGTCAGAATTTTTTTTCCATTTTTCATTTCTATCATTATAACGTTACCCCCGAATGTGTTGTAATTGTGTAATTTAAGTTTCTATCAAAAATGATATGTCCGCGTCGATGTGACCAGCAGCCGACATTAACAGCAACTCCGATTGTTGATGGATGACGTGCGGTATTCTCGATGTGAACACCCATAACCGATGCATGGCCACCCATACCCTGCGGTCCAAGGCCGATGGCATTGATTCCGTCTTCGAGAAGTTTTTCCATGGATGCGGCACGCTCATTATCATTGTGGGAGCCGAGCGGACGCATAAGTGCTTTTTTAGAAAGAAGAGCAGCAGTCTCTACAGAAGTAGCAACGCCAACACCTACAAGAAGCGGAGGGCAGGCATTGAGACCGTAGGATGTCATTACATCCAGGACAAACTGAGCTACACCTTCATATCCGGCACCTGGCATCAGAACCATCGCTTTTCCCGGAAGTGTACATCCGCCGCCGGCCATATATGTATAGATTTCACATTGGTCGCTTTCAGGAACTATGTCCCAGAAAACAGTAGGAGTGCCTTTGCCCACATTCTTTCTGGTGTTGTATTCGTCAAAAGTTTCTACACTGTTATGGCGAAGAGGAGCCTCGAAGGTGGCTTTGACAACAGCTTCTTTTAATAAAGCTTCGAGTTCACCTATAAGAGGGAAATTCGTACCACATTTTACCCAGAACTGAAGAACACCTGTGTCCTGGCAGCTCGGACGGTTCAGATCCTTTGCAAGCTTTTGATTGAGTTTCATGGTTTCATAGATTGTTTTTGCCAATGGCTTGGTTTCTTCGGCAGCCAGATCATCAAGTTTCTTGATGATGTCATCCGGCAGTACCTTTCCGATGTGATCAACAAAATGTGCCATATAAGTGGTCATTTTTTCGACCTGTTCCTGTTTATTCATGTTAAAACCTCCTTGATTTGATTTGTCTTTTTAGTTTGGAAAGAATGGAAATGCAATAGGCAGAATAATCATGCTGATAATCGTTGCTATCGCTATAAGCGGAAGCCCTGCCTTTACGAAATCCCTGAAACGAAATCCACCGATACCGACTACCATCGTATTGGCCGGCATACCGATTGGTGTGGCATATGCGCAGGAACCTCCGATGACACATGCCATAAGTACAGCTCTGGGGTCAGCACCCATTCCCTGAGCTATTGACAGGCAGATAGGCACCATCAATGCCGTAGTAGCTGTATTTGACATAAAGTTTGTCAATACACAGCAGAGAATGAAAACTGCAAAAGTCAGAAGATACGGTGAAGGATTGCTTCCAAGTGCGGAAATAACGGTATTTGCAATTGTCTCTCCAGCACCGGTATCAGCCAGTGCCGCAGCGAGGGAAAGAGTACCGCCGAAAAGGAAAATTGTGCGCAAATCGATTGATTTGAGTGCATTTTCTTCTGAGATAACACCGGTAAGTATCAGAACTATCGCACCTATACATCCGGAAACACATAGCTTAACACCGATTTGTTTTTCAAATATCATGGCAAGTAATGTCAGAATAAGCACAATCAGTGAGACAACCTGTTTCCAGACAGGTACAGTCTTATCTGCTTTAATTTCTTCCGGTACCGAACAGACTGCATTATTTGAGGTATCCGGATGGTTAGGAAGAAAAGAAAAGCCTACAGTTGTGTAGAAGAGAATGCCTGCAATCAAAATTGGCAGTCCTACTATGGCATATTCGAAAAATCCGAAGGATAACCCCATTTCCTGCAAAGCACTCTGCGCTATCAGATTTCCCGGTGCACCGATAAGTGAGAGATTACCGCCCATAGCCGCAGCAAATACCAGCGGCATCAGCAGACGTGAACGTGAGTAACCGGACTTGGCTGCGATACCGGTTACAACAGGAATAAGAACGGCTGCCGTACCGGTGTTTGACAGTACTCCGCTCATCAGACCGACTATAATCATAATAGCAGCGATGAGTGTGCGTTCACCTTTTGCAAACTTTGTTACGAGTCCTCCGATTCGACCTGCCATGCCTGTTTCGAAAAGTGCGCCTCCGACGATGAACATGGCGACGAAAAGTATGACATTGGAATCAATGAACCCTGCAAATGCGGTTTTTACATCCAGAACACCCGTCACGACAAGACCGCAACAGACAATCATGGAAGTAAGTCCGAGAGGAAGCTTCTCAGTTACAAACATGATAATTGCAAAGAGAAGAAACAGCAGAGTAATGGTGGATGGATTCATGTAGTAACACCCCTTTCATATAGTTTTAACCCCTTGATGGATACAAATTGAATTATTTAATATAATATCATTGATAATGTATCCATTTCTTGCACTGATAATAAAACAAAATACCGAGTCTGTCAAGATGCTTTGGACAGATTCGGCATTTTGTGAGAATGAAAATGAGATTTATTGTCAATAATGACGAAAGAAAGAAAAAACGTTTATTGATAACGCGTCAAAATATCGTGCATGCTTCGGTAAATATGATCCTCCATAAGTTTCCTGGACTTGTCGGCATCGCGTTTTTTCAGTGCATCGAAAATCAGGGTATGTTCCCTGTGTGATACGGTCGCATATTCAAGTTCGGTAGATTGGAGTCCGGTTGAAAGTCCGTTCCAGAGTCCTCCGAGCATGGTATTTAATTTATTATTTCCTGATGCCTTCCAAATCTCGTAATGAAACGACTGGTTGAGATCTGCATAATTGGCGGAATCATGACGGGAGAGAGCATCGGAAGCGATACTTAGACAGTTTTCGACAGCTGTAAGATCAGCATTTGTTTCACAACAGAACACACAGGCCGCTCCTTCTAAAACGGCACGGATCTGATAGTGTTCCCGCAGTGTATGTTCATTGATCCCCAGGACAACAGCTCCTTTATTCTGTTTTGATTCTATAAGTCCATCGCGGGCAAGTATCTGAAATGCTTCACGAACCGGGGTGATAGATACTCCCAGCTCTTTGGCGGTATTTTCAAGTGTTAAAGTTGAACCTTCCGAGATCTGGCGGGTAAGAATTGCCTTGCGAAGTGCAGATGCAACACGTTCTCTAGCCGGAAGAAGCTGAATTGGTTTTAATCCGAGCATATAGACTGGCTCCTTTCATGAACAGCGGCCTCACAGAGTGAGTTAAAATATTTATGAATAGTGTCTGAAAGACAATCCGAGGCCGTATTTTTTTTATTTACAGAAATTTCTTCAATAGAATCTTTAGTGGAATCTCCAATTGTTTTTCCTATTGAAGCAAGATTTTCGATAATTTCATGTATATAGTTTAAACCGGAATGGCTATCATAGCTTTTTGCCCTGAGAGCATAAGGAATATATATCTGAACCATCGTTTCCAATATTTTTTTCTGAAGAGGATGGATACAAACAGCGGATATTTGACTGTGAAAATTCAGTTCTGCATCGATGCCTGAGAGAGGATCGGAAAGTCTTAAACAGCCGGTATTCATAATATTTTCAATATCGGATTGATTTGATAGAATATCCGATTCAATATCGGCACAGAGCATATAAATATGTGAAAGATAATCTTTGTTTAAATCAGCTGCCTTTACATGGTTGTTGGAGAGTCTGCGGATCAGCCCCTGATACTCCAAAATGATTAGTGCTTCACGTACCGGCATTCTGGAGACACCGAGACTTTCAGCCAGTTCATTTTGGGTCATCTCGGTTCCGGCCGGGATTTGACCGCTTAAAATGGCCTGACTTATAGCCTCAACTATACTTCCTTGTTTTTTCTGGTTTCCGATTAAGCGCATGCGAGTCATTCCTTTCACTTGTTATCATGTTAGTAAATAAAATTATGTCATACAATCTGTGATAGTTTATATTGTATCCATTTTTTGAAAAAAGTAAAGAAAAGAGCAGGAAACAGGCAGATATTTTTTACTGTTCACAAGCTGCATGAACAGCAAAGAAAAATTTCTGACAGTGTTTCTGCTCTGAAAATTTGACTTTTATTCGTGGTGGTGTCGCCGTCAGGCGGCAGGTCGGTTTACTTACATAATCGCTTCAGATCATCATAAAATCCCGGATATGATATGTCTACACAATCTGCATCCAGAATTTCGGTCTCACCGGAGGCAGCGAGAGCGGCTACGGTAAAGGTCATGGCAATACGATGGTCTTTTTTGCTGTCGATCACTGCACCATGCAGCGGTTTCCCGCCATTTATTACCATACCATCCTCTGTCTCGGTCACATCTGCGCCCATGGCGGTCAGATTTTCAACCATCACGGCAATACGGTTTGACTCTTTAACCTTAAGTTCTGCGGCATCCCGGATTATAGTAGTTCCATCTGCAAAGCAGGCCATGGCGGCGATCACCGGAAGTTCATCGATGAGCGTCGGAATGATGGCGCCCTCAATGGTGGTTCCCGTAAGCTGACCGGAGCGAACTAGCAGATCGGCAGTCGGTTCGCCGGATGCGTTATTTATATTAAGCAGTTTTATATCGGCATTCATGGCCTTACATACACGAAGAACTCCGTCTCTTGTAGGATTGATACCGACATTTTTTATAAGAACTTCTGAGCCCGGAACTATAAGTCCTGCTGCAATAAAGAATGCGGCGGATGAAATATCGCCCGGCACCTGTATTTTCTGCCCATATAGCTGTTTTGCAGGCTTTAGAATTGCGGTTGTTCCCTCAGTATGGATGTCTGCTCCGAATGCAGACAGCATACGCTCACTGTGATCTCTTGAAATATAAGGCTCTGTTACGCGGGTTTCGCCTTCGGAGTAAAGACCGGCCAGAAGAATCGAAGATTTGACCTGTGCCGATGCGACCGGAGAATTATAGTGTACTCCGTGAAGCTTAGTACCTGTGATATGAAGCGGAGCACATCCATTTCCGTCAATACTCTCTATTTTTGCTCCCATCATGGAAAGTGGGTCAATTATACGTTTCATAGGGCGTTTTCTGATAGATGCATCCCCTGTCAGTGTGGTGTCGAAGGGCTGTGCGGACAAGATGCCGGAGATAAGTCTGGTTGTTGTACCGCTGTTGCCACAGTCAAGAACGCAGTCAGGTGCACTAAGGCCGTGCAGACCTCGTCCGTGGACAAGAACCTCGTCACCGTGATTTTCTATTTGGATTCCCATTTTAGAAAAACAGGATATCGTAGATAGACAGTCGGCTCCCTGCAAAAAGCCGTGGATCTCGGTAAGGCCCTCAGCCAGTGAGCCAAACATAACACTGCGGTGGGAGATGGACTTGTCTCCCGGAACTGTAAGTTCTCCTTTAAGAGAGGATATCTGATTAAATTTCATAGAATTCATATAAATATACCTGCCTGATTTTAGGTTATGATGATGTTGGGGTCAAAAGGCCCTATATTATGCGAACAATGTGTAATTGAATTTTTTGAGTCTGGCCCATGCAGCCTCCATGGAAGCTTTATCGTAGAAGCTGATTCTAAGTGCGCCTTCACCGTGTTCACGGCTGTGGCTGATACCGATATTTTTGATGCTGATTCCCTTACCTGAGAGAATAGAAGAGACAATGGAAATAGCACCCGGCTCATCCACCACATCTGCTGAAAATGTATACTCAGGCTGCACTGATCCTTTTGGAGTCTCGGCAAATGAATTTCGGTAATCTCGGGAAGATTCAAAAAGCTTATATACGGCTCCGGATTCATGACTTTTAAGCTGGCTTCTAAGATTTGTGAGGGAATTAATATACTGATCAAGAACCTCGGTAATATTATCAACATTTGTCATGCATATCTGTTCCCACATCACGGGGGAAGAGGAGGCAATACGTGTAATATCCTTAAATCCGCCTGCTGCCAGACGCTTCATCATCTGATCCTCGCTGTCACAGTCATGGACCAGATTAACCAAACTTGAAGCGATAAGATGAGGAAGATGGCTTATTGCTGCAACTATAAAGTCATGACGGTGGTAATCGAGTACCAATGGAAGGGCACCGATGGCTTTTGCTACATCAACCATGCGTTCGGTAAATTCTGCCGGTGTACTTGGTGTAGGTGTGATTATATAGTAGGCATTTTCAAGCAGGTGATCGGTGGAATTTTCGTAGCCCGTCTTTTCAGAGCCGGCCATAGGATGTCCGCCTACAAAGCAGCTTTCCATGCCAAGTGCGGCAACAGTGTCGTGTATGCTGCTTTTTGTGCTGCCGACATCAGTTACGATTGCGTTCTTTTTTAGAAAAGGACGAATCTGGCGAAGGTAGGATTCGTTAAATTCGACCGGTGTACATAAGAATATTATATCGCATTCGCTCAAATGTTCATCAACTCCGTCAAGAATAAGGTCGACAATTCCGTCTTCGTGCGCCTTGACAAGCTTGTCATGGGATCTCATATAGGCCATGATTCTTATGTCGGGTGCACTGCGTTTAAGACCTCTTGCGATAGATCCGCCGATGAGTCCGAGCCCTATAAAACCGGCGGTAAGATTATTAATCGGAGTATTCATAATAAGTACGCTCTCTTTCAATTGTTTTTTGGCTGAACACGGGGTCAATAAAATTACAGGAAAAGATTTTGTCCTGCTCTTGCCCCCAGCCTTTGCTGGTAACTCACATTTTAAAATAGAAAAAGATGGTTGTCAACGATTTTACGCGTTAAAGTGAAAAAGATTTCTCGTTTTCTGTCTAATTATGAAAAATGCAGGATGTTTAATTTCCTTTTGACGTTAAAATGGCTTTATTTTCAATGCTTTTCAAAATAACGTGAATAAATTTTGTATAAAGACGTTATTTTACTTGAAATTTTCACTATTTTCTTGTACAATATGAACAGAGTTTGAAAAACAAAAATTAAACATCAAAATAAATAGACGGGAGGACTTAACTATGAACGTGTATGGGACTAAACAAATCCGCAATGTGGTTTTACTGGGGCACGGCGGTGCCGGCAAGACGACGGTAGCAGAGGCACTGGCACTGGTAACAGGTACTACCAAGAGAATGGGAAAAGTTCCGGAAGGAACCACCATCAGCGATTATGATAAAGAAGAAATCAAGAGACAGTTCTCTATCTCCACTACGCTGATTCCATTAGAGTATCAGGGAGAAGAGGGACCGATCAAGATCAATCTGTTAGATACTCCCGGATATTTTGATTTTGTAGGCGAAGTAGAGGAAGCTATAAGTGTAGCTGATGCAGCGGTAATTGTTGTAAACTGTAAAGCCGGTATTGAAGTCGGAACAGAGAAGGCATGGGAGCTTTGCGAAGAGTATAATCTGCCGCGTCTTTTCTTTGTAACCAATATGGATGACGATCAGGCAAGTTTCCGTGAACTTATCTTGAAACTGGAAAAGAAATTCGGACGTAAGATAGCACCTTTCCAGGTTCCGATCCGTGAAAATGAAAAGTTTGTCGGCTTTGTCAATGCTGTTAAGATGGAAGGACGTCGTTTCACGCACTTAAGTGAATATGAGAAATGTGAGATTCCGGAATATACCAAGAAGAATCTCGGAATCATCAGAGACGCTCTTATAGAGGCAGTGGCAGAGACGAGTGAAGAGTACATGGAGAGATACTTCTCCGGTGAAGAGTTTACACAGGAAGAGATTACTAATGCACTGCGCGAGCATGTAAGCGAGGGTAATATCGTTCCTGTTATGATGGGTTCCGGTGTCAATGCTCAGGGATTTGCATATCTTTTGCAGGCGATAGATAAATATTTCCCGTCACCTGACAAATTTGAATGTGTCGGTGTCGATGTATCTACAGCAGAGCGTTTTACAGCTAAATACAATGATGATGTATCCCTGTCGGCACGCGTATTCAAAACTGTAGTTGATCCGTTCATCGGCAAATATTCTCTTATGAAGATATGTACAGGTACTTTGAAACCTGACAGTGTCATTTATAACGTAAATAAGGATGCTGAAGAAAAAGTTCAGAAAGTATATATTCTTCGAGGAAAAGATGTAATTGAGGTTTCTGAATTAAAGGCAGGAGATATCGGTGCAGTTGCAAAATTAAATGTAACCCAGACCGGTGATACCATCGCAGTCCGCACGGCTCCGATCGTATACCACAAACCGAAGATTTCCACACCGTATACATATATGGCATATGCAGCTAAGACAAAGGGCGATGAGGACAAGATCTCCAGTGCATTATCAAAGATGATGGAGGAGGATCTGACACTCAGAAGCGTGAGCGATACCGAAAATCGTCAGAGTCTGCTTTACGGCATCGGTGACCAGCAGCTGGAAGTTGTAGTCAGCAAACTGCAGGCGAGATATAAAGTAGATATTGCCCTCAGTAAACCGAAATTTGCTTTCCGTGAAACTCTCAGAAAGAAAGTAGAGGCACAGGGCAAGTATAAGAAACAGTCAGGCGGACACGGACAGTACGGTGATGTTAAGATGTCGTTTGAGCCGTCCGGAGATCTGGAGACGCCATATGTGTTTGAAGAAAAGGTATTTGGCGGTGCAGTACCGAAGAACTACTTCCCGGCTGTAGAAAAAGGTATTCAGGAATGTGTACAGAAAGGGCCTTTGGCAGGATATCCGGTTGTAGGCGTAAAGGCAACTCTGCTTGATGGATCATATCATCCGGTTGATTCTTCCGAGATGGCCTTCAAGATGGCAGCAACTTTAGCATTTAAGAAAGCATTCATGGAAGCTAATCCTGTTCTTCTTGAACCGATCGCATCCCTTAAGGTAACTGTTCCGGATAAATTTACCGGTGATGTTATGGGTGATTTGAACAGAAGAAGAGGACGTGTCCTTGGCATGAATTCCAATCATCATGGCAAGCAGATCATCGAGGCAGACATTCCTATGTCAGAACTCTTTGGATACAATACGGACCTTCGTTCCATGACCGGTGGTATAGGTGAATTCTCATATGAATTCAGCCGTTATGAGCAGGCTCCGGGCGATGTACAGAAGAGAGAAGTAGAAGCGAGAGCTGCAGAAGCAGAATAATAAAAATAAGTAGAATAAGTAGAGTACCGCCGCAGGCGGCCGAGTGGATCTATATAGATTCATGCAGGCTGTCAGCGGCGGTTTTCGAGTTTGATAGTCATTTAAAAAGGAAATCGTGCCTCTTGACATAAGAATAGATATGCGATATATTACATCATGCTTGGCAATTGCCGGGTGAACAATTTAAATAAATCAAGTGTTTTTCTTCTGCCTGGATTTATTTTGGAGAAAAACTTAAAAGGGAAACAGGTGAGAATCCTGTGCAATGCCGTTGCTGTATTGGCTGGTATGTTAGTTATTTATGAAATATGAAGTGACGTACCGGTATCTGTCATTTATGCCACTGAGCTATTCGGGAAGGCGACAGATATGAGAAAGCCTAAGCCAGAAGACCTGCTTGTTTTATTGGACATTTTCGGGCTACGGGTCATAGCCGGCAAAATGAGTGGTCGAGCGGAGAATCCGTGCGATCTTTTTTGCTGTGCTTTGAGAAAAAGCATGGCTTTTTTGTTTTATAGAAAAATGCATTCTATGAAACAAAAAACGCTTGAAAGTGTTTTTTTTATCAGCGAAAAAGAAGGAGAATGAAACATGAAAAAAAATTTACTGATTGTGTTAGCTGCTGCTATGGCTATGTCATCCATGGCAGGATGTGGCTCATCATCTGAAAAGACAGCTGAATCCGCTGCGGATGGAACAGCTGCAGAGTCTGCTGCTGAAAAGTCAGAAACAGCCGATGGAAAGATCGTGATAGGAACCACTTCAGTCATCAGCACCGTAGATCCGGTACATAACGGAAGCAACGCATGGTCTTTGACATCTGATGGTATCAGTGAGACAGTTTACATGCAGGATAAGGATGGAAATCTGGTATCAAGATTTGTTGATTCTATTGAGCAGAAGGATTCACTGACATGGGAAATCAAGCTTAAAGATGGCGTAAAATTCTCAGATGGCAGCGCAGTAAATGCACAGGCATTTTGCGATTCCATGAACAATATCATAGAAAATAATGAGATGGCAAGCAGTTCCGCAGGAAAGATTACCTTTACAGTACTGGATGATACTACTGTTGAGCTTGTTTCTGAGCGCGAAACAACTGTTATGCCGTCAGTTCTTTGCGAGTACAATATGATTGTTTGCAAAGAAGACGAAAACGGAAACTATGTATTTACCGGACCTTATGTGATTGATAATATGAATCCGGGTGTGGAGCTTGATCTGGTTCCGAATAAATATTATGATGATCGTGCCGATAAGCGCTCTGATGTAGTTGTTAAGGCATTCCAGGATGCAGCTGCCATGCAGCAGGCATTTGAGAGCGGTGAGATTGATATGGCATTTACCATCACTCCTGAGACAAAAGACATTTTAGACGGTGAAGGATATACCACCAAGGATTTCGATGCCGGATATCAGTATTTTGCAATTGTGAACAGCAAAGAGGGTGAAACCCTCTCTGATCAGAAACTTCGTCAGGCAGTTAATGTGGCAATTAACCGTGAGGACATGGTAACAGCATTAAAGGGCGGAAGAGTTGCAGACGGTTTTTTTGCACAGTATTACAGCTTTGCAGGTGATGTAGAGGAAAAGTACGATCCTGATCAGGCAAAGGAACTCCTTGAGGAGGCCGGATATACCGATACCGATGGAGATGGATTTGTTGATAAAGACGGAGAAAAACTGACCCTTAAGCTGGTTACATATCCGTCACGTCCTGACCTTTCAATTCTTATGCAGCTTACGGTTTCTGAGTTAAACGAGATCGGCATTGATGCCACCACCGAGATGACCGACAGCATCGGAAATTATGTAAAGACAGAAGAATTTGACCTTGCTTTCTGGGCACAGCACACGGCACCGAGCGGAGAACCTACATATTCCTTAAGCCAGTTTTTCCGCACAGGAGCTGCTTACAATAACAACGAATACAGCAATGAGAAAGTTGATTCGCTGTTAGATGAGATGGGAACTCTTCAGGCAGGAGAGGAGAAAGATAAGCTTGCAAAAGAGGTACAGCAGATTGTAAGCGAAGATCTTCCGGTTCTTTATCTTATAGATCCGCAGTGGCATATTGCAGTATCCGACAAGCTCAAAGATTACGAGCCATATAACGGTGATTACTATATCGTAAATGCAGAGTTAGGACTTTAATCAGAACTTTTGCAGATTGGTCTACAGGGCAGCTTTCATACAAGAAGGCTGCCTTGTGTAATAACATGGAGTTTTTTAATGAAAAAATATATATCCTTTTTTATTCAATGGATGTTTATCTTTTTTGTGGGTTCAATTCTTATTTTTGGAATTGTGAGACTGATGCCAACCAGTCCCGTGGATCATTACCTGACACATATGAGTCTTCCGCTCACGGATGAAAACAGGAGGATTATCAGAGAAAGTATGGGGCTTGACAAGCCGGTTCTTACTCAATATGTAACATGGATTTGTAATTTTCTCAGGGGAGACTGGGGAACTTCGCTTGCTTCAAGACTTGATATACGCAAAGAATTTATGTCTAAGATGCCATATTCATTTGGTATAAGCATAACCGGCATGCTGATTGGTGCGGTTTTGGCATATCTTCTTGGGTACTTTGCTGCTTTAGGGCGAGGGAAAATCTTAGATCATGTGAGTGTGTGGTTGTCTGTTGTTACGCAGACAGTGCCGGGATTTATAGTTGCACTTTTGATGGTTTATTTTCTGGGAGTTAAATTGAAAATCGCAAAGTTTTTTACAGGAAACGGAAGACTTGCCATAGCATCAGCTGTGGCAATTATGGCTCTCTACAGGATCGGTCCGTGGGCAAGAGTTGTGCGCAGTGCTTTTCGTGAAGAAATGAAAAAAAGCTATGTAAAATTTGCTGTTTCTAGAGGGATTCCCAAGAATAATGAATTGTTTTTCCATGCCTGCAGGCCGGTTATCTGCGTGCTTATCTCTGCGGTTATATCAGATTTTGCCTCGGTTTTCGGAGCAAGTGCGGTCCTTGAATTTGCCTTTACGATCCCGGGACTCAGTTATTTTCTGGTACGTTGTATGCAGCAAAGTGATTATAATGTAATACAGTCATATACATTGGTGGTAATTGTCTGGATGTTTTTCGTACATCTGGTTCTAAATTTATTGCTGGATGTGCTTGATACGAGGAGGCATTCATGAAAAAGTATAAATTTCGTTCATCAGTGTTAATTTTGATAGCATTTATTATATTTCTTCTTTTTGCACCTCATCAGAATTATCTTAAAACCGATGTGGTCAATACATTTGCATCTCCGTCTGCAGGCCATCTGCTTGGGACCGACAATCTAGGAAGAGACGTATATTCGCTTCTTATAGCAGGAGGTGTCAGGACTCTTGAGGTAGTAGGAATTGCCACCGCAATTTCGTTTATACTGGGAACATTTTTGGGAATGATTGCAGGATATTATGAAGGAATTTTAGGCAGAATACTTCAGTTTTTATCGGACTTTTCCATGATAATCCCGTCATTTGTGGCAGCTCTTATACTGTCGTCACTTTTTGGATTTCATGTGGGAATGGCAGGCCTTGTATTTGGCATCGGTCAGATGGGCGGATATTTCAATCAAGCCTGTGTTTTGACACAAGGACTAAAAAAACGTGAATTTATACAGGCCGTGAGAGTGCTGGGACTTAAGGATCATGAAATTATTTTATTTCATATTCTGCCAAATATTTCCGGACAGCTTGTTGTTTTTATGGGAAATAAGGCAGCCGTGATAGTCAATCTTTATGCCGGACTTGCATTTATAGGACTTGGTACGGATATTACGAATCCGGATTGGGGAACACTTTTGTATCAATATCGTTCTTATCTGACAACCTATCCCATGCTTGTTGTGTGGCCCACACTTTTTATTGCCGTGTTGACGATATGTTTTCATGCGATTTTTGATTCATCTAAGGCGGAAAAGGGGGATTTTACCATATATGACTGAAAATCCTGTTGTATTAAAAATAAAGCATCTGAATCTGAGCATATTGCGTGATAAGTTTGAGATTCCTATTCTTCGTGATATCAATATGGAGGTTCGCCGGGGAGAACACTGGGCTGTTGCGGGAGAATCAGGAGCCGGAAAGAGCATGACAATGTGTGTACTTACATCGCTTTTACCGGATAAAAGTACGATTATTACAGGAGAAATATATTACAGGGAAGCGGACGGCAGCTATACGGATATTTTAAAGCTGCCGTTTAAGAAAAGAAGCCTGTACTGTGCAGATAAGGCTGCGCTGATTTTTCAGGACTCCATCAATGCACTTAACCCATATGAAACTATAGAAACCCAGTGGCGTCACACATTGAGATACCGCCGTCAGGACATAAAAAGAGAGCAGCAGGAAGCACATATGCAGGCACGGCTTGTGGCTTTCGGAATTTCAGATCGCGGTGTATTAAAGAAATATCCGCATCAGCTCTCCGGAGGTATGAAACAGCGGATTGCCATTGCCATGGCACTTGAATCTGATGCAGATATTTTGATAGCAGATGAACCCACCACATCGCTAGATGCTTTAAATCAGAGAAATATTGTTTCATTTATAGATGAACTCTGTAAAAAGAAAGGCCTGACACTTATATACATCAGCCACAATATCGCCTTGCTTGACACAATCTGTGATCATGGCGTGATAGTCAAAAATGGAAGTATCGTGGAAAGTGGAAGAACAGATCAGATTTTCCATAATCCGGAAAATACTTATACTAAAGAGCTGATTAATGAAACACGAAAACTTGTAACTGTAGTGTAGCACGTAACTGTGAAGATACTTTACAGTTACAATTTTCAGGAGAATTATGGAACAGATTTTATTGAAGGCAAGGAATCTTACCAGACAATTTAAAGAAAATAAAACCTTGATCGAAGAGAAAAAAGTCCTCACTGCCGTTGACCATGTTGATTTTGATATTTACGAGGGAGAAATATTGGGACTTCTCGGGACAAGCGGTTGCGGAAAGTCAACGATTGCAAAGATGTTATGCGGAATCGAAAAAGCCGATGACGGGAAGATTATATACAAAGGAACAGAATTGCAAAAAATGTCAAAAGGACAGTTTTGTCAATACCGTAGGGAAATTCAGATGATTTTTCAAAATCCGTTTGATTGCCTTGATCCGCAGATTTCGATTGAAAGGCAGCTGATGGAGCCGATGCGTGTCTGGAAGATGGGAAGAACATCAGAGCAAAGAGAAGAAATACGTAAATTATGTGAAGAATGCAGAATTCCTGAAAAAGATTTAGGAAAAAGACCGGCAGAATTTTCGGGTGGACAGCTGCAGCGCATATCGATTATAAGATCGCTACTTTTAAAGCCTGAATTTTTGATCGCAGATGAGGTTGTATCTGCCCTTGACGTTTCGGTTCAGAATCAGGTTCTTGAGCTTTTGTTAAGGATGAAGGAAAAATATAAGCTAACTATACTTTTCATAACACATGATCTGGCTGTCATGAAGAAAATGGCAGATCGGATCATGGTTATGAAAAATGGAAAGATCATAGAGACAGGTACTTTTCAGGAATTAAATCACTCGGACGGTAACAGTTATTTTAAGAAGCTTATGGATGCTTCCTATTTTTTTGAACCGAAGCCGTCTGTAAATGTCTCTGAATGATGCATGGCTTTATGTCAGCTTATTTGAAATTTTCATTGGCATATTTCGCCAGTTCATCGCGGAAATCCGGGTGTGCTATGGCGATCATGGCATCTGCACGCTCTTTTAAGGTCAGTCCTGTCAATTTAGCAATACCATATTCTGTTGCCACATACTGAATCATGGTGCGTGGCGCTGACACGCAGCTTCCGCCCGGAATGAATGGTACGATGTTGGATTTTAATGTTCCGTCTTTTTTCTTATGGGTGGAGGCAAGACAGATAAAACCTTTTCCGCCTTCAGAACGGAATGCACCTTCAAGGAAATCCATCTGTCCGCCGATGCCGGAAAGCTGTCTGGTGCCTGCAGACTCTGCATTTTCCTGTCCCATCAGGTCAAGTTCGACACCTCCGTTGATGCTGATGACATTTTTCATCTCGCCGATGCGGTAAGGAGAATGAACGTAATCAACATCAGCAGGATGAAAGAGCTGTGGTTCAACGTCCAGCCAGTCATAGAGTTCTTGTGAACCCATGGCCAGATTCCATGTGGAGTAGCCGTTGTCGATCTCTTTCTTTTTGTTTGTCAGCTTACCGGCTTTGTAGAGGGCCAGGAATGCATCGCTGATGGTTCCGGTATGGCATCCCAAGTCTTTTTTGTCAGACTGTGCCAGCATATTTGCAACTGTGAATGGCACACCGCCGACTCCGAGAGAAAGGACTGCGCCGTCAGGTATTTCTTCAACTACGCGCTCGGCAATCTGAATATCAACAGGACTCGGCTCACGATATGTTCTTATCGGAAGCGGTTCGTGCTCACCTTCAACGATGAAATCTGCTTCAGACAGGTGAACACGGTGAGAACCATCCACACCCTGAAGCCTCGGGAGACGTTCATTGATCTCAAAGATGACAGTGCGGGCATTTTCAAAGATAGTGCGCCATGCATAGTTGGAGATACCAAGTCCTGCATATCCGTCTGCATCGGGTCTTGAGACAGGCACGAAGGCAACATCGACACGGATATGATGACGATACATTTCCGGAAGTGAACGCAGCATCATCGGCATGAATTTACATAAACCGCGGGACTGAAGTTTGCGCTCATAATCACCGATGTGCCAGCTGTAGTAGCTGAAGGCCTTCTGTTCGGGATCACTTTCAACAACTTCAATGCGGGGACGAATGACAAGTCCACCGCGGATCTTCACATCTTTAAGCTCGTCACGGCGCGCAGCCAGCGCACGGTCAAGGAGTTCTGGAAAGCCGGCGCCGAATCCGTAATCAACCCAGTCTCCGGGTTTTACTGATTTTACGGCAGTTTCGGCACTTACAATTTTTCCGGCATAATCATTTGACATAACATATTCCTCCACAGGTTAAAATTCTTAATTTCTACATTTAATAATAGCCCAGAAAGCATGTTTTTTCAACTGAGATTGACTTCTAAACTGTTGACAAATTTTATAATCATGATAAAGTTAATTACTAAATGCGTGAAAAAGTATTATGAGAGGAGAGAAGTTAAAATGACGGCAAACACGGATTTATTTGAAAAAGCGCCTGTGCCGAAGGCAGTTGCCACCATGGCAGTTCCTACCATGATTTCCATGCTGGTGGTTGTCATATATAATATGGCGGATACATTTTTTATCGGACAAACAAACGATCCTCTGCAGGTGGCAGCGGTTTCACTGGCAACACCGGTATTTATGATTTACATGGCACTTGGAAACCTGTTTGGAATCGGCGGCAGCTCGGCGATATCAAGAGCACTGGGAGAACAGCATAAGACACGTGCGTGGCATATCAGTTCCTTTGCCTGCTATGGATCTGTCGGTCTTGGTATTATTGTAGCGCTTAGTTCGCTTATCGGAATGACGGGAATTTTACATCTTATAGGAGCCAGTGTAAATACCATAGACTTTGCGAGACAGTATCTTAGTATCATTGCTGCGGGTGCACCGACTATCATGTTTTCCACGGCATTTTCCAATATTCTGAGAGGCGAGGGCGCGGCAAGACAGTCAATGTTTGGCAATCTGCTTGGAACAATTGTCAACATCATACTGGACCCGATTATGATTCTGTGGCTTGGATGGGGTGTTACAGGTGCGGCTCTTGCAACTATCATAGGAAATATTGCGGCTTGCATTTATTATGTGGTTTATTTTTTACAGGGCAAATCTACGCTGACTATTAATTTTAAGTATTTTAAGATGAATGAAGGAATTGCCACCGGCGTTGCGGCAATAGGAATTCCCGCATCTCTTAATAACATATTGATGAGCTTTGCCAATATTATTCTCAATCAGGCATTGGTTGGATATGGAGATACACCGGTAGCAGCCATGGGAGTGGCAATGAAGTCCAATATGCTGGTTGTCTTGCTGCAGATTGGTCTCTGTGTAGGAATACAGCCGCTTATTGGCTATAATTACGGTGCGAGAAATAAAAAACGTCTTATGTCGGTATTTAAATTTACCGGACTTGTATCGGTCATTATGGGAACAATTCTTACCGTAGCAATGGTTTTTGCGAGAAAGACACTGATACAGGTCTTTATTGATGATGCAGAGGTTGTAAGCTACGGTATTCAGATGGTTATCGCACTTCAGCTTTCAGCACCGCTAATCGGAATTTTATTCCTGTGCATTAACACGATTCAGGGCATGGGAAAGGCACTCCCGTCACTGATACTTACAATATGCCGTCAGGGCCTGATTTTTATACCGCTTATTTTTATTTTAAATATAATGTTTGGTCTCCAGGGAGTTATATATGCACAGCCTGCAGCCGATTATTTGTCTATTGTGCTGGCAATTCTTATCTGTATGCATCTGTTCCGTTCGATGGAGCATAAAGAAAAAGAAAATGCCGGAAAAGAACACACTGACAAGGCGAGGTAACTGCCGCCTGACAACACTTTCGAAGTTGATTAGAATTAACTAACAAATATTAGAAATGGCTAACAATTGTTACAATTAACTAACAAATGTTGCGATTGACTAACAATATACCGACCTGATACAATTATGACAAACAGTAACGAACGTTTTAAGTCAGGAGGTATTGTATGCAGTCTTTAGCAAAGGTACAGGCGGGAGAGTCCTGTGAAATAAAGTGGATGTTTGGTAATTCTGATGTGATGAGTTTTCTGGAAAGACACGGAATAAAAGAAGGAAGTCGTATCAGGGTACTGGGACGTGTCCTTGACGGTCTGATAATAGGAAATGGAAGAGTGCGACTGGCACTTGGTGATGAAGTAGCAGAGAGAATACAGGTATAAACCAGGTATAAACAAAAATCTCCACAGCATATTTCGAGTAGAAGTATTGCTGTGGAGATTTTGTATGTTTAAATGCGACACATCGATCAAATCAGGTATTTTTCAGGCAATACATGAACATTAAGCATAAAAACATGGCGATACCCGATAATTCATGAATATTGTTAATAGAAGAATTCTATAAGTTCAATTAAAATCAAGTATTGGACTAAAATAGATTCATGGAATATACTGAGTACAGATGCAGATGAGGGACATCTGAGAGGGGAAACAAAATAAATCAGATGTAAAATAGCTGCAAAATATTAAAGAAAGAAGGCATATAATTTATGGGAAGACAGACAACAAAACTCAGAGAACTTCTTGCCACAAACGATTACCTTGTTGCTCCGTGTGCATATGATGCACTGAGTGCAAGAGCTATCCAGGCAGCTGGATTTAAGGTAGCAGGAACAACAGGATACGGAATGCATGGTGCAGTACTCGGACAGCCGGATACAGGACTTCTTGCATTAAACGAGACTGTCAGCATCTTAAGCAAGA
>CAVHPN010000035.1:0-1261 GCA_963637995.1 Prevotella sp. CAG:279 | reverse complement strand
AGAAGACAGGAGTTGGCGGATTATTCATCGAAGACCAGAAGCAGCCACCGAACTGCCCATTTATCAAGGCTCCGGAGCTTGTCAGCACAGAAGAGATGATCGGCAAGATTCGCGCTGCTGTTGATACTAGAAAAGATAAAGACCTCGTAATTATCGCAAGAACCGATGCTCCGTTTGAGGAGGCTATCGAGCGTGCTAACGCATACATGGAGGCAGGTGCTGACATGGTTAAGATTCTTCCGAAGACAAGAGAAGAATTAGAGGCACTTCCGTCCCGCGTAAATGGTCCGATTCATCTGGGACTTTATGCAAACAAGGGAATTAACGACGGCATGACAGCTGCTGATTGCGGTAAATTAGGCTACAAGATCATCACTTTCCCGATGAGCTGCTTGTTCTCAAACGTTGCAGCAACATTATCTATTCTTCAGTATATCCAGGAGAATGGAACTGATGAGGGTTATACCGGTAAGGTTATGCAGTTTAATGAGTACCTTAAATTTATCGGTGTTGATGAGTACAAGACCCTTATTTCAAAATACCTGTAAGGTACAAGGTTCGATAAATTCGCATGCTAACTTGCTCGCAGGAGAATAGAAATTAGAACCTCTTACCTGAGAGACCATTTTAAGCCTTGTCTCTCTATATATCTTATATCTACCACACAACATATGAAAAGAAACGGCTTTTTGATTTGATTCAAGAAAGCCGTTTCTTTTTGCTATTCCTGGTGTATAATACAGCCGGTATTCCGATATATTGAGCCGAATCTTACAGATCCGGTTTTGCCTTGTAATTTGCACGTTCAAGTTCACGGATCAAAACGCTGCGCTCATGCATCAGACGAAGAATTTTAGCCTGCAGCATCAATGATGTGTTGCTGTCACGTTTCTGTTCAAGTTCTGATGCTTCTCCATATACCAGACGATCCAGGACCTCAAATGATCCGCTACCGTCGTCCCATCCACATTCCAGACCGGCTTTTGCGATTTCACGATCCAGCTCATGGATTCTTTTCTGTTTTGCATCCAAAATATTTTCTATCATTCTGATTTACCCAACTGCCGTATTTGCGGCATTCCTTTCTGAATTTATGTCTGCTGCGCAGCCGCTTGTTTTTTGGGGGGACTCCACATATCATAGTCACATCTTCTTGCCCTTCGGACAAGAAGCATCCCTCGCTTGCAGCTCGGTCAATGTCTGCTTCGCAGCCGCTTGTTTTTCTTTTGGACTCATTATATCATGGAATATGAAAATGCGG
>CAVHPN010000034.1:50654-66715 GCA_963637995.1 Prevotella sp. CAG:279 | reverse complement strand
TGAAGCCATATCTGAAAGTGTTTCCTTAAGATCCTCTTTTACCCACTCGCTTACCAGTTCACTGTCGCCGTCCGCCTGATTAAAGAGGCTTATCTGATAGCCATTGTACCATCCCGGTCCACGGCTGCTTTCCTGAAGTCCCATCTCCACCCATGCGATCATAGGCGCACCATCTGAAACCTCATATCCCGTCATTGCCGAAATTCCGGCCTTTACTCCGCGGTTTGCCATCACATATACCAATATCAGCAGCACCGATGCTGCCAGTAAACTATATTTTTTCTTAAATATGCCTGACGATGCAAGATATAAAAAGAAAGCGACGATCACAATCAGGTAATTAGATTTGAAGAGCACTGCCGCAGCTGCAGCCAAAGCACCAGTCCAGAAATCTTTACCCCTATCTTCCTTCACATATCTTATCAGCAGCTTCATGGACATACATGAAAGTCCGAATCCCGGCACTGTACCATATACAAAGAGAATATAAAATGAAAACGGCAGGCAAAACAGCATCCACAATAAGGCATAATCTTCTCTTTCCCCACACACAACTCTATGTAAACTAATTACCCCAAGCACAAAGAAAAGAATATTAAGAATCTGAAAAACCACATATGCGGCATCACCAAAGAAAAGACGCAGAATCGTCATGTAAAGAATAAGTCCATTCTGCGAAGGATAAGTGTAGGCATATCCCAACGCACCTTCCGATGAACCATAAGTGAAGGGCACCGGCTCCCATGCTCTGTAATCTCCGCTAAGAAGCCCCTTAGCCGATGTCATGCACAATCGTGAATCAGCGCCTCCCCAGGATGGTACAAAGACAATCCAGAAAATATATCCCACTGCTGCCAGTATAATCCAGAAAATTTCCTTTTTCATAGGAAGAATAAAGCCGCTCCTCTTGTCCGTTTCCATCACAAGACTGCCATTTTCCTGATTCTTCACTTTAATCCGTTTGTTTCTTTGATCTTTCCGGGAATTAATTATCATTAACAGCGCTATAATCCCGCCACAAAAAACAACATGCAAAATGGGACTGTCATTTTCATATTGCACTATCTCCGCTCCTCCATATACCCGGCATGTCACCAATGCACTCAGTATAGTCAAAAAGAGCAATATCACTCCCAGTAATATTCTCACCAGTCCTGTACAGAATTTTTCTAACATTTTTCTACCTCACTGTATCTGTCTTATCATGCGAGCTTGTATAAGTTACAGGCTTTCGAAGCCTATTGTAACAAGCATACCTTTAAAATTCAACGAATTTCCTGCTACTGTTTGCAAGGCGCGTGAACAGTAACTGACCGGCAACGTAATTTACGCCTCAGTCAGCCTCACTTGATTCAATATGTTTCATGTGTTAAGATTTGTAACGGGAATTATCGAATAGATACCTGGCATCTTGTGTTATTTTTTTGTTAGAAAGGATTAAATTGTCAATGAAAAAATCTCATCCGGCTTCGCTGTTGCCGATTGCAATATTTCTTATCTTTTATCTTGGGCTTGGAGTTTTCTCAGAATATATAATGAAGATTCCGATGGGCTTTTACAAGATTCCTATCGTTGTAGCATTTCTGCTCGCGATCCTGACCGCCTGCATCCAAAATCGCTCCATATCTTTTGACCGTAAGCTGGAACTGATGGGACAGGGCATCGGGGATAAGAATATCATCACAATGCTGCTCATATTCCTTGCTGCCGGAACCTTCGTCGGTGTGGTCGGACGCAGCAGCGCCGAGAGTGTCGCTTACCTGATGCTTTCACTCATTCCGGCCCGTTTTTCGGTTGCCGTGCTCTTCGTCGTCGCCTGTTTTGTATCAACTTCCATGGGAACCTCTGTCGGCACAATTACCCTGCTTGTCCCAATCGCAGCCGCCGTCTCCGAAACATCAGGTTTTTCTCTGGCGCTCTGCACAGCATCCGTAATGGGCGGTTCGATGTTTGGCGACAATCTCTCCTTTATCTCCGACACAACCATTGCAGCCTGCAACGGACAAAACTGTCAAATGAAGGACAAATTTCGGGAGAATTTCGGAATAGCTCTTCCTGCGGCCATCGCCTCCCTCATCCTGATTCTTATAATCTCCTTCCGACAGGATCCGGGGGATGCCATCATCCGCTCCTACAATCTTATCCAGCTTATTCCGTACCTGCTGGTCCTGTTCGGAGGCATCATCGGCATCCAGGTTTTTGTTGTACTGCTTATCGGTATAGTCTCCGGTGTAGTAATCATGCTGGGCACCGGTCAGATGACACCTTGGGAAATGCTTTCCAACATGGGTTCCGGCACTTCTGGTATGTTTGAAACCTGCATGGTTGCGATCCTGGTGGCTGCTATGTGTGCATTGATCCGTGAAAACGGAGGATTCGATGTCCTGCTCAGAGTCATCCACCGCATATTCCGCGGGTATCGCGGTGGCCAGCTCGGAGTCGGATTGCTGGTCGGTCTGCTCGACATTGCAACTGCCAACAACACCGTAGCCATTGTCATGGCAAACCCCATTGCGAAAGAGATGTCAGAAGACTACGGCATCAGTCCGCGAAAAACCGCATCCCTTCTCGATACATTTTCCTGTATTTTTCAGGGCATACTTCCATATGGTGCACAGATGCTGGTCGCTCTGTCGGCCATCCATGAACTCGGCTATGAATTATCCGCTTTTGACATTATGCCGTTCCTCTTCTATCCGGGCATGCTCTTTATCAGCTCACTGATTTTCATCCTTGTGCTGCCGGAGAAGTAGACGCAGTCCGCGGAGCTCTTCTTTCGTTATAGGCGATTGCTCCGCAATTTTCCTATAACGAAAGAAGAGCTGTCCGACTTTCTCGTCATCAGACAGCTCTCTTAAGAAATATCTCGAAGTTTCACTATATAACCTCTCTTTCTTCTATATTTTGTTTAAATGTGCTATGGACCTCTTCCTTTCATATGAATCTCCTCCTTTGATTACATCTTATCTATGTAAACTCTTTAAGAGATTGTATGATGATGGATTCCATCGATTCCGATTCTTAATTATAATTTTTGAATTCGGTTTCTAAACCATGATCATGTTTTTTTGTTGTTAATTAACTATCCCATTGGACCGTCCTCCTTGTTTTTATTTCGTTCTAGAAACTATGGTAACCGTTTGTTGGGGTTATCTGTGTTTCTTTTGATGTCTTTATATTACTAGATAATTTCCATTTTGTCAAGTGTTATTTCTAATTATTTTTATTCTTTTTTCGTTTTATCTGACTATATTTTTGCAATTGTCGTGTTATTCTGTTTTATTGATTCTTTTTTGAACTATTATCTCACTTCCAGAGGCGAACTGACATGCCGTCTGATGACGCTTTCAAAGCAAAACAGAACCATTTCCAAAGACATACCCGCACCCGGATATCACCTAGGAAAATGATTCTGTTTTTAAATGTTGCATCTATCAATATTTCTTTTAACAATGTCTATTCTATATGTTTCCTGTTTAATGAAAGCCGAACACAATTCCGACCGCTGCAGCTGCGACAATATAGAGTATCGGATGTTTATTCCATTTTACAAGGGCATACCAGATAGCACATCCCAAAACAATCGCCTTCCAGTTAATTATGGAAAACAATTCCGAAATTGCCACGCTGCCATCCTCTCCTACATGGAGAAATGCAATCTTAGCCACACCGAGACCTGCCGCCGCTATCAATGCCGTGGATGCGGCACGCAGACCATACAGAGCATTCTGCACTATGGCTGACGTCTTGAATCTGTCCAGAATTTTCGAAATAATCACTATAATAATAACTGACGGAAGTACCAGTGCGAGCGGTGCCGCAAGCCCGCCGATAATTCCCATGATACGATAGCCGACATATGTAGCCATATTAACGCCCATCGGTCCTGGTGTTGACTCTGATATGGCAATCATATTGGAAATATCATTAAATGTATACCAGCCCGTTTCCTTGGAAATGTTGTAGAGAAACGGTAAAGTTGCCAGTCCGCCGCCAATCGCAAACAGTCCGCAGCAAAAAAAACGAAAGCATAATTCTAATATCAACATCATTTTTTCTTCCCCTTTCCGCCTTTGATGGCTATTCCCGCAAGTCCGGCTGCTATAACCAGAATAGCCGGAGAGATTGATGTAAACATTGACAATACAAATACCACGACTGCTATTACTATAGTAGCTTTATCCACCAGTGATTTCTTGGCAAGCTTTACTACTGCTGAAGCAATCAGCACAAATACACATGCCCGGATTCCGGCAAATGCACTGCTTACAAAGCTCAATTCCATAAAATTTGCAATAAATGCCGAAATAATCATGATTATGACCAGTGAAGGTGCAATCACACCGAGGGTAGCCATAATAGCACCGGGTATTCCGCGGTTTTTATATCCGACAAATGTCGCTGTATTGACCGCGATAATACCAGGTGTACACTGACCAATCGCATAATAATCCATCAGTTCCTCATCAGTAGCCCAATGCCGTTCATTTACAACCTCTTTCTGCAACATCGGCAGCATCGCATAGCCTCCGCCAAATGTGAAGCCACCGATTCTGGCAAATGTCAGAAACATGTCCAGCAGTTCTTTCATTTCTGCCAACTCCCTTCCTTAAATCGTATTCTTCCCATGTATCATAGCAGAATCACGCGATCTTTAAAAATACCGTTACAATATAGAATATATATCAAAAAAATATATATTGGCTTCTATACTGTTGTATTTTGTTATATAATGATGATACCAAGGTGCTATGTGCCAGTGGCACATGCTTAGCACCGACCGGAGCGGAGCGGAGATTCAAAAGCTTCTTAACCCACATGAGCTTGCTCATAGGCAACACATACATTTAATCAGAAAGGAAGATGCATATCCATGGAGCTTCGTCAGTTATCCTATTTCACTACCATAGTTAACGAAGGAAATATTTCACAGGCCGCAAAGAAATTAAACATTTCACAGCCTCCTCTCAGTCATCAGATGAAGCTTTTGGAAGAGGAACTGGGAGTGACATTGTTTGAGCGCGGTTCCAGGCGCATACGCCTTACGCCCGCCGGAAAAACCTTCTATGATCGTGCGCTTACGATACTGGATCTGAGTCAGACCGCCCGAACTGAATTGACCGCCCAGATGCAGGAAATTCAGGGTGTCGTGCGCCTTGGCATCATCTCCTCCGCAGTTGAATCCGTAACAAGAAATTATCTTGCCCCATTCCGGCGTTCCTATCCAAAAGCCCAGTTTGAGCTCCATGAAGCTAACTCCTATCATCTGCTTGATCTGCTGCACTCCAATCAGATAGATCTTGCCGTGATTCGTACACCATTTGCCAAGGCTGGCCTGGAAATGCGGACACTGCCTCCTGAGGAATTTCTTGCTATCGGGCATGAAAGTATCTGGAACAATTACCCGGACTGCCACGATTCCATTCAAAATGATATTTCTGCTTCTGATAGAGGTTCTTCACTCCAAAAATCCAAGCGTATGCCATCATCAGATACATCAAAGCCGCAAGAGAGCTCTATCGATGCGCCGCTTCCCCTATCTGCCCTTGCTAACGCACCTCTTATTCTCTATCGCCGCTGGCAGCCGATGATTCTGGGATATTTTGAAGAGCAGGTGCTGGAACCGCACATAGTCTGTGTCGCTGATGATGCCAGAACCGCTCTCTTATGGGCCTTGGAAGGACTGGGAATAGCACTCGCACCAGAGTCTTCCCTTGCTTTTAACTCTGATCCCAGTCTGATCAGGCGAATCATCACTAAACCACAGATCCAATCAAGTATCTGCCTAGTCAAACGCAGGGACAGGAGCCTATCACTGGTGGGAGATACATTTTATCAGAATTTTCATGCTCATGACACCGATTAAAGTATTTCCATAATATTTTACATTTTTACGTTGGAATATTTGTATATAATCAGATATAATGATATCTGAGTCAAAGGGTCTTTTGGCCCCATCTGATAACAAATTTAGGGAAAGGGCAGAAGTGTATGGCGCTTCTGTATGTACATATATGAGTGAAAATTTAACCAATCGAAAAAGGCAGGCTTTGGAAACACGAAAACGCATCCTGACCTGCGCCCTCGATCTCTTTGAAAAAAAAGGATTTGAGGAAGTCACCATCCAGGATATCGCTGAGGCGGCACAAACTTCCGTCGGATCCATCTACCGCTATTTTAAAAATAAAGATGAGATAGCGGCACAGAATACAGAACTATTGGACGATCTATACATGAGTTTTTATGAGCAGCTGATTAGAGATGAAAAATACAATGACCTGTCTGCCATGGACAAACTTGCCCGTTTTTATCTCTTTGTCCAGAAATCCGTTTCCGATTACAGCAACCTGCGAAGCCTCTATATCTATAATCTCCGAAACCAAGAGGAGGCGTCGACCCTGACGGACGGAAGCCGCGCTCTTTATCAGATTTATCACTCCCTGTATGAGTCCTGCAGAAAGGATGATTCTATTCGGCCAGATTTGGATGAACAGGAGTTCTGCGATCTGATGATCCAGTCCAGCCGTGGGATACTTTTGGACTGGCTGCTTCGACGCAAAGAATTTGATGTCACCTCTCAGGCATTAAAATGGTGGAACATCATCTTTTCATATATCAGAAAATCTCTTTAGTATTATGAATTTTTGTATGGTCAGCGCATTGAATACAATGACCTGCCAAACCGTTACATTTTTTATCATATACCGGAATAGAACTACCGCTCAATCAGCTGCGGTTCTATTCCGGTATTTTTTCAATCTGTTCATAAATTCTCACTATACTCTGAAAGTGTTGTCAGGCGGCATGTCAGTATACTACGGTTCAGACTTCTGTATAATCGCAATTCTGTTTATATTAATTTATATATCACACTTCTTTTATCTTTTTTCTGTCACAATCGATGAAATCCGTGAATTTTCAGTTTTTATGTTGACTTTTATTCTTGCCTTGTAGTATTCTCCCAAGTGAACACATTCAGTGAATGCATTCATCCAAATTGTTTTTGAATAGGAGGTAGGTATATGTCTGATAAGTGGATTAAAATCCTTTGTGGAAAATTATATACCGGACTGGAAGATCGTTTTCTGGAACATGCAGAAATTCTGGTCCACGACAAATACATTGAAGATGTAGGCAGCAATCTTCCATGTCCGGAGAATACAGAAATTATAGATCTAAGCCATCTGACCGTTACTCCGGGCATGATCGATGCACACATGCATCCGGAATTTTTCAACTGGCGCGATGTCTACAGCGATACCATTTACAACTCCGATGGTTACCGCACACTTGCCACCTATTGCACGGCAGAACGTGCCCTGCACGGCGGATTTACAACCATCCGATCCATGGGATGGTTCCGAGAGTCGTATGAACTCGACGTCAAACGTGCCATCAATGAGGGCTATCTTCCCGGTGCCCGTCTGATCGTAGCTCCGCATCTTCTGGGTACCACCGGAAGCCATGCCGACATGACACAGACCGTACGTACCAACCCGATCCTCTGTGATTTCATGGAACGCCAGTATACGGGAATTGGCAATGGAGCTGACTTCTTCACAGCCGCAGTACGACGTGAGAAAAAACTCGGTGCCGATTTTATCAAAATCATGGCGACCGGCGGATTTGCCACTCCGTATGATGACCCGGACGATATCCAGTTAAATGACGCGGAATTTAAGGCGATTTTTGATACCGCTAAAGAGCTTAGAATTCCGGTCACGGCCCACGCCTACGGACCTCGGCTCATGAAAAAGCTGATGGGCTTCGGCATCACCGGAATCGAGCATGGATCCCTAATGGATGAGGAGACCGCACAAATGTTTGAAGAGACAGGAACTTATCTGGTTCCGACATTCAGCCCGTTTCATGAAGCAATTTATCCGGATCCTGAAAAAATGGCACAGAAATCCCCGGAATTTCAGCGCAAGCTGGGTATTTATCAGGAACGGATGCAAAGAGGCCGAAAAATCATCGTGGACAGCCACATCAAACTCGGCTACGGCACAGATTTCGTCGCTGCCTACCAGAATTATGAAAGCGGCATGGAATTTCGCTGCATGATGGAGAGCGGCATGGACGCATTCCGAATCCTGCAGGCCGCCACGAAAAACAACGCAGAAATCTGTGAAATCGACTCCTTCACCGGCACCATAGAAAAAGGCAAATACGCCGATATTGCCGGATGGAAACGGGACCTTCTTACCGACAAAGATGCCCTGCGTGACTGCTCCTTCGTCATGAAAGAAGGTACCGTCTATGAAGCAAAAAGTTATCTGAATGTGGAATAAATATAGGAGGAAATGATTATGACCTTTATGGAACTCAAAACAGCCCCTCACCTATTGATCTTCGTTATTGTTTATTTTGGCGTTATGATTGGAATCGGTGCCTGGGCATCGAAAAAAATAAAAAGCAGTGAAGACTACGCTCTCGCCGGTCGAAGCTTAGGTCCGTTCGTTTTGATGGGAACGCTGCTCGCAACCTCCGTCGGAAGCGGCACCATCACCGGTGGCGGCAACTCACTCGCTTACAACTACGGCTACTGGGCCGGCATCCAGTGGGTTATACCGTTCATCATTTTCTGTATCATCTATATGTGTGTATACAAACAGATTCGAAAGAGCAACTGTTTTACTGTACCGCAGATTCTCCAGCAAAAATACGGTGCCGAGACCAGAATCTTAGGTTCTGTCATCAACCTCTTCGGTATGGCCGGTATAATTGCCTCTCAGTATAAAGGATTCGGATATGTTTTAAATATCACAACCGGTATCGATACAAAAACTTCTACCATGATCGCAACCGTTATCATTATTGTTCTTTCTGTTACCGGCGGTCTCTTCTCAGTTGCATGGACGGACGCAGTCAGCGCCTTCATGATCGTTGCCTGTTGCATAATCGGTGTTCCGTTTGTCCTCAAAGCCGGAGGTGGTTGGGAATCCATCACTGCCTCTGCAGCTGCAATCGACCCAAATAAACTCTCCTTCTTCGGTGGACGCAATATCATCATCTGGATCGGCTCTTTCCTGCCGCTCATCCTCCTTGAAACCGGCGACCAGAACTTCTATACCCGTCTGACTGCTGCCAAAACCGATAAAACCGCAAGAAATGCTATCATCGGATGGGCCATTATGGCACTCATTGTCATGCCATGTGTCGGTATCATCGCCTTCACCGGAAGTATTTTATTTGGTACCAATATTGACGCAGGTATGTCTTTCCTTTCCACAACAACCATCATTCCAGCCTTTGTCGGCGGCATGCTGTTGGCAGCCTCCACAGCTTTCATCATCACAACCGGTACCTCTTATCTGCTGACCTGTGGAACCAGTGTTACATATGACTTTTACAAACAGTATGTAAATAAAACTCCCAGAGACACTCAGACACTTTGGGTAAACAGAATCGGAACAGCTTTAATCGGTATCATTGCCCTGATTATTTTGAACTTCTTCCCGACGATTCTGGCTCTTCAGAACTGGTCCTACACCATGATTGGCGCCAGCATCACACCGGCAGTCCTCGGATCCATGTTTAGTAAGAAGGTAACCCGTCCGGCCGGATTCCTCTCCATGCTGTGCGGCGCCATTGCCACCCTTACATGGGAGATGCTCGGATGCCCCGGTGGATATCAGAGTGCCCTGATTGCAGCTCCTATCTCTATCCTGGTACTTGTTATCGTCTCTGCCTGCACACAAAAAACGCTTGCAAGCAAGATTGCATAATCAGGATTAGTGTTCAGACAATATATGAACATTAGTGCATTAATCAATCGATAAACTAGAAAATGTAACAGTGTGTGTATTTAGTTCCCCCTAATACGCACACTGTTTTTTTCATTTTGGCGAAATTTATCACAGAGTATTTTTCATACATCAAATTTATTTTCACAAATATCTGTTTTTTGTCAGTTTCTTACATAATTTGTATCGAAAGTTTCGTTTTCAAATATAAATTTCACAAAATTGTGTCTTTTTGAGATAAATTGCAGTTTTTTCGATTGACAGGCAAAAAAAAGGCTCCTATAATGGGCATCAATCCAAAGGAACAAAAAACAGAAACATGATAATTGCAAGGGCGCATATATTTTACAGTATTTGCGCCCTTGTTTTTATATACAGCTACTTTACACGTGCTGCCGCTTGCGAGGCATCAGGGAGCACCGCAAAAGAGGAGGAAACAATTATGAAAAAAAAGATGTTATCAGCAACTGCAATGATGATGATGGCAGCTATGGCAATGGCAGGATGTAGCTCTTCCGCACCGGCTGAGACCACAGCTGCAGCGGATACAGCAGAGGAGACTGCAGCAGAGTCTTCTGATGCCGTTGCCGAAGCCGACACTGCCGAATCTGCAAAGGATTCCTTAAAGGGTGTCAAACTTAAATTCGGTACCACCGCACTGTTCGCACCGTTTACCTATTATGACACGGACGGAACAACTCTTATCGGATTTGATATCGATATGATGAACGCTCTGAAAGATTATCTCGGATTCGAGCTGGATGGCGATATTCAGGTAATGGATTACTCCGCACTTACCGCATCCTTGGCAGAAGGAAAGCTCGACATGGGCATGGCTGCTCTGTGTGCAACCGACCAGAGAAAAGAGGTTATGAACTTCTCCAAAACTTACTATGACGCAGGTCAGGTTGTTATGGTAAATACAGAGAGCAGTCCGAAGGAAATCACAGATGTTGAGGCCTTAAAGGGCGGCGATTACAAGGTAGCAGTTGAAAAGGGAACCGCATCCCATATGTATGCTTCCGCAAACTTCCCTGAGTCATGTATCGAGGTACACGACACAATCACAACCTGCTATGAGTCCCTTGAACAGGGTAAAGTAGATGCCTGCTTACAGGACCTTGCCGGAGCTGCTTACTACGTAAAGACAACTGAAGGTACAAAACTTGCTATTGCAGGCGATGACTTCAATCAGGGCCAGTCTCCATACGCTATTGCACTTTCCTTTGATTTCTGCAAAGAGAACGAGGGTATCGAGGATGCATTTAACGAAGCAATCGATGCACTGGAAGCTGACGGAACTATCGCAGAGCTTGAAGCAAAATGGTGTGAATAAAACACTATAGCGGGATTCAAAAGTCAAAACCTCCTGCAAATTCGTTTGCAGGAGGTTAGATATTGGAATTCGTTTTCATAATACAAAGATCAGGAGGGATTTGATGGATTTTAAATTTTTAACAGTACTTTTACCGATGCTGTTTCGCGGTCTGAAAGTCACCCTGATGATTGCCGGCGCCGGTATTACGCTTGGTTTTATCATCGGATGCCTTTCTGGATATGCACTTCAGTCTCACAACAAAATTGCCAAAGTTATAGCCAATATATATATCTGGATTATCCGTGGTACACCACTTATCGTACAGGCACTTTACATATACTTCGTTATTCCGAAAATCACAGGCATTGAACTTTCAAGCAATACAGCTGGTATTGTCGCAATCATGCTGAATTCCGGTGCATTTATTTCAGAAATCGTTCGTGGTGCACTCGAAAGTATCGATGTAGGTCAGAAAGAAGCCGGTTTCTCATTGGGACTTACTTACAGCCAGACATTGATACATATCATTATTCCGCAGGCATTCAGAACTATCCTGCCTCCGCTTTTCAACCAGTTCATCACATCAGTTAAAGACACCGCACTTTTGTCTGTAATTGTTGTAAATGAGATCACAAAGCAGATCAACAACTACACTGCTATCAGTTTTAAGGTAATTGAAGGATATACCACCGGCGCTATTTTCTACCTGGTACTGATTTCCATCTTAATCATCCTTCAGAAATATATCGAGAAGAAGCTTCGCGGAAAGCCAAGCGACCGTATTTTGAAAGCATCTTAAGTGTGGCAATAACTATATACAGAAAGGGGATAATCATATGATTCATGTAGAACATCTTTCTAAAAAATTTGGAGATTTGGAAGTATTAAAAGATATCAATATGGATGTCAATGAAGGCGAAGTTGTATGCATCATCGGTCCGTCCGGTTCCGGAAAGAGCACATTCTTAAGATGCATCAATCAGCTGGAGGTAGCTACCAGCGGCGTTATCGAGTATGAAGGCCAAAATATGCTGGAACCGAAGTCCGATATCCGCAAATTCCGCGAGGAAGTCGGCATGGTATTTCAGAGCTTCAACCTTTTTCCGATGCTGAGCGTGCTTGACAACATTACACTGGCACCCGTTTTAACCAAACATATGAAAAAGGCCGATGCAGAAAAACTGGCCATGGAGCTGCTTGAAAAGGTCGGCCTGGCAGATAAGGCCGGTGTAAAGCCTGCGACTCTCTCAGGTGGCCAGAAACAGCGTGTTGCCATCGCAAGAGCACTGGCAATGCAGCCAAAGGCACTTCTCTTCGATGAGCCTACTTCGGCACTTGACCCGGAGCTTGTAGGGGAAGTTTTAAATGTCATGAAAGAACTTGCAAAATCCGGAATGACAATGGTTATTGTTACCCATGAAATGGGTTTTGCACGCGATGTCTCCGACAGAGTTATCTTCATGGCAGACGGATATGTTGTTGAAGAAGGTAAGCCGGAACAGATTTTCTCTGCACCGCAGCATAAGAGAACAAAATCGTTCCTGTCAAGACTTTTGGCAACAGCATAAAACGATATAAAGGAGGAAATAATCATGCGACTTGAAGAACATCCAGTCCTCGACTTTGATCGGGGCGAAGAGGTCGTTTTTTATTATAATGGTCAGCCGGTAACAGGATATACACACGAAACCATCGCTGCTGCTCTGCATGCAGCCGGAATACGTACACTGGGACACAGCCCTCATCTTCACCGGCCGAGAGGTCTTTTCTGTGCCATCGGAAACTGTTCATCATGTTTTATGACAGTTGACGGAGAGCCAAATGTCCGCGTCTGTGTTACAAGGGTAAAAGCGGGCATGAAGGTTGAAGAACAGCATGGAAAGGGGGTTGTACTATGATTAAGCAGACTGAAATTCTTGTTGTCGGAGGCGGTCCTGCCGGACTTTCCGCCGCATGTGCAGCCGCTGACTTAGGTGCCAACGTACTTTTATGTGAGCGCGATTATCTCCCGGGCGGCCAGCTGGTTAAGCAGACCCACAAATTTTTCGGTTCAGAAAAACAGTACGCAGGCGAACGCGGTATCCAGATCGGAAAATTACTTATAGATAAAGCAAAAAGTCATCCAAATATCGAAATATTAACGGAGGCTACAGTACTTGGCGTCTACGAAGACGGCATTGTAACTGTTTTTCATGACGGAAAGCACTTAAAAATCAAGCCATCTAAAATCATCATGGCTACAGGTGCTTCGGAAAAATTCCTTGAATTCCCGGGCAACGACCTTCCGGGCATCTACGGTGCCGGTGCAGTACAGACTCTCATGAACGTGGCAGGTGTCAAACCGGCCGAACGCGTCTTGATGGTAGGTGCCGGAAATATCGGTCTTATCGTCTCCTACCAGCTGATGCAGGCAGGCGTTACGGTCGCAGGAATCATAGAAGCCGCTCCAAAAATCGGTGGTTATCTGGTTCATGCATCAAAAATCCGCCGTGCAGGAGTTCCTATCAAAACCGGTTATACGATCAAACAGGCATACGGAACTGATTCCCTTGAGGGCGTAACCATTGTACAGGTTGATTCCTCATTTAAACCTATTCCGGGCACAGAGGAAGACATTCCTTGTGATACTCTCTGTCTTGCAGTCGGTCTTGCTCCTTTGACAGAACTTTGCTGGCAGGCCGGATGTGATATGGCATTTATCCGTGAGTTGTCCGGTCACGTCCCGCTGACAGATGAAAACCTTGAAACAACTGTTTCAGGTGTATATGCCGCAGGCGATGTATCCGGTATTGAGGAGGCATCTTCCGCTATGGTAGAAGGACGTCTCGCAGGCTGCGCTGCTGCTGAAAGTCTTGGATATGAGCCTGAAAAAGCCGCTGCCGAAAAAGAAGCTGCAAAAACAGAACTTGCTGAGCTGCGCTCCGGTCCGGCCGGTGCCAGAATACTGGCCGGTTTGGAAAAATCTCACAAACTTCGTTCCGAACACGAAGCAAAACTGAAAGGAGGCGCAGCCGTATGTTAATTCAAACAGGAATACCTGATAAAGAGTCTATCGAGGCCGTAACACCTGACGAGTCCCGATTTTTAAAGGGTGCTGTAGCGATTGCCGAGTGTTTTCAGAAAATTCCCTGCAATCCATGCACAAAAGCATGTGTTAAAAAAGCAATTCATATCGAACCAGATATCAATGAAACCCCGAAGGTTGATTTTGATGTCTGTAACGGATGCGGTGCCTGCATGCTGAAATGTCCGGGTCTGGCTATTTTCGTTGTAGACAAGACTTATAGCGAAACAGAGGCCCTTGTAAAACTTCCATTTGAATTCCTCCCACTGCCTCAAAAAGGACAGCTTGCCTTAGGACTTAACCGTTCCGGTGAAGAGCTCGGCTGGTTCCCGGTTACACAGGTTATAAGCGGCGGTGCCAAAAATAAAACAAATATTATCTGCCTGGCAGTTCCGAAGGAACTGGCAATGGAAGTCAGATCAATAAAAGTAGGGGGGTATCAAAATGGACGATAAAAACACAATCCTCTGTCGGTGTGAAGATTTAACCCGCGAGGACATTTTACAATGTATCCATGATGGTTACCGCACCATCGATGAAATAAAGCGTGTAACACGTGCCGGCATGGGTCCCTGCCAGGGACGTACCTGCCGTATGCTCATAGCACAGGAACTTGCCTCTTATTATAAAGTACCTCTTGAAGATGTACTGATGCCAACCTTCCGTCCGCCTGTCAAACCAATCAGTATGGGTGCTCTGGCAGATGCCTGGGAGGAAACAGTTCGGGACGGTGATGAGGGTTCCTACGGGAAATATGATCCATCAGCCCCAGAAGGAGGTAACTGAAAATGAAAAAATCATATGATGTCATCATTATCGGCGGCGGAATTATCGGCTGTTCCATCGCATTTGAGCTTGCAAAACGCGGAATCACCGATATTCTTCTTATCGAGAAACGTTTCCTGACTTCCGGAGCTACCGGACGATGCGGTGCCGGTATCCGCCAGCAGTGGGGTTCTGAATTAAATGCAAAAATTGCCCTTGAAAGCACACATATTTTTGAACATCTTGAAGAATATACCGGCTATTCCAGAAGCTGCGGCCTGCATCAGGGCGGCTATCTGCTGGTTGCATATACAGAAAAAGAATGGGCACAATTCCAGGAGAATCTTAAGGTTCAGCACAAGCTCGGCATTGATTCCAGAGCCGTTGATCTGAAAGAAGCAAAGGAAATTGTACCTTATCTCAACACAGACGGTATGTTCGGTGCAACATTCTGCCAGAAGGACGGTCATGCAGATCCGTTCCAGTGTACACAGGCCTATGCGCAGGGTGCAAAGAGAATGGGTGTTGAATTCCTGACTTATACAGAGGTTACAGGTCTTCAGACCAAGGCAGGACGTATTCACGCTGTAGAGACCACCAACGGAACATTTGAGGCACGTACAGTTATCAACTGTGCCAATGTTCATGCACCTGAACTTGCAAAGTTGGTCGGTGAAGATATCCCTGTTATCTCAGAGCGTCATCAGGCATTGGTAACTGAGCCTGTTGCTCCTCTTATCGACTGCATGGTTATGAGCTTCCACCGCTCCTACTATGTACAGCAGACACCGCATGGAAGCTTTGTAATGGGTATCGGACCTCACGAGGCACCGAGCTACAACTTCAATTCTTCCTGGCAGTTCCTTGAGAAAAACTGTGCGGTAATGTGCGAGGCACTTCCTATCCTCAGAAAGCTTAAGGTCGTACGTCAGTGGGCAGGCCAGTACGATCTGAGTCCTGACTGCAACCCGGTTATCGATGAGGCTGTCGAAGCAAAGGGCTTTTACAGTGTCTGCGGCTTCTCAGGACACGGTTTCATGGTTGCTCCGCGTATAGCAATCCTCATGGCAAATCACCTTGCCGGACAGGAAGATACTCTTGATATCAAGATGTACAGCAAAGAGCGCTATAAGACCGGCAAGCTGCTCCTTGAGCCGGCTGTAGTATA
>CAVHPN010000034.1:36898-50591 GCA_963637995.1 Prevotella sp. CAG:279 | reverse complement strand
TTTATTATCTTCTCTTATATGTTTAAAAAGGCAGAAAACGAAATCTAATCCGTTTTCTGCCTTTCCTATGTGTAAGCATTCAAAGTCAATCTTCAAAAGGCTGATCATTTCAAGGCCGATTTATGATTTTGCTTGATTTTGAACAATTACTTCTTATTTTTCCTATCCAGAACAATCAGCACTACAATCAATGCCACAAATCCAACTCCGGTTCCAATCCAGCCGTTTGAGGTAAATCCTGCTGCCAGATATCCTAGGAAACAGCATATCGCTACGCACAATACGTATGGAATCTGGGTCGATACATGATTGATGTGATTGCACTGAGCACCCGCCGAAGCCAAAATAGTGGTATCTGATATCGGTGATACATGGTCTCCGCACACAGCACCGGCAAGAATCGATGCCGTCACTATAGTCAGACTGTTCATATTTTCCGCACCTACAACTGCAAATGCGATCGGAAGCAGAATTCCAAAAGTTCCCCACGATGTACCTGTTGAAAATGCCAGTCCGGCTGCGATAACAAACATCATTGCCGGCATAAGTGATCCAACAAGCGCATTGCCGCCTACTACCGCTTTGACGTAGCCTCCGATATTCAGATAATCAGAACTGCAGATACCTGAAAGCGTCCACGCAAGACATAAAATCATGATTGCCGGAATCATCGCCTTTACACCTATTGTAAAAGACTCACAGAATTCATTAAACCGGACAACTCTCCGAATCATGTAAAATACGAAGATAAACACAAGTGTAAAAAATGACCCCAAGACAAGACTGAGTGCCGAATCACAGCCTGCAAATGCCTCTACCAGACCTACGCCATCAAGAATACCGCCTGTATACAGCATACCGCTGATACAAAAAGCAATCAGTACGACAATCGGAAGAACCAGATCCATGACCTTTCCGTTTCCTGAGATCTCCATTGCCTCCGCCTCAACGGTTGTCTCCTTGCCTGTCTTTAGGACCTGTTCTTCATAGCGTTTCATAGCTGCAAAATCAAAATCACCGGCTATCAAAAAGATCATAAAGCAGATCGTAAGAAGTGCATACAGGTTAAACGGAATCGTATGCAAAAACAGGCTGAATCCGTCCACTCCGCTGCCTTCCGGGAGTGAGGAACCGACTGCTGCTGCCCAGCTCGAAATCGGTGCAATGATACACACCGGAGCCGCTGTCGCATCAATAATATAAGCCAGCTTTGCCCTCGTGATCTTGTGCTTATCTGTAACCGGCCGCATAACCGTACCAACCGTAAGACAGTTGAAATAATCATCTACGAAAATAAGCATACCCAGAAACATCGTTGCAAACAGTGCGCCTTTTTTCGTACGTATTGCGTGGGATGCCCACTCTCCGTAAGCCTTCGATGCACCGGATTTTGTGATCAGTGCTACTACAATGCCAAGAAATGCAAGGAAAATCAGAATATTAACATTGCTGCCTATCTTCTCTCCCATGATTGTGATCATCGTTTCCACCGCATGCAGCGGATTTAAACCTGTAAATAAAAAAGTTCCTGACATAATACCTATCAAAAGTGACAGGTACACCTCTTTCGTAATCAATGCCAGCGCAATGGCTACGATAGGCGGTATTAAAGAAAAAATCGTACCGCTCATAATTACCCCCTTACTGTACTTATCCGGGTATTTTCGCCCGGTTTCTTCGGTTTTAAGCATACCATATCTACATAATAAATGCCCTCGGACACTTTGTCCAGTGTCCGAGGGCATTTTACTATGAAAGTGTTGTCAGGCGGCTATGCGGACTGCGTGCTCGCACGCGAGGACGCGCAGGTCTCTGACAACCAAGTTTACTCTGCTTTCTCAAGCTCAGCAAGTTCAAGAGCTGTCGCCTCATACTTGGAGAGAATGACATTCTGAAGCATATCCCTTGTTCCGGAATTAATTGGGTGGGCGATATCGCGATATTCTCCATCTGCGGCCTTCCTGCTAGGCATAGCGATAAAAAGTCCCTTCTCTCCTTCTATAACCTTAATATCATGAACTACAAATTCATTGTCAAGTGTGACAGATACGATGGCTCTCATCTTCCCTTCCGTCTCTATCCGACGCACTCTTACATCAGTAATCTGCATACTCATAACCCCTTCCGTCTATCCTTAAGCAAATCTTATAATGCAAATCTTTCATTCTTTTCAATGACGATCTTTATATCTTCCGGTGTACCGATATGTGTCGTATTGGCACGTATAGTATCACGGCTTTCTACGATACAATTCTCAATAACGGTATTGTCACCGATATAAACGTCATTTAATATAACAGAATTACGGATGATACAATTATTGCCTATGTATACTTTTTTAAACAGAACGGAATTCTCTACAGTACCATTTAAAATACAGCCGCTGGATACCAGACTGTTCTTTACATTTGCCCCCGGATTGTATTTTGCCGGAGGAAGATCATCAACCTTTGAATAGATCTCCGGATAATCCTTGAAGAAATAATGTCTTACATCAGCCTTCAGGAAATCCATGTTTGTTTTGTAATATGAATCAACTGAAGCTATATTACTCCAGTATGTATCCAATTTATATGCATAAATCCGCTTAAGATTCTTATATCTTACCAGAATATCAGTAACAAAATCATATCTGTCCTCAGCTGCGCATCTTTCCAGAAGCTCAATCAGCTGACGGCGGCGGATTACATAGATTCCGCAGGAGATCGTGCTCGAAGTAGCCAGCATAGGCTTCTCTTCAAAGTCAGTAATACGTCCGTCGGAATTTAATTTGACAAGACCGAATCTGGTCACATCCTCCTCAGCCGACATCTCCTTGCATACTACGGTAATATCCGCTTTCTTTTCGATGTGATACTCCAAAACCTTGCCATAATCAAGCTTGTATACGCAGTCACCGCCTGCTATAACCACATATGGCTCGTGACTCTTCTTTAAGAATTCGATATTCTGATAAAGCGCATCCGCTGTGCCGCGGTACCAGTCACTGCTCTCAGCCGTGATCGTAGGTGTGAATACATACATACCGCCCTGCTTACGTCCGAAATCCCACCATTTGGAAGAACTCAGATGCTCATTTAGGGAACGGGAGTTATACTGCGTCAATACTGCCACACTCTGAATGTGAGAATTGCTCATATTGCTCAGAGCAAAATCAACACTGCGGTAGCTGCCTGCGATAGGCATCGCTGCGATGGCTCTCTTGTTGGATAATTCTCTCATTCTCTTGCTGTTGCCGCCAGCTAAAACAATACCTATCGCTCTCATTGTACTCCACCTGCCTTTATGATATAATCACCGCTTTCCAGTATACCGCCGTGGTAATCCTCAGCACTTGTCACACCGGAAATTGCCGTATTCCGTCCAACCTTCACATTACCAGGTATCACGGAACGTTCTCCTATCGTTACCAGATCAAACTGATATACCTTCTTATCATACTTGCTCTCTGCATATTCACCGACACCGATCTCTGCATTCTCACCGATAGTGACATCCTCAGCCACAATCGCCTTGTCTACAACCGTTCCTGCCCCAATGGTTGTGCCTTTCATGATAATCGAATCGCGGATCACCGCTCCTTCTCCGATCGTGACACCCGCACCGATGACTGAGTTTATAACTTCACCGTATACTTCTGTGCCCTCTCCGATGATACTTCGCTCTATCCTGGACTGGTCCGATATAAACTGCGGGGGAATAATATCGCTCTTAGTGTAAATCTTCCAGTATTCTTCATACAGGTTGAACTCCGGAATAATGTCGATAAGCTCCATATTAGCTTCCCAGTAGGAACCGAGTGTACCAACATCCTTCCAATAGCCGTTGTACTCGTATGCAAAGATACGCTTCCCGGCTGTATGACAATACGGGATAATATGCTTTCCGAAGTCACATCCCGGCTCGTCAGAAAGCTTGATGAGAGCTTCCTTGAGTACCTTCCAGCTGAATATATAAATACCCATGGAAGCTAAATTACTTCGCGGATTTGCCGGTTTCTCCTCAAATTCCGTGATACGGTTATTGTCATCGGTAATTACGATACCGAAACGGCTTGCCTCCTCCATCGGAACCTGCATAGCCGCGATCGTGACATCAGCGTTATTTGCTTTGTGGTATTCCAGCATGACCTCATAATCCATCTTATAGATATGGTCACCTGATAAAATAAGCACATATTCCGGATTATATGCCTCCATATACTCCAGGTTCTGGTAGATCGCATTGGCCGTACCTGTATACCAGTCGCTTCCTTTGCTTCGCTCGTATGGCGGAAGTACCGTCACACCTCCCACGTTGCGATCAAGATCCCACGGAATACCGATTCCAATATGTGCATTCAGCCGCAGCGGCTGATACTGGGTCAGAACGCCTACCGTGTCCACTCCAGAATTGATGCAGTTGCTCAACGGAAAATCGATGATTCGATACTTTCCACCGAAAGAAACTGCAGGTTTTGCTACTTTTTGAGTTAAGACACCCAGACGGCTGCCCTGTCCGCCCGCCAACAGCATGGCTATCATTTCCTTTTTAATCACGATATCACCCCTCGTTGCTCACATATAATGTGTATTTTGAATGTGGCTTCATTATAGCACACTTTACCTAAATAGTGAATAAATTTTTGATAGAATTTGTTTTTATTTTGTGCATTTTCCGACATTTCTCACTTCTTTTACATAATATTTTCGTAATTGTCGATAACAGTGCTGTAAAATCACGCTCTATCCCTTGAATCTGTAAGGAAAATACAGTATAATTAAAGCCAAATACAGCCTGCATACTGCATGGCAGACAGCATATGAAGTTTATAAGAGGAGTTTATTGAGATGAATTTAACCACTGTAAGAGAAATTTACCGTTCCAGAGACGCATATCTGGACAAAGAGGTTCAGATCGGCGGATGGGTACGCAGCGTGCGCGGCTCCAAGAACTTTGGTTTCATCGTTGTTAATGACGGAAGTTACTTTGAGACACTTCAGGTAGTTTATCACGATACCATGCCAAACTTCGCGGAGATTTCCAAATTAAACGTAGGCGCAGCCATCATCGTAAAAGGTACACTGGTTGCGACGCCTGAGGCAAAGCAGCCGTTTGAGATCCAGGCAGCCGAAGTGACGGTTGAGGGGCCGTCCGCTTCGGATTATCCGCTTCAGAAAAAGCGCCACAGCCTTGAGTATCTGCGTACCATCTCCCACCTGCGTCCCAGAACCAATACCTTCCAGGCAGTGTTCCGTGTACGTTCCCTGGCAGCTTACGCAATACACCAGTACTTCCAGGAGCGTGACTTTGTATATGTTCACACACCACTGATTACCGCCAGTGACTGTGAGGGCGCCGGAGAGATGTTTCAGGTTACCACGATGGATCTGAACAATATCCCGAAAAATGCCGACGGCACTGTCGACTATACACAGGATTTCTTCGGAAAGCCAACCAACCTGACCGTCAGCGGCCAGTTAAACGGTGAGACCTACGCGATGGCATTCCGCAACATCTACACCTTCGGACCGACCTTCCGTGCAGAAAACTCCAACACGACCCGCCATGCAGCTGAGTTCTGGATGATCGAGCCGGAGATGGCATTTGCCGATCTGAAAGATAATATGGAAGTTGCCGAGGACATGTTAAAATATGTCATCCGATACGTCTTGGAGCACGCACCGGAAGAGATGAACTTCTTCAACCAGTTCATCGACAAGGGACTCCTTGACCGCTTAAACCACGTATTAAATTCCGAATTCGGCCATGTAACCTATACAGAGGCAGTGCGCATCCTTGAAGAACACAATGACGAGTTCGACTACAAGGTATTCTGGGGCTGCGACTTGCAGACAGAGCATGAGCGTTACTTAACCGAGAAGATCTTTAAGAAACCGGTCTTCGTTACCGACTATCCTAAGGAGATCAAGGCATTCTACATGAAGATGAACGAGGACGGCAAGACCGTCGCAGCCATGGACTGCCTTGTACCCGGCATCGGAGAGATCATCGGCGGCAGCCAGCGTGAGGACAGCTTGGAAAAACTTGAGACACGCATGGACGAGCTTGGACTTAAAAAAGAAGATTATGGTTTTTACCTGGATCTTCGCAAATATGGTTCCGCAAGACACTCCGGATTTGGTCTTGGATTCGAACGCTGTGTTATGTACTTAACCGGCATTTCCAACATCCGTGACGTCATCCCGTTTCCGAGAACTGTAAATAACTGTGAACTGTAAACACTAAGCAACTATGGGGCTGCTGCAAATACCGGATTATTTTTTCTGCCATTTGCAGCAGTCCTTTTATATTAACTTTCAGCAATGATGATGTCAGCATCAGATGACATGTCAGTTTTGCAAGAAGGGGGAGAAAATTGTGAAATTTATCCATACCGGCGATGTCCACTGGGGAATGTCCCCTGACAGTGATAAGCCCTGGAGCAGCGAACGCAGTCGAGATATCCGCGATACTTTTACTTCAATCATAAATAAGGCAGGCGAACTGAATGTGGACTGCCTCTTCATAGCGGGGGATCTGTTCCATCGCCAGCCGCTGCAGCGCGATCTGAAAGAGGTTAACTATCTTTTTTCCACGATCCCTCAGGTAAGAGTTATCATCATTGCAGGAAACCATGACCGGATCCGTAAAAATTCTGCCGTTCTTGGATTTCCCTGGGCATCCAATGTGACTTTTCTTGATAGCGAGGACTTCTCGTCCGTATATTTTGAGGATATCAACACTGAGGTTACAGGATTTTCCTACCATACGGCAGAGATCACAGAGCCGCGCCTCGATTCTGTCACAGCACCGAATGACGGAAAGATTCACATTCTCCTGGGACATGGCGGTGACGCAAAACATGTGCCTTTTGATCCTTCTGCCCTCGCCACATCAGGATTTTCCTATATTGCTCTGGGTCATATTCACAAGCCTGAAATTCTGTCAGGCAAAAGGATAGCTTACTGCGGCTCTCCCGAACCGCTCGATAAGACCGAAACCGGACAGCACGGCATATTTTACGGTGAGATCAACCAGAAAAGCCGGAATGTGACAGAGCTCAAATTCATCCCGATGGCAAAGCTTCGCTATGTGCCTCTCATTGTCCGGGTCACACCTGACACAACCAATACCGAGCTGTATCAGAAAATCTCCCGCGAAATTGAGGTTCGCGGCAATGATAATATTTTCCGTTTCAAGCTGCAGGGGATGCGGGATCCTGACATATCCTTCGATCTCGATTCGCTGAAACTGCGTTTTAGAATCGCGGACATTATCGACGAGACAGAGCCGCAATATGATTTTACCGCTCTTTTTGCAGAGCACCCCAGTGACATGATCGGCTTTTATATAAGAGCACTTGATAAACCGGACATGAGTCCGATGGAGAAAAAAGCGTTGTTTTACGGTATTCATGCTCTGCTTCTCACCACCGATGAAAGGAGTTAGCTTACATGCGTTTTCTTGATCTTTATATAAGCGGATTTGGAAAGTTTCATGACACGGCTGTCACCTTCAAGGACGGATTGAATGTCATTTACGGCAAAAATGAAGCAGGCAAATCCACCATTCATACTTTTATCCGCGGTATGCTCTTTGGAATCGAACGTCAGCGAGGACGTGCCGCCAAAAATGATATTTACAGCAAATATGAACCATGGGAAAACAGTGCAACTTATGAAGGACAGCTGAGACTGGAATCTGACGGTACCATATACCGAATTGAACGATCATTTCAGAAAAACAAGAAAGAATTCACAGTTATCAACGAAACGACCGGGCGTGAAGAACCGGACGGCCGCGCCATTTTGCAGGAAATACTGGGCGGCATGAGCGAAACTGCCTACAATAACACCATTAGCATCAGCCAGCTGAAAAGTGCCACTGACGAAGGCATGGTAAGCGAGCTTAAAAATCATATTGCCAACATGAATACCTCCGGCAATATGGCGCTGAATATCACCAAGGCGACAGCTTACCTCAAAAGTCAGCGCAAGCGTTTTGAAGGGCAGCTTAATCCTGAGGCCTCGGTTAATTATACCTCTCTGCTAAGCGAAATCAGCGCACTGGAACGTGAACTTTCATCTTCAAAGTACGAAAATCAGCTGCAGGAATATTCAAAGCTGCGAGATTCTGTCATCAATGAACTGGAACATCATAAATCAGAAAAAGAAGCCCTGTCTGAAAGGCTTCAAAAAAGCCGCCAGGTTTTAGATGAGTTCTCATTTTCAGATGAGGCATCTATCGAAAACTATCGCAATCATGCCAAAGAACTGTATAACGACTATCAGCAGGCACAGAAAGCAGCATCAGGTAAAGCACCAAAGATTTTTCAGGCGCTGTTCTTTGTTATCGCGGTACTGTCAGCTATATGTGCGGCATACAGTGGATACCGGATACTTTTTTCGCAGACAGCTCCATGGCCAGTGACTCTTTCACCTGTCCTCACCGCCATCATCTGCGGCCCGGCAGCCCTGGTATTTCTCATAATAGGTATCTGTATAACCTTATACAGAAGCAGACGCAGAAAGAAAGCCAAAGACTCCGCCTCTGAACTATCTGAAATTTTAAAACGCCATCTTGATCAGGATGAAATCTCAGAGGCATCAATGGATCTCCTGTCAAAACGCCTTGACCGTTTTATCACCCTATGTCAGTCAGCAGAGAATTCTGAGGGTTCGCTGGCCAAACAGTCTGAACAGATCTCTGCTTTGATGGCAAAACAGAATGACTGCAGTCTCGTCATTGAAGAACAGCAGCGCATACAATGGGAACTGGAGAAAAAACTGGAACATCTTTCCACCTGCAAAGATCGTGCAACGGCATTAAAACATATACTGAAAGAAAATGAGCGCATTCGTCAGGAAATAGCTTCCCTTGATTTGGCCATTGACACCTTAAAGGAACTTTCCATGACAATCCGCGATTCCTTTGGATTATACCTGAATAAAACGGCCTCAGATCTTATTTCCGGCATCACAGGAGGAATATATTCCAGTATCAGCATCGATGAAAATCTGAATGCTTATCTGAATACCAAGCGTAAACTGATTCCGCTCGAACAGGTCAGCAGCGGTACTGCCGACCAGATCTATCTGGCCATGCGTCTCGCAGCAGCAAGGTTTATGCAGGGAGGTACAGACCGTCTCCCGTTAATATTTGACGACAGCTTTGTTCTGTATGACGACGAACGCCTGAGAACCGTCCTCAAATGGCTTCCAAGTGCCTATTCCGGACAGATCCTTGTGTTTACCTGTCACGAAAGGGAAATGCGGGTTTTGAAAGAAGAAGGGGTTGCAGCACACGAGGTGCGCTTATAAAAAGGGTAATTTTTTAGCCGTTCACTAGTGCGAGTAGTGGACGGCTATTTTCTATCCTTATAAATCTCATAAATGAGACGTTCGACTAATCCCGGATTCCTGCCCGATACTTAGTCAGCAGTTTATTGATTCGTTTAGTCGGGTTAAGTAATTCACTCAAAGATGCGTCGTGGTTAAGATTGTCGATAATGAGTGCAATATACTTGCTCATGTCTACGTTGATGTAATATGGTCTGGAAAGAAGCTCCGGTGTCTGATAGATCAGATTTGTAGTCAGGACACGATCAATCAGACCATTTTCATAATATTCGTCAAATTTCTGCAGACCGTTGGTAAACAGTCCGAATGTCGCACATACAAATACCTTTCTTGCCTTGCGGCTCTTAAGCTCTTTTGCAACATCAAGCATACTCTCGCCTGAGGAAATCATATCGTCTATAATCAGGACATCCTTACCTTCTACGCTGGATCCCAAGAATTCATGAGCAACAATCGGATTGCGACCGTTTACAATTCTTGTATAATCGCGACGTTTGTAGAACATGCCCATATCAAGGCCAAGGACATTGGAGAAGAATACGGCACGTGACATACCACCCTCGTCAGGGCTGATAACCATCATATGATCGCTGTCGATCTCCAGCTCCTTCTCATTTTTAAGAAGATACTTGATAAACTGGTAAATCGGCTGAACTGTCTCAAATCCTTTTAAAGGAATAGCATTCTGTACACGCGGATCGTGGGCATCAAATGTAATAATGTTCTCAACGCCCATATCTACCAGTTCTTCAAGTGTCAAGGCGCAGTCCAATGATTCGCGTCCGGAGCGCTTGTGCTGTCTGCTCTCATAAAGGAACGGCATGATCACGTTGATGCGGCGCGCTTTTCCTCCTGCTGCAGCAATGACACGCTTAAGATCCTGATAGTGGTCATCAGGAGACATATGATTTACCATGCCGCACAGAGAATATGTCTGGCTGTAGTTGCAGACATCTACGATCAGATACAGATCATCGCCGCGTACCGATGCCTTGATCTCTCCCTTTGCCTCACCCGAGCCAAATCTTGGGGTACTGGCATCAATGACATAGGATTCCTTCTGATAACCCGAAAATGCGATCGATGTTTTGTGCTCACTTTCGCGTTCTCTTCTCCAGTCTACCAGATACTTGTCTACCTTGCTTACCAGCTCCTCGCATCCTTTGAGGGGAATCAGTCCCAGCGGTCCTACCGGTATCGTCTCAATGATCTTCTCTTCGTACAGCATCTTTCCTTTTTCCTCCACCTGTTTGCTATCTGTTAATATGCTCTTTATGTTCCGTGTGCTCGGCACTCTGTCAACACTTTCAGAATAACCGACATGCCGTCTGACTACGACACCACCATTAATAAATGTCAACTTTTCTGACTTTACCTTTATATCATTATGTCACATATAAGTCAACCCACTAGAATGTCTCCATCTTTTTCCTTACGCGTATATCTTCACCGTAAAGCGGAATAACCTGATACTGGCTGAATATACGTGACATGACACGATCCGTAAACTCATCCCGCATCTCATTGACCGGTAAATTAGTGGAAATAATGGTTCCTCTCTTTCGGTTCAGCCGCTCATTTACCACATAAAAAAGCTGCGATGTCGTAAATGTATTTACAAGCTCTGTGCCGAGATCATCAATAATCAGCAGATCACATTCCAAAAGATACTGTGAACGATCATGATCTTCGTCCGTAGAATCGTATGAAAGGCGGTCTTTGGAAAATATCTCATACATTTCAACTGCCGGCAAATATACCACGCTGAAACATTGTTCTATCAGTTCTTTTGCAATACAGTTGCTCAAAAATGTCTTTCCAAGCCCGGTTTTTCCTGTAAATAAGATATTGCCCTTTTCATCTCTGAATTTATCTATATACTGATGACAGGAATCCACCACCTGCTCCATGTATGCGCGGGCAGTTTTGCCGCTTCTCTCATCAATCTTCGTGTCATCAAAGTAGTTGAATGAAAAATGAGAAAAATTCTCCCTTTCGAGAATTTCCCTGATATTTGACTGGTCGTAAAGCAGATCGATTTCACGCTGTTTGAAACAATGGCACTTTTTCCCATCTACGTATCCGGTATCCCTGCAATCTGCGCATTCATACCGCATATCCATGTAATCCGCCGGATATCCGTAGGCACTCATGAGTACCTGCCGCTGTTCCTTCAGGTCCTCAATCGTCTCTCGCAGACGCCTTACCGCATCACCATCTCCTGCCAGAAGCTCTTTTGCACTTTTGACCGCAGCCGAGGCGATTGCATCATTCATCTCACGAACAGCCGGTATCTTGTCGTATACCTCTCTGATTCTTTCATCCAGTTCGTGTTTTTTCTGAAGCTGAGTCCTGTTATAAACACGCATAATAGATTCATATTGAGAATTACTGAGTGCCATCGTCTCCTCCTGTTGCCTGATCTCTGTTTATCATACTCCATACCATCTTATCATAATCATATCCATGTTCTTCCAGATTATGAAAACGGTTGGAAGTACGATTATTGCCACGCCGATTACCGGTACTGCCTGTTCCTGCTGTCGCAGCTCTTGCGTTGTTTGCGATACTATTCCCTACGCCGGGCTGTGTTTTTTTTGCATCAGCGATTTCCTTACGTTTTTTATCAAGCTCCGCCACATCACGAAAACTCTTAACGCCGGCATCTTTCCAATCCCGCAGGATTTTGTCCGCATAATCGAATGACGGCTTGTGTATCTGACGGATAGTGCGGCTGCACGCCTCAACAATAAGTTCCCGCGTAAAACCGTACTCCCAGAACCATTTTTCTATAAATTTACTCTCAATCTCAGCGGGACTGCGATCTGAAAGTCCCATGGCTCTCATAACAGCAAAAGATCCCTTCGTATAACCTCTTCCGCTCGCCTTGGCCTGCTCTACATCCTTTATACCGCGCTCATGCCACCCCAGAGCCACCTTCTCCATATAGCGCAGGCTGGTATGGTGATTCTGAACGCAATATTCAATCAGATATTCCAAAAGCTCTCCCGAAAATTCCAGGTTTGTATACAGATTTCCGAGAATCTGGCAGTCGGTCGGTGTCAGCAGCTTATTGAGATACTTCTGCGCAATGTAGACAAGCTGTTTAAACGACTCATCCGAAGTAAGCCTTGACATATCCACCGGATCTGATTTTATTTTTTCAGAATGCGCAGCTTCCCCTGCTGCACTTTTTTCTGATGTCAGGCCGCGATCGGCCTCCGCCCCCAGCACTCCGATCTTCTGCCAGTACGCCAGTGCTCTCTGTACGTCAGCCTCAGTATGATTGAGCGCCTCCGCAATCTGATCTATCGATATATCTCTGTTCCTGTTTCGCAGCAGATACAGGTATACTTTCACATATTCACCGTTAGCTCCGGTCATATATGTATCAATAAACTCGTTTGAAATCTGCGTTGCTTCCACTTCCAACCGGTTTTTAAATCCCATATCCATCCTCTAACTCTCTTTGCAAAATACAACATAACTGTTCGGTAGTTTCTATCATAACATACCTTTTTTCAAAAAGGAACACTGTGCAACTCTGTTCATTATCACCATTTTTATAAACATTTTTCCACTGTTTTGATTGTGGATAATGTGGATAATTGGGCTCAATCCTCCCAATTTCGGCTAAAACCCTGTCAAAATCATCACTTTTGAGGTCTCTTTTCCACCAAATCTTTCCACAATCAGGGCACAAAAAATCCACATAGTTGATTTACATAATATGTTGAAAACTATGTGGATAATGTGGATAACTATCTCGAAAGCAGGTTTTCCCCTACATTTACAATGTCTCCGGCGCCCATGGTTATCAACAGGTCACCCTGTGTACAATGTTCTGTTACAAATTTTTCTATTTCCTCAAATGTCGGCAGATACCACGCTTCTTTTCCGCTTTCCTTAAGAAGCTTCACGATATCTTCAGAGCTTACGCCCAGGTCATCCGTCTCCCGTGCAGCATAAATGTCTGCCAAAATAACCTTATCTGCCAGCGAGAGCGCCTTGGCAAACTGCGGCAGAAAAGCCTTCGTCCTTGTATATGTATGCGGCTGAAATACGCACCAGAGCGTTTTGTGGGGGTAATTAAGCGCTGTTTTAAGCGTTGCCTCTATCTCCTGCGGATGGTGAGCGTAATCATCGATAATGGTAAATCCATTTACCTCGCCCTTCTTTTCAAATCGCCTGTTAGTTCCGGTAAAATGTTTAAGCCCTGCACTGATGGCTTCCATCGAGATTCCACTTTCCAGAGAAACGGCGACTGCCGCCAATGCATTGTATACATTATGTTCTCCCGCAACACCAAGTGTCAGGCGGCCTTTCTTCTCTCCATGAATATAGAGATCAAA
>CAVHPN010000034.1:0-36648 GCA_963637995.1 Prevotella sp. CAG:279 | reverse complement strand
GTCGGGTAAAATGACAGGAAACTGTTGGTATACTCACAGGCCTCTGTAACAAAAAATTCAGGTCCGCCCACCCGGATATTGCCGCCAATCACCGGAAGTATGCCGCCGACAGAGATTGTCGGATCATTCTTCGCCTGTAAGAATATCTCCGTTACCATGGATGTGGTCGTAGTCTTTCCATGAGTACCCGCAATCGCAATGGCATTTTTATAATTGCGCATCATCTCGCCCAAAAGCTCAGCCCTAGTCAGCATAGGGATCCCACGCCTCTTCACTTCCTGAAATTCTGGATTATCCGGATGAATCGCTGCGGTATATACAACCACATCGATGCCGTCACTGATATTTTCTGCTTTCTGGCCTATATATACCTTCGCGCCTCTTGCCTCAAGATTAGCCGTAAGGTCTGAACTGTGCGCATCGGAACCGGACACGGTAAATCCCTCATCCATAAGGATCTCTGCCAGTCCGCTCATGCTGATACCGCCGATTCCGATAAAATGAACAGCTTCAGGTTTATTAAAATCAATCTGATATACATTTTCACTCATATTTGTGCATTCCTTCCCCGCTTAAAACGGTTTTTCTTAAGCCGGATCATGCTGTCAAAGCCGTGATCCGAACAGTTACAATTTAACTTCTTTTACCCGTAAATGTCAATATTACAGCCAAATTTCCTATAAAACGAAAAAACGCACGCTGCAAACCGCAAAAGCGGTAATTACAACGTACGTTTAAAATGTTGTCAGGTGTCACTGCTGACTGCATACTTGCACGTAGGGATGCGCAGGTCTTTGACAATCAATTTCCTGCCGGACACACCCTAGCGTCCTGCTGCCATACACTTTCCAAAGAGCATGTTTTTATAGCGATCTAACGCTGCCAGAAGAATACTTCCAAGTACTCCTATTGCCAGTATCTCACCGATACCGACAGTGAGCATCATGAAAGGAATCATATCTTCTGAACCGTATGCGAATCTAAGCACCCACGGAACGATGATGGTGTTGGCCAGAATCGGCGGAAGGCATACTAAAATTCTGCTTTTTCTGAGGTAATAGGATCCGACTGCTCCAATCAAGGTAGCCAGACTGCCAAATACGATATCGAGTCCTGCTGCGCCGCAGAGGAAATTCGATAAGAAGCATCCTACAAAAAGTCCGGGAATCGCTGCCGGGGTAAAAAACGGCAGAATGCAAAGTGCCTCCGATATACGGAACTGCACTGCACCGAAGCTAATCGGCTGGAATGCTGTAGTCAGGGCTACATAGATGGCCGCAATTACCGCACCATACGCCAGAAAATACGTGTTTTTCAGGTTTTTCTCTTTCATATTCAGTTATCTCCTTTAGTTTTGTTTTACGAGTGGAAGGTCACGAACACTCGGCACATTTTAAGGCGGTGACCGCCTCTAAAGCCCTATTCGACCTTGTTTTTGCGGGCTTTACACAACGAACGAAAGTATAGCATAGCCGCGGCAAAAAGGCAAGACTCATATGGCAATTGACTACTAAATATCCTACTGCTCTGACAGCATTCCTTTTATTAAACGTCCTGTCAGGCTCAGCTCGGCATCTGTCCAGCCGGAAGTTTTGCCACAGCCGGCATCAATGAGGGCGCTGGTCTCTGATTTGTTGCAGAGCGACCATGCACAATAACTGACCCCTGTCTCCTTTATAAGCTGTTTCCAGGCATCTGCCGATGCATAATCTATGCTTCCGTTGCCACTTGCATCACATATTGAAAATTCCGATATAAACACGGGAGTTCCCTGCTGTCTGGCTGTTACAAGCTTCTGCCTGATATTATCCCTGTGTGTACCGGCATAAAAATGCAGTGTATACATAACATTTGCGGATTGTGCCACCGGCGCAGCTGCAACCTGTTCAACATCCTGAGACCAGGTAGGCGTGCCTACAAGGATGATGCCGGTCTGATCATATTGACGGATCGCAGGAATGACCTGATCCGCGTAGCGCTTGATATCTGTCCATTGCACGTTTCCGTTGGGCTCATTACAGATTTCATAAAGTACATTTCCAAGGCTGCCATACTTTGCTGACATTCTGCCAAAGAAATCCACCGCATCAGCCGTATGCTGGTTCGGATCGCCATCAGACAAAATATGCCAGTCAATGATTACATACATACCAAGCTTTGATGCCGCCTGAATGCCTTTATCAATCAATGCTTCAAGCTGCTGGCGGTCTCCCCCTGAGGTATAACCTCCCTCCGCTGTATACATGGCAAGTCTGACTGTATTTGCGCCATATGAGCGAAGAGTCTCAAAGCTTTCCTCTGAAACATACTGTGGAAACCACGCAATACCATGAGTGCTGACGCCTTTGAGCTGAAATGGATTACCGCTTTTATCTACCAGATTGACACCGTCGACCGACAGGCGGCCGTGTTTGCCAAAAGCCGTCTGTGATATGTCGTTATTAACCGTATTCTGGCTGAGTGCACCTGCATTGCTCACACTAGCCTGTGACAAAGTAATATTGCCAAACATAAGCGTAATCATAAGCATGGCCGAAGCGGCAGCTTTAAATCCCAAAATTCTTTTTTTATTACATATCGAGCGTATATTTTTGAACATTTTCTCTTTACACATAACATTTCCCCCTGTCTCCTTGGTATTGACATTTATATTTTTCCGTTCAGATGCCGCAATTTGCCTGCTGCCACCAACAGTAAATTGCTCTTAAATCCATTTTATCACTTCAAATTTTCATGTCAATTGTGTCGTTACTGTTCACGTATTGCGCAGCAACATACCATCTCATTCAGGTCTGCTCAATCTGCTGTACAACTTGACTTTTTCCCTCTGATCTGTCATACTGTTAACGAGAATTAACATCAGTAAGGAGACAGCATATAGCTGTTTTTTACCTGATTATAAATCTTTAAATCTCAGTAATGGTGGTGCCGCTGTCAGGTGGCATGGAAGTTTTCTATACAATACAAGACAAGGAGTGTAGCAGATATGAGCGCTGAAGGTACAAAACAACTTACAGAAGAGCAAGTAAAGATTTTACAGGACTTTAAAGGAACAGAAAACGGTGCCAATAAATTCTTCGAAAAAATCGAAGAATGGTATGCAGGTGATCAGAACGTTTTGGACGCTATTCACAAATGTAAGTCTATGAGAGATTCTCTGGATTTTCTTGTCAGCTGGCCTTCTCATGAAAAGAGCCAGACCATGTTCTATCAGTACATGGATGACTTACTCAAATTGATCGGCTACCACAAAGCATAATACCGCTCATTTGGGCAACACATAAAGTAAAAGTAAAGCAAAAAGGTGTCGCTGCCGCGACACCTTTTTGCTCTTATTTTCGCTTTTTCCTATCTTTGTGTAATCAACTCTGCGATCAGTCTGGCTCCGTTCACTATATCTCCCACCTTCGCATATTCCCTTACGGAATGTACATTATACATGCCACAGGAAAGTACCGCACACGGGATACCGTGCTGCATAATCGTATTTCCGTCACTGCCTCCGAAGGTACTGCCGAATGTCGGCTCAATTCCAAGTTTTCGGCAGGCATCGGCAAAATGAAGCGCCACAGGCGCATCCGGTTCAAGATGAAAGGCTTTAACATGGAGACGATGTGTAAATGAAAGCTCTGCTCCCGTCTCCTTAACCGCACTCTCAAAGATATGACGAACCTTTTCCAGTGTTTCCATCGCCTTTTCATGGCTGTAGCTGCGAATCTCACCATTACAGGTGCAAAGTTCCGGCACGGCATTGACTACAGATCCGCCGGAAATCAATCCGACATTCAATGTCGTCTCCTCATCCACATGACCTAATTTCAATGCTGCGATCGCGCGAGATGCCGTCTGAATCGCATGGATGCCCTTCTCGGGCTCAAATCCAGCATGCGCTGCGCGCCCTTTGACCACCGCCTCAAAGGAAAGGATCGTCGGTGCCTGAAGAATGGCTGTTCCTACCGGTCCTGTCACATCCAAAACATAGGATTCCTTCGCTTTCACCCGGCTAAAATCAAATTCAGAGCTCCCTCTCGTAAACGGCTCCTCTGCCGCCGCAAATAAGATCTCGATATCCCTGTGCGGGATTCCCGCCTCTTTTACCGCGCGAATGCCCTCCAGAATCGCGACAACCCCTGTCAGGTCATCTCCGCCGAGTACGGTGGTTCCGTCAGATGTGATCGTGCCGTCTTCGTGAAAAATCGCCTTTTTACCATTTCCCGGTGCGACCGTGTCCATATGTCCGGACAGCAGAATCGGTGTCCCCGGCAGATCTCCCTTTAATTCACCAAAGAGATTGCCCGCGTTGCCGCCTATTTTTTTTGCCGTGTCATCTTCGTTTGCCTGTATTCCCAGCTCTGCAAGCTTTTCTTTCAATCTGTCAGCCATCTGCCGCTCATTGAAGCTTTCCGAGTCAATACTTACCAATTCATCAAATTCCCGGCAGATTCTTTTTTCATTTATATCAATTTGTGCCATGAAAGCACCTCCTGTACCATCACCGTTCAGGCTTTCTATGTTTAAGGAATCCTATAAACGGTTGTCGTTTTTACTGATCGATTACCGAACCGTCCGTTGAAACTCTTGTAAGTATCGGTCGTTTGGAATATGGATATTTTTCCGCTGCATTTTCTATGAGTTCGGTTCCGATACCCGGTTTTGATGGAAGTTCCATAAATCCGTCTTTGCATGCAAATGTTGTCGTCACGACATCTTTCTTTCTGACACCCTTTTCCACGCTTGTGGATCCATAGCGCTCCGAAAGCGCTGCTTTATCATCTCCGGTATATTCAAAAAGCGAGAAGCTCGGCGCACACGCTGCTATCTGCAGACAAGCTGCTGTCGAAACCGGGCTCAGCGGGCTGTGAGGCACCACAAGAACGTCATGGGCCTCCGCCAGGGCGCATATTTTCTTGGCTGCCGTGATACCGCCCACCATACATACATCAGGACGGATATATGCCACACCATCCTTCTTGATAAGCATGGCAAAATCCTGAAGAGAATTAAAGCGCTCTCCAGTGGCTATAGGTACTGTGGTCCTGGCGGCAATCAATGCCGTGGAATCAAAATTGTCAGGCGTTGTCGGGTCTTCTATAAACATCGGAAGCGCCTCCTCCACCTGTTTGGAAAAAGTGATCGCCTCCGCAGGATTAAGTCTGCGATGCAGCTCCAAACACAGATCCACATCACGGCCTACCGTTTCACGAAACGCATATACACGGTCAATCGCATCACCGATCTTTTTGCTGTACGGTTCAAAATAAGGCACTGTTCGAGTACTATCCAAAAACGGTGACAAATGGCCTATCGCATTGTACCCTTGCGCTTTTGCATCTTTAAGATTTGCCAGTACTTCTTCTTCGGTACGTCCGCCAACATGGTAGTAAACCCGCGCCTTATCACGCACCTTACCGCCCAAAAGCGCATAAACCGGCACACCATAATACTTTCCGGCGATATCCCACAGAGCGATATCCACCGCACTCAAAGCTCCCATAATCGCGGCACCGCGAAAATGCCAGCAGCGGTAAAGATACTGCCAGTGGTGCTCGATCTCCAGCGGATCCTTTCCAATCAGATACTCTCCGAAAAGCTGAATTGCCTCCTTTGAGGCATCCAAAAATCCCCAGGCACCGGACTCTCCGACTCCTTTAATCCCGTTATCCGTTGTAATCTCTACAAATAAGTATCTATTTACCAACAGCGGCTTAACTTCTGCTATCTTCATATCCACTCATGTCTCCTTTTTCGCATTTTTCTGCAATGCCTTATTGCTCCGCTTCTTCGGGAATCAGCTTCTTTTCCATAAATACCGTATGATGCAATTTCCCCGGAAGCTGTACTGTCTTATACGGGACAAATCCAAATGACTCGTACATGGAGACAAGCCATGGATGCTCTTTCGCTGTTCCGAGTGTGACGGCCGGTGCGTGAAGCTGTCCTATAAGTACCTCATTTTCAAGCCTTAAAAGAACCTTTTTTGCAAGTCCCCGCCCCTGAAAGTCCTGATGTGTAACCACCCAGCCTATATGCGGCAGATCCTTTGGTCCGGGTTTTGCTCCCCACGGATAACGAAGACCCACGGAAGCCGCCAGCCGTCCGTTTACAAACAGTCCGTAAAACGGGATCTCCCCGAACCATACAGCCGCCTCTTCCTTTGTGGCATTTATAGATTCAAATGATATAGGATAATCCTTAAGCACAGCATAACCGCTTTTTAAGACCGTAAACCACTCTTCAAACTCAGACTTTCTAAGAAGCCTGAATTCTTCTTTATCTAACTCTTTTTTATCTGATTCCAAAACAACGTTTTCTACATTTTCTACAGATAACCCTTGTTTTTCCATGCCTCGATTACCTCGTCTACTTTCTGCTCGGCAAGACCAGTATATGTCTCCGGAACAAGCCAGCCCTCTACTTCGTCTCTGGTAAATTCACCTGCGATGACCGGCTGCTCCATAAGCACGTCAGCAAACAGTCTCTTCTCCTCAAATGCCTTCATAGCCGCCTCATATACCACATGATGCGCCGTCTGTTTTCCAAGTTTTTCGCCCACCTTAAACATAACTCTCTCAGAAAGCAGCAGACCACCCTGTAAATTAAGGTTTTTCTTCATCTGTTCACGGTTTACCGTAATTCCGTTGAGAATTGAATTCAGTGAGGTAAGTTGATATGAAACATAAATATTGATCTCAGGCAGTGCAATCCACTCAAGGCGCCAGGACATCGCATCTCTCTCATGCTCCATATGAGCGGACTGATAAAGCATCTCCACACTCTTTAATACCGCCGGTGTCAGACTTGCAAGTCCCTCAAAAGCTGCTGGATTTCTCTTGTGCGGCATCGTGGATGAGCCGATTTTTCCCTTGGTAAACTGCTCTTCGATCTCATCGATCTCTGTTCTCATCAGGTTGTAAAATTCGTTTCCGATCTTTCCGCAGGTTGCGGAAATTGAAGCCATAACCGATGCATATTCCGCAAAACGGTCTCTTGCTGACTGCCAGCAGATATTAGGTGCCGAAAGTCCCAGATATTCCATCGTTTTCTTCTCAACTTCACTGCCCTTAGGGCCAAATGAAGCATAAGTTCCTACCGCACCGCTCATACTGCCAGCAAATACACGATCCTTTAACTGCTCCAGGCGCTCTCTGTGGCGGCCGAATTCATCCAGCCAGATAGCTAATTTATATCCAAATGTGATAGGAAGTGCCTGTACTGCATGGGTACGTCCTGTCATGGCCACCGACTGGTATTTCTTTGCCTGCAGAGCCAATGTCTCCATTACGGTCTTTACATCCTCAAGATTCATCTCATATGCCTTCTTGAGCTGCAGCATCATGCCTGTATCCACGATATCCTGTGTGGTGGCGCCATAGTGTACATATTCACCGGCATCCCCCGATGCACGCTGCAGGGCATTGATCGTTCCCATAAGAGAATGTTTGACTGCAGCTGACTCCATTGCAATGGCTTCTACATCAAAAGTTCCGTTTTCTGCCGCATCAGCTATTTTGGCTGCCGCCTCCTGCGGAATAACTCCCAAATTACCTTCTGCTTTTGCAAGAGCTGCCTCTGCATGAAGCTGTGCGTGAATGCGGGCCTCATCATCCCACACACGGCGCATTTTCTCGGTTCCGAAATTATTTTGAAGCATAATCAAATCAATTACATGTGATCCCATTTGTGTTCCCCTTTGTTTTATGTATATATTTTTTAATCTTGCCACAGGGCTTCTGCAAGTTTCCTGATAGTACGATTTTCCAGATTCTTGACTTCTTCTATGATGATTTTCTGTTCATTTACCTGTCCCGGCATCGCAATCGCCAGTTTAGCCTCTTCTTCCTTAAAGGAAAGCGGATTTCCGGGCGATCCCTTAGGATCACTTACCTGCTCCGTATCCACCGTGCCATCTGTTCCGGTTACTCTCACGCGGGTGTATGGTTGATCGGCATCCGGTTCAAGCGTGATACGATGAATCCTTTTCAATGCAGATTTTATATCTTCAGGCAGTTTATCCGGTGAAAATCTATCCGGGCTGCATGAAATTCCCATCAGATTCAGCCATACAATATACTCGATGGAAAATCGTCCCTGTTCTCCTGTTTCCGGAGCGGTGGCATAAAGTGCGGTATCCCTTCCAGGAAAGAAGCCGATTTCGACAGATTGTATCTCATCTGCCTTATACGGATGACGTTTTCTAAGTTCCTGGGCCGCATCACAGCCTGCCATCGCGGCCGAACAAAACGGATATCTCTTCAACCAGAGTCCCGGTGATTCTATTCTCCAGCTTTTGCCCCATTCCTTTTTCCAGGCCCTTCCGTATATCTCTCTTCGGCTCTGATCCGTGTGTTCATCATCTTTAAAGCCCATAACATCAAAAAAGCCGAACTTTTTAAAGAGGACATCTCCGTCACCGCGAATACCGCTCTTAGTCAGATAAGCAGCTTCGACTCCGTTTTTTGCCGCTGCACCGACATGTAATGCCTTGACGGTACTGCCAAACTCGGCTCTCAGGCCGCTTCCGAGCGTTGCGCCTATGCCCAGTGCAGATGCCGTCTCTTCCTTATCAAAATGAAAAAGGCGCGCCAGTGCCGCAGCTGCCGCAATCCCGCCCAGTGTTGCCGTATTGTGAAATCCCCTCAGATAATGTTCCTGATTGACGCTTTCTCCAAGTCTTGCCATCACTTCAGTACCGATGATATATGCATCAAGGAATTCTTTTCCCGATGTATCCGGGCTTGCAGCCGCAAAAAGGGCTGACAATATGACGGCTCCGGGATGTCCGCGCACCTCACTGTGGGCATCATCGATATCGAGCAGATGCGCCCTGATACCGTTTAAAACAGCCATATCCCGTGCATTACCATGACTGTATACTTTTTTTGCCGTCTCAAGCTCCGGTTCATCCGATGCCATGAGCGAGGATGCTATATAATCCAACACTCCTATTTTGGCAGCTTCAACTGCTTTTGCATCCTCAGATGGCTGTGACGTAAGAATTTTTTCCGCTATATATTCCGTATTCATATACTCCATATTTATCCCTTTTTCATTTTCCCGGTGTCGTCCGCATTTTTCTATATTTTTAGCTGTTTCCATCTTCATCACAGAGCACGAAATGTCCCGGTTTTACCTCTCTGAGTGCCAGCTTTTCAGCCGGAATGTCAGACGGAACATAATGAATCATGTTTCTTTGACGCTCTATGAGCGGTTCCGGAACCGGAATGGCCGATAACAGGCTTTTTGTATAGGGATGCATCGGATTGTCGTAAAGTTCTTCCGACGGTGCCAGCTCTACCATTTTTCCTCTGTACATAACACCGATTCTGCGGCTTATATACTTTACCATAGCAAGATCATGAGCGATAAAGAGATAGCTGAGTCCTCTCTGCTTTTGAAGATCTGAAAGCAGGTTTACAATCTGTGCCTGCACCGATACATCCAGGGATGAGATCGGCTCATCGCAGACAACCAGCTGCGGATCTACGGCAAGTGCTCTGGCTATTCCGATTCGCTGGCGCTGTCCGCCAGAGAACTGATGCGGATAGCGGTCCAGATATGCCTTTCTAAGGCCTACCATATCCAGAAGCTCCGCCACTTTTTCACGCTTCTCTTCCCTGTTTTTTACGATTCCGAAGATCTCCATGCTTTCGCCCACGATATCTTCCACCGTCATTTTAGGATTTAATGATGAATAGGGATCCTGAAAAATCATCTGGATCGACTTGCGCATCATCGCCTTTTCATCTTTTGTCTTTAAATTCAAGATCGATTTATCGCGGAAATAAATCTCGCCCGATGTCGGTTTCTGCAGTCTGAGAACCGCTTTTCCTGTAGTTGATTTTCCACATCCCGACTCACCTACCAGGCCGAAAGTCTCTCCCTCTTCGATTGCAAAGCTCAAGTCATCGACTGCACGGACCGGTTTTACCGAATAACGGTTATATATGTGTGTCAGATGTTCCACTGTTAAGATATTCTGTGACATGTCTCTCCTCCTACAGTCCGGCACTTGCATATGAACTATATTTTAATATTTCCTCGTATATTTCATAGCGTCTGGAAATCTCCGGCGGCAGTTCCACCTTAGGCGCCCCATCAGCCAAAAGCCATGTTGCCGCACTGTGTGTCTGTGTGACCGGAAACATCGGTGCTTCTTCCTCTGCATCCTTATCCAATGCATAATAATTTCTCGGTGCAAACGGGTCCCCTTTGAGAGGTCTCGTGAGAACAGGCGGCGCACCCGGAATGGTGAAAAGCCGCTGTCCCTGCTGTGCCGCTGTCGGCATGGACTCCAAAAGCCCCCATGTATACGGGTGCTGCGGATGATAAAATACCTCATCCGAAAGTCCGAGTTCCACGATTTTGCCTGCATACATAACAGCCACCCGGTCTGCTATATTGGCCACCACACCGAGATCGTGCGTGATAAATAAGATCGCCGTTCCCGTCTCTTTCTGGATTTTCTTAAGCAAATCCAGAATCTGCGCCTGAATTGACACATCAAGTGCCGTAGTACACTCATCCGCAATAAGCAACTTCGGCTCACATGCCAAAGTTACGGCAATTCCTATTCTCTGACGCTGACCGCCCGAAAACTGATACGGATATTTTTTAAGAGCTGCCTCCGGATCCGGCAGACCAACAAGCTCTAAGAGCTTAAGCGCTCTTTCCTTAGCCACTTTTTTATCGGCGAGATGATGATTTCGTATCGATTCGACAATCTGGGCTTCTATTTTCATGCTGGGATTTAAGGAGGTCATCGGATCCTGAAAGATCATTCCAACCGAATGTCCCCTGAATTCCCGCCATGCTTTTTTGCTCTGTTTATAAATGTCCTGTCCCTGAAACAGGATTCTTCCGCCTGAAACCTTCGCATTGGGCGGAAGCAGCCCGATGATGCTTTTACTGGTCACAGATTTTCCGGAACCGGACTCACCTACCAATGCCAGCGTCTCTCCCGCATCGAGTGAAAAAGACACTCCGCGTATTATTTTTGCCGTTCCGGCCTTGGTCTGAAACTCCACCTGTAAATCTTCTACCTGCAATAATGGTTCGCTCATTCGGGCTTCCTCCTTGTTTCTTTATGTACTATGTACTTCCCGTCAATTATTCACTGAAAATAATATGTGCCAGATCCGGCTGCTCGCTGGTTGCAAATTCAAAATTGGTAATCTTGTTTGTATATGCATAGCTTGCTTTTGTAAATACTACCGGAATGGAGTAATAGCTGTCCCAGCAGTACTGCTGAAGCTCAGCATAGATTTCTTTTCTCTTCTCCTCGTCCTGTTCGGAACGTCCCTTTGACATCAGCTCATCAATATGGGCATCATTTGCATTGAGGGCTCCCTTGTATCCTGACTGCCAGTTTGCAAGGGCATGATCCGGGTCACCGGTACTTGTGGTAAAGTTGCTTCGTCCGAAACGAGTGATTCCTGCTGCATTGTTATCTTTGTATGTTGCCTGATCAAGTGGTGTAATCTTAACATTGATACCTACCTGAGCCCACATCTGCTGAGCTATCTCCAAAGCTGCCTGTGTTGCTGCGTTCTCACCAAATGTTATTTCTGTGTCAAATCCGTTCGGATATCCTGCCTCTGCCAAAAGCTCTTTTGCTCTCTCCTGATCCTGCTTGATCGGTCCGATGGAAATATGTCCGAATACACCGTCACTGAATACGGAATCAGCCGGTGTACCAAGCTCGCCCCATACAGTCTCCACGATTGAAGGAATATCAAGTGCGATATTCATTGCCTCGCGGACACGAACATCTTTGAATTCGTCAGCTGTCATGCTCATCAGCCAGATCTCGTGAGTTAAACCTGAGCCAATCTCAACATTGATATCAGGATTGTCACGCAGGCTGTCCAGATCTGCGGAATTGATGCCGATCAAAAGGTCGATTCCACCGGACTCAAGTTCCATGGTTCTTACGCTTGCATCCGGAATGATACGTGCAATCAGGTTCTCATAAGTTGCCTTATCTCCCCAGTAATCTTCATTCTTAACCATCACGATGCGATCGCCGGAATCCCATTTTACAAATTTAAATGGACCTGTTCCGACAGGTGCCTGACCGAATGCATCTGCGCCGTTCTCTTCAACTGCCTTCTTGGAAACAATGGCTCCACGAGATGTAGCCAGATATGAAAGAGCAGCCGCAAATGGTTCTTTCAGTTTGATATCAATTGTATAATCATCTACAACTTTCGTGTTTTCTCCGTCAAATGTCTTAAATATAGAAGCAGACTGTGCCATCTCCGTTGCTCTCTGAATTGTATAGCGCACATCCTCTGCCGTCATCTTTTCACCATTGTGAAATACAACATCCTGACGCAGTTTAAATCTGATGGTTGTATCATCAATATTTTCCCATGACTCAGCCAGTGCCGGATGAATATTTCCGTCATTGTCTCTTGTTACCAGTGTATCGTAAAGCTGTTTAATAACCTGATAACCGGACACTACGCCGACATTCTGCGGATCAAGGGATCCCGGCTCGTTGTTGATGGCAAATGTCAGGGTGTCTCTGGCACTTACTGCCTTTCCGTCTGCCTGGGTCTGCACCGTAGCCTGTCCGTCAGCTTTCTTTCCGCCGCATCCCGCCAGGACTCCGATGGATAAAATTCCCGCTGCTATTGCAGTTAAAATAGCCAATTTTTTCTTTTTCATAACTGTCCTCTCTCTTTCTTATTTTAAGTACTGGGAAAACCATTCCCGTATTACTCTGCTGTGTTTTAATCTCGCCCTGGGCTTTCCTGAAATCGCCAGTCCGTGGCTTTCTCCCGAAAACAGTATCAGTTTAGCCGGAACATTTTGCAGCTTCAGTGCCGTGTACATCTGTATTCCCTCAGCCACGGGGCATCTTCTGTCTCCTTCCGCATGAATAATCAATGTCGGTGTGTGACAATTTTCTATGTATTTTATGGGTGAGGCATCCCAAAATGCCTCGCTCTCTCTCCAGACTCTGTTTCCCAGTGATGCAAGAGGATACCTATATCCCATATCGCTGTCAAGCTCTTTGCTTATCCGGTTGCTGATGCTGCGAACCGATACCGCACAGGCGAACCTGTCTGTCTGCGTAATCAGAAGATTCGTCAAATAACCACCATAGGAACCTCCTGTCACGCCTATCCGGCTGCGGTCAATTTGTTTTTCACGTTCCAAAACCAGGTCAAGAGCTTTCATTATGTCAGCTGCATCTGTTTTCCCGTTTTTCCCGATAATATCGGCAAAAGAATCATCGATACCCTCGCTCCCGCGCGGATTACAATAAATCACAAAATATCCTTCATCTGTCCACAACTTAAAATCAACATTCAGTACATCTGCCCCGTAGGAGAGCTTATGTCCGCCATGGATACTCAGAATCGCCGGGTATCTCTTCGCTGTATCTGCTGCATCAAATCCTGCCGGATACAGCACACAGATGTCTACCTTACCTTCACCCGCACCTGTGCCGAAGGAAAATGTACTCTTTTTCGGTGCCTCGATTTTCTCGTGATAGCGGGATATCTGTATGCGTTCTTTATTTTCATATATGTATAACTCATCCTGATTCCACTCATATGCACCGACAGTAAGTATTTTGCCGTCTGAAAACAGATGAAATGCATCTATGGTTCCGGGTTCTTCAAGCAAACATCGTATCTTTCCTCCCGCCGAAACCTCTGTCTTTTCCCCGGGCGTTCCAATCGTGCAGGTATTGATCCTGACTCTGCCGTGACTGGTTGAAAGATATGCTACTCCGTTCGGTATTGCCTCAAACTGCTTTCCTGTGCCTTTCCAGTCGCGAACCACCGCATGTGATGCACTGGAATCATTTTCGGCAAATAATTTAAGTTCTCCGTCATATGTCAGATGCAGGAAGTACGGTGACTGTCCGGGGCCATGTAATTCCATGGATGAGGCGGCCAGCAGCCAGCCGTCATTTGTATCAATTACTGCATCAATTCGAATTTTTCCGTCTTCTATGAGAACTTGCGGTTTTATTTCCTCTTTCTGTTTCCCCGGTAAATCTGTAAGCTTATCAAACAGATACGAGGTATCATTCTTATTTCCATACGGTATATAGTAAAAACCGCTGTATAGGAAATCCACTCTTGCAGGATCTCTTTCATATCCGGTGAACCATATTCCATTTTCACCAGCTCCGAAACGCTTTACTTCATATCTGTCCGAAATCAGGCGATGTAACTGTCTTTTATCTGCTTCATATAGATATAATGTCTCGAAGGAGCTTATATATCCCTTGCCGTCTTCCATAAAAGGAAGACTTTCTGTCTCATAATAATCAGGGTCCTGCGGTATCGATTCCTGTACCCGCAAGAGCCATTTTTGATCCTCCAGAATCTTAATTCCGGTTATCTTATCCGGAAGCGGAAGCTCTACCTCCAGCCAGGCTGCAATTTTTAGATTGTCTGATATATTACCTCGGATTCCCCATTTTCCGTCTTCATCTCTTTTAAGCCACGTAGATTCATTTAGCCACCAGACATCGCTATCACATAAAAACTCCGACCAGATCTTTTCCCGACCCTCGATATCCCACAAATCAAGCTGCCACTTATAACTGTTTCCAATAAGTGTCGCACGTTTACTCACCACTGCCGCCAGACGTTCATCCGGTGAGACTCTTAGAGCACTTAAGATGGGCTCCTCTATATATTCCTCATCAGTCATCCAATCACCTCCTGTAATCACAGGTTTTCGTTTCTTTTATCAGGCAGTCCCTATGCCTCTTTTGTATCCAACGCATCGCGAAGACCGTCGCCTAAGAGATTTAGCGCACATACTGTAAGCATAATCGCAAGTCCCGGAAATGTTACAATCCACCATGCATTTCTAAGATATGCACGTCCGGCAGATATCATACTTCCCCACTCTGCCGCCGGCGGCTGTACTCCGAGTCCTATAAAGCTCAATGATGCACTGGTAAGTATTGCACCCGCCATACCTGCCGATGCCTGAACAATGATAGGCGCCAGAATATTCGGTATGATATGCCGGAAAATAATTCTCACAGATCCGGCTCCGCCTACCACTGCCGCGCTGATAAAGTCCAGTCCCTTTACATCCATAAGACTTCCTCTTGCAATTCTTGCATATGTCGGTATCGAGCTTATACCTACCGCAAGCATCGCATTGCCAAGTCCCGATCCCAGAGCTGCCGAAAGGGAAATAGCGAGCAAAAGTCCCGGTACGGACTGCATGACATCCATCACACACATGATTACATGATCCACCGCTCCGCCGAACCATGCTGCACAGATTCCAAGGAAACTTCCTATAGAACATCCGATGCCCACCGATATCAGTCCTATTACCAGCGAGATTCTCGCACCGTATACGACACGGCTGAATACATCTCTTCCAAAATTGTCGGTTCCGAATATATGCTGTGCGCTCGGTGCCGATAATGTGAGCTGCAGGTTCTGCTCTTCATATGAATAAGGGGCAATCCACCCGGCAAAAATAGCAACCACGGCAAAAATAAGTAAAATTACCGCTCCGGTCACCGCCATCTTATTCTTACAAAATCTTTTAAATAATCCATCCTGTCTGACGGTATCGTCTTCCTGTTCCGGAAGAAGACCCTTTCCGTAAGGAACTAACTGCATTTTTCCACCTCTTTTTACTTTTTCTGAAACTGTTCACGAATCTGTGGATTGATGTAGGTATAAAGCAGATCCACTACCAGGTTAATCACGCAATATGAAACCGATATAAGGAATACGCTTCCCTGTACCACCGGAAAATCTCTTGATTTGATCGAGTCTACAATCAATTTTCCAAGTCCCGGAAGTGCGAAGATTGACTCTGCAATAACCGATCCGCTGAGTGCATTTCCAAATCTCAATCCGATGATTGTTATTATCGGAATCAATGCATTTTTAAGGCCGTGACGGACTATAACCTGCCATACCGGCGTTCCCTTTGCCTTTGCCGTCATGATATAGTCTTCTTTGAGGACATCCAGCATACTGGACCTCGTGATTCGAAGAATCGTTGATGCCATATGGATGCCTACCGTAAATGCCGGCAAAATCCAATATTGCCATCCGTAGGAACCACTCGCAGGCAAAATTCTCAGTTCCAGTGCAAAAATCAGAATCAGCAGAATCGCCTGCCAGAATTGGGGCATCGAGACTCCTATAAGTGCTATCAGACGCGAGAGGTTGTCTATCCATTTATTCTGATACAATGCTGAAAGGATTCCGAGCGGCAGTGCAATCATAACTGCTACTAACGTGCTTAAAACTGCCAGCTTGATAGTGGTCGGGAATCGTGAAAGTATATCCTCGCTTACCGGCCGTCCGGTTACATAGGAAACACCGAAATCCCCTTTCACGGCTCCGGATACGAATCTTAAATATCTCTCACCGTAGGAATCATTGAGTCCCATCTCCTCACGCAGCTCCTGCACTGTTTCCTCAGTTGCATCGTCTCCCAGGATCACTCTCGCCGGGTCTCCGGGTGTAAAATACAAAAGCGAGAAAATAAGCACCGATACTCCGATCAGTGAAACAACCATGGAAATCAGTTTTTTTATGATATATCTGCTCATTTATCTGTCTGTCCTTCCTCATATTCTCTGTCATACCGGTGCGGAACCGGACGGCACGCAGCTTTCAAAAAATCATCTGCATTGCCGGAAAATGCATCAAATCCGTCCGGTTTTTCTCTATATTTTGAGAGCCACCTGACTGCTATTCCTGCATAAAGTGCCGCGCCGTACGGCATCGCATCTTCATCCAGATCAAACTCCGGCTGATGGCCGGAAACCGTGATTCCTTTTTCTTCATTTCTGATACCTAATCTAAAAAAGGCTGATGGATAAAATGCCGAAAGACTCGAAAAGCTTTCTGAACCCATGTTGATCGGCACATCCTTTACATTTTCCTTTCCCACCAGTTCCTCTGCAGCGGCTTTTCCTATCGCTGCCGTATCCGGCTCGTTGTAAACCGTGAAACTCGGTCCGGTAAATTCCTTAAATTCAGGCTCACATCCGTATGCATGGCTTACATCTCTTATCACGCGTTCCATATTTTCCTTGAATATATGCCCTGCTTTTCTGTCATGAAATCTCACAGTGCCAAGAAATGTAAGTGTTTCCGGAACAATATTTCTCTTTTCTCCCGACTTTACACTTCCTATATTATAGGTAAGGGATGTATCGGGCGATATGTACTTCATCCTCAGATCTTTCAAAGCATTTCCGACTGCCAGAAAGCAGTCGATAGGATTGTTTGCCAGATCAGGCCTTGATCCATGTCCGATTTTGCCTCTGAGGACTATCTCGAAATTAACATTTCCTGAGTTGGCGCAGCCGCTTCTGACACCGTAGGTTCCTGTTGCAAGGCTTGGGTCCGTGTGAAGTCCGTAACAAGCATCTATCTTCCATTTCTTTTCTTCCAACCACTTTAGTACGTAATAGATGCAATTGCCGCCTTCCTCTCCTCTTTCAAAAAGGAAACAGACTCTTCCGCTCAGGGAATCACGATTTTTCTTAAGTATCCGCACTGCTGTCAGAAGCATCGCGGTATGGGCATCATGTCCGCAGGCATGCATCACTCCGGGATTTTTACTTACATATTCTTTAGGAAATGCCGCATTCATCGGACTTTCCTGAATCGGGAGGGCATCGCAGTCGGCTCTCAAAAGTACTGTCTGACCTGATTTACTTCCGTCAAGCCACGCCAGTACTCCGCCATCCGGAATATTCTCATAGGGAATCTCTTCTTTTTCCAGTTCCTTCCTTATAAAAGCGACCGTCTTAAATTCCCTGGATGTAAGTTCCGGATTCTCATGAAGCAGACGACGAACCGTCTTGGTATCTGGATATAATTCCCTTGCTTCCTTAAGCCAATCTGACATAAGCCTACGCCCTTTCTAACCTTCAATCATGCCGCCGTCAGGCGGCATGTCAGCTTCTTATAACGAAAAAGGGAGATCCTGTACAGACCTCCCCAACTTTACTCATGTATTCCCATTCTCATGATATGCCTTAATACTGACATCATCTATCATCGATACATTTCATAATTTTGAAATGCTTCCAGGAGTTAACATGGACTCTGATTATCGGTTTGTCTGTACCAAAATATCGCATGTCTGATTGCAGCAACAACAGCAACAACACATACATGACATACACATATTCTCAGACATCATTAAAACCGATCTCCTCATCCCTGTTTTGTCCCCTTTCTGCTTTAATTTACTAATGCATTAAACCCATAAACATACTGCTGAGATATGTTTATAAGGCATATTATAATTCCTTTTCTCATCTTGTCAACTGTTTTTCTTGACAAAGGCGCATATTTGCCTATAATTATCTATGGTAATTATCTTTGATAACTATTTTAAAGGGAGTTTTTCCACATGAATATTGAAACTATTAAACGGATGTTTGACGCCTGTTATCAGGCAAAGCGGACCAGAGATATGCTGCCGCCTCTGCCAAAGGGAGTGTCTTCATCCTACATCCAATATCTGGATGTTATTCAGTCGTTGCAGCAAAATGGGATACATGTGAAGATATCGGATATAAGTGATGCCCTGAATCTGCCGCGTCCCGGAGTAACCCGGACCATCAAGGAGATGGAAGCCGGTGGCTATCTGCAAAAAAGTGCATCTTCAGATGACGGACGCATCACCTATATCACTGTCACAGAATCCGGGAAAGCTCTTCGGAGAACCTATGACACTGACTTTTTCAGCGAACTTGCACCATTTATGGACTCTATCTCCGAGGAAGATGCCAACACCACGATTCGAACCATTGCTGCATTTTATCAGATTATGCTTGAACGGAGGGAACATTATGACAAACGATAAAGCCGATTTTACGCAGGGTAATATTCTGCAAAAACTGGTTATTTTTATGATACCGGTATTGGGTGCATTGGTTTTGCAGGCGGCATACGGTGCCGTCGATCTGCTGGTTGTAGGAAGATTCGGTACAACTTCCGGACTTTCTGCCGTTTCGACCGGCAGCCAGGTTCTAAACCTTGTCACATTTGTTGTGACGCAGTTTGCAATGGGCGTCACTGTTCTGATCGCCAGATATCTCGGTGAAAAAAAGCCACAGCAGATAGGTGCCGTGGTAGGTGGTGCTACGGTCGTATTTGTGATCTTTGCCGCAGTACTTTTCATTGTGATGGTATTCTTTTCCCGTCAGATCGCAATTATCATGCAGGCGCCTGAGGAAGCCGTAGACCAGACAGCCAGCTATATCCGTATCTGCGGAGGCGGTATTTTCTTCATTGTGGCCTATAACCTACTGTCTGCCATATTCAGAGGTCTGGGCGACAGCCAGTCTCCTCTTATATTCGTATTAGTTGCCTGTATAGTAAATATATTCGGGGATCTCGCCCTGGTAGCCGGATTTCACATGGACGCTGCAGGTGCAGCTATAGCCACCGTCATGGCTCAGGCACTCAGCGTTGTACTTGCTGTTATCCTTTTAATTAAGAAGAATCTCCACTTTACCATTACCAGAGAAGACTTTAGCTTCAATGCACAGTGTCCGAAATTTCTCTCAATAGGCCTTCCTCTGGCACTTCAGGAATTTTTGACACAGCTTTCTTTCCTGGCACTCTGTGCTTTTGTAAACCGCCTCGGACTTGAGGCCTCCTCAGGATACGGTGTAGCATGCAAGATCGTTAATTTTGCCATGCTTATTCCCAGCTCCCTTATGCAGTCCATGGCCTCATTCGTTTCCCAAAACGTGGGAGCCGGCAAGCCAAAGCGTGCAAGACAGGCTCTTTTCACCGGCATAGGTGTCGGTTTATGCATCGGCTGTCTGGTTTTTGCTCTGGTATTGCTTAAAGGCGATGTTCTGTCAGGCTTTTTCACAACAGACAGGTCCGTTATCCAAAATGCTTTCGCGTACCTCAAGGGATTTGCTCTTGAATCAATCGTGACTGCCGTACTGTTTAGCACGATCGGCTATTTTAACGGAAACAACCAGACTCTCTGGGTTATGATACAGGGACTCATCCAGACACTGCTTGTCCGTCTGCCGCTCGCATATTTTATGAGCATACAGCCCAATGCCAGCCTGACAAAAATCGGTTTTGCCGCACCGGCATCCACAATAGTCGGAATCATTCTGAATATCGGATATTTCATATACTTTACGAAAAAGCAGAGTGCACCTGAGGCAGAACCGCTTGATTAAAGAAACAAACTCTATAAAACTTACATGCCGCCTGACGGCGGCACCACCATGACTAAAGGGTCAGGGCTCACGCCCTGACCCTTTTGGTCTCTTGATCTATTCCGTAGGATTATTGTGTTTTCTCTTTATGCCCGGGCCCTTCCCGCCAAGCGCCTGAGGAGCCATCTGAGCATCTTTATTTTGATTATGGTTTTGATTCTCATTGTGTCTTTCATTGACACTCGCCTTTTTCTTTGACACTGCTGTCATGGTTTTGCTTCTCTTTATTGCAGTCTCGTCTTTGCCATCCTCTGCTTTTTTTGCAGCCAACAGATCATTGTAGCTGAGACGTTCCTTGACAGGTTGAGCTTCCTCTTTGACCTCATTTTCCGGCTCAACAGGTGGCACAAATGCAAGCGGAGCTGCCTCTTTGCCTTCCTCATCCAGTTCTTCTTTTATCTCTTCTACATTTCTGATTTCTGCTATATTATTTACCTCTTCTTCTTTTTTCATATTGGCTTCACTGGCCAGATCCAGGCACTGCATTATATGCTTTGATGAGCGATAGCAATCACCAGCATTTACGCGATATGATTCCATCGTGCTCTTTTTAAGCAATTTTTCTTCATCTGCAAATCTTTTATTAAAATAATCCGTATGCATGACAAAATCGGTAAGCTCTTCGATCTTTCCTGCATTGATAAGCTCATGCATCGACCAGTCTTCCGGATTCTTTTCCTGCGCGCTTTCCAGCAAAAGATACTCATCGATGGTCATCGCTGCCAAAAACTTTTTAGCCTCAGTAATAGCCTTCTCGCGGTCATCTCCCGCCTCATTATAGCCCTTCCATCTGGCATCAATATAGGCGTTTAGAGTGTTTTGCGCCTTGTCATCATCCTTATCCAGAGGCTGATTTCCTGCTTTCTTTTTTAGCTCATCCAGCTGTTTTCTATACTCTCCTCCGCGAGCAGTATTGGCTTTTTTCTCCTCCTCGGCTTCGCGTTTTCTTTTCTGAGCATCATCCTTACGTTTCTGCTCCTTGGCAGCTTTTTTTGCTTCTTTTCCCTTCGCAATCCTATACTCAAGACCGGAGAGCTTTGCATATTGCTTGTCTTCGTTCTTTTCGGCAACATTGGCCATATCCAGTTCGGCCTGTGCGGCTAACTGACGTGTTTCTTCAAATTTCTTTGCAAATTCGAGTTCTCTTTTCTTACGTCCGGCAAATTCTTTTACTTTTGTTGCAAACTCGACACGTTCCCTTTCATAGCTGCTCTTAAAACGTCCTCTTCTCTCTCTCTCGCCTGTCTTTTTTTCAAGATAAACATTGGCTGCTTTTTCAAGTTCCTCCAGACTCCGCTGCATCTTCCTGTAAAGCTTAAACGTAATCCTGTGTGCATCATCTCCCGCAAGCTGTATTTCATTGAAGGCCATCAGAGCATCTCTCATGCCTTCGAATTGCTTCGAAGTTCTGTTCTCCTTGCTCCATCTGCTGATACGCTGGCTCATGGCGTTTCTTTCTCTTTCAAGCCCTTCATTTACTATATCTTCCGGATTGGTCTCAGTCACACATACAGGTTGTCCGTTCTCCATCTCCTGTACTTTTAAAATCGCCGTACGCTCAATCCTATGCCCATTTTCATCCTCATCAGTTTTCTGATAAATTCTGAATTGACCGATTTTTCCGTCTTCTCTTGCATCACCACTCCCGATCGCGTATTTTTTCAAAAAGCCCGAGCTCTGCAGTCCTATTATTACATTGTATATGCTGTTCGCCTTGTTCAGAAATCCATCTTTCAAAATTATATCCGGTCTCTGAGCCTCCTGCGGTGCTCTTACCTGACCTTCTGAATATTTATAAACCTTATATGGATCTATGAAAGTATAATAGGGATTAGCCGTCAGTTCTCCAAGCATCTGATAAGCTTCTTTTACCCCGCTGTCCTGCCATTTCATACATTCTTCATAAGGAAGATTCTTATCATCGGGAAGGCCGAATCTTTTCATTAGCCAATACACATCATCCGGTACCCAGGAAAGTGAAATTTTTCTATTCCCCACTGCCTTATAGCAGCTTTCCAGACTCTGACCTTTCTCCGGTTTATCGACATTTCCGCTCAGTATATCATAGGCAATTCCCGGAAGCTTGTCGGCTTCTTTATCTACATCCTTCAGTTCAGACCTTGTGATATTGAGGATTTGTTCCGCTGCATTGTTAGCCTCGCTTTCCAGAATGTCTTCGATCTCTTTCTGACTTTTATCAAGAGTGCCCTTTTGAAGCAGATCTTCATAATGTTTTCTGCGAAATGACTTAAACTCTTCCTTCGTTATGTCACCATAACAAAATCCCAATAATGCAGCCACCTTTTCATTGTGTGCCAGACTCTCAGGACTTCCGTCTGTACGTATCAGGTATCTGGTCCAGCGGTCATTGCGTGCGCACAATGTCTTCATCTTGTTCTTAGGTATATCGAGTCTTTTTACCGCTCCTACCCACTCGATCTCCTGACGCACAAGCGGCTGAACCGCCATCTTCATAAAGGCTTCGCGATTCTTTTTGAACTGCTGCACGCTATGGCCTGCGGCATATCTATCATCTGCGCCTTTGCTGTATCCAAACTTTTTGTACACATCCCGACCATTACTGCCTCTTAAAAATCTCTTAAAGGCCTTCTTCGTATCTTTAAGATTAGGTCCCATATCATCAAGCTTTTTTAATACTCTTTTTATGGCCTCCTGCATCCTTGCATCGTCCACTGGCGGCAGATCCCCGCTTAATATTCTTTCAGCGTAATTCTCACCATAAAGTTCCTTAAATAAAAGGCTCTTGTAAAGATCCAGTGTGTATCCCATATACTTCTCATCCTTTCTTTTTGGGCATCAGTTTTACTTTTTCGGTCCCTTATTCGCTTTTTCCGCTTTTTCCGCTTTTCTTCTCTCTAACTCCGCGTACGGCCGCTGATGATCAACCTTTGATTTCGCAGCAAGGCTGCTCTTTAGCTGGTTAAAGTTAATGCGCTCCCGTTTGTTATCTTTGGGCTGCTTTTTCCCCTCTTGTGGTGCTTCCTGTACGTTAGCCTCTTGCTGAAACTCCGGCTTATCCTTAAATTCCGGAAGTTCTTTCATATATTCCAGTATCTGAACAACTGCCTGTTTGCGAAGTCTTCCTTCGGGTGTTTGCTGTCCGTCCAGACTGCTTCCTCCCTTGCCATTTTCAATGTGACTGTTGAGGTAGGCAATACAGGTCTCGTATGCATGATCAGAAAACCGCTTTATGTCATCCTCTGACAGCATGCCCTCTCCTCTTTCCCGAGTATATATATTTTTGTATGTTTCCAGGGCAGCCATCATATCTGCAAATTTTGTATGGCTCTTAAATGCATTGCGATCTTTAGTATCCTTAACTGCATCATAGGCTGAGATAATCTCTTTTCTGATATTTGCCTCTTTCTCAAGTCGCGCTTGCTTTGCTTCCTCCTCCTGAATGCGTTTCTGTTCTGCTTCCTCACGCTCTTTGCGCGCCTTCTCCTCTGCCTCTTCTTTTTGACGCTGTCTCTCTCTTTCTTCTTCCTGGAGTCTTTTCTTTTCCTCCATAACTTTTTCGTGCTGAGCATAAAATTCTTCCCAGTCTTTCTGACTTGCCTCAGCTCTCTCTTTTCTGGATTTCGAATCTTTCTCACTCTTATCGGATATTTCTTCGGCTATAGTAAAAGACTCGTTTTTTATAATTTTCTGTACATAGTCAGGTGCCATTCTTAGTATCTGATTAAACTGATTCGTTACATTTCCTGATTCAACCGCATATGATTTTCCACGATTGATCAATGCACGAAATTCATCCTTAGCTTCTCCGGCAGACATACCTTCACATGCAGATTCTAATTCATCTACATCCACATGCCTCCATTCACCCAAACGTGTACGTTTCATCAGTTCCAGCACCGATGCTTTGGTTTTTGCCATCGATTTGATCCATTCCACGACATCGTCAGGCTGGTTCGCATACTGTTCCTTTAATTTATTTAAATCTTCTTTTATTTGAGGTAACGCTTCATCGGCAGCTGATAACTGCTCTTTTAAATCTTTTTTTAGCCTTTCACGCTTTGTTGCCTCTTCCTCAAGCTTCTTTTTCTTTGCCTCCTCTGCGAGGCGCTTGTTTTCTGCCTCCTCTGCAAGCCTTTGTTTCTCTGCCTCAAACTCATTTTTATGCTGTTCTAATAAATTTTTCCAGCGTTCCTGTCTTCTCTCCTGGTTTCGTTTTTCTCCTAATTCTATAAAACGGACGCTTCTTTGAACTCGGTCATGTATTTCACCAGCCATATCCAAGGATTCCTGATACACAAAGGTCTGAATATATTTTGGCAACTTCTCTACTTCCGCTACTATAAGACCCTTTGCAGAACTGCGTTCTTCTACATGCTGTTCACCTTGAGCAATCAACCTCAGAAATTCATTTTTTTCTTCGTTTGGCATACCATAAGATGCCAGTTCAAATTTATCCAGGTCTCCTTGTTCCCACCGGCTAAAACTGGTGTTTTCATATAACGCTAGCAACTCAGCGTTAGATTTGGCTAGTGCTTTCGCCCACTCCAAAACCGATTCGGGATTTTTCGCATACTGCTCCTGTGCATTTTTCATTTCATCCTTTATGCCGGATAATGATGTAACCGATTCATCCAACCAGGATTTTAAATCATTTTTCAGCTTTATGCGTTCTGCTGCTTCCTTCTCCGCGTTTTCTTTGGCTTTCTTTTTTCCCTTTTCTTCCTTTTCTGCCAGTCTTTTTCGTTTCAGTTCTGCTTCCTTCTCTTTGTTTTGTAGGTAAATCTCTTTGCGTCTTTTTACCTCCTCGCGATACTCCTCCGTCCAACTCTTCTCTTCTTCCAGCTTTCTTGCTTCTCTCTCGGCTCTCTGTGCTTCTCTTTGCCTTACTTCTTCCCAATAACTAAGGAAAGTTGGTGTTGTCCGTCTTGCTTCCAATAGCAGTCGTTCATCACGACGCTCACTAGCTACTTTTTTTTCATACTTTTCTTCTTCTCTGAATTTTTTTTCAAATTCAGCCTGTCTTTCCCGCTCAGCTTCTTCTTGTGCTTTTTTCTGTTCCTCTGCTCTTTGTCTGTCTTTCTCGATCTTTTGCTGTTCCTTTTTTAATTTCTTTTTTTCATCCTCTACTGTTTTTACCGCTTTAACAAATTCTTTTGCATTCGATACCGCATTATCATAGATGTCGGTCATGGTATCTCCTCCAAAGTAGAGCCATTCATTCATAACTTCATGCAACTTTTTATCCCACTTATCTTCTATGATCTGTTGTTTATCAGCAAGGTCAAGCTTATCATCTAATTTACCAGAACTGATAATAGCCAATATGTTTTCGTATGCATTCGGCGAAACACAACCTCTCTCCACAGCTTTTTTAATATTATAACCATGCTCTTCAATCTTCTGTGTCTCATAAGCAATGGCCAAAAAAGTTGTACCATCCGGAAAATCATACTTTTCATATGCCTCCGGGTAAGTTTCCCTATAAATATCCCTAAGTGCATCCCAAAATTCACAAAATTTTACTACCTCATCCGGCATAATTTACCTCCCTTAAAATCAGACAATGTTATTGGCAAAAAATATCTTGCCTCCCTCTGCTACCAATTGCTGCGTAACTTGTAATCTCGCAACTATTTCCTCTATTCTAGCACATAATGTGGGACAAAAGTAGGACACTTTCGAATGTTTGCTCTGAATAGTTGCAAAAATTTTATAAGAACGGGCTGTGGTTCTTACTACTGTTACATAAGTCCCACAATAGTTTCAAGGTCGTAAAGTGCAATTTCATTTTCATTGGCGTCATTAACAATCTTCTCATCAAATCCGCTTTCAGAAAATAAGGCATAATGGAATTTTGCCTTTTCTTTTAACGGTGTAAGCTTTGCCAATGTATCAAGATATTCCGAATATGAAAATGGAACTCCTTTGAACTTACATTCACCAACCAGATAGTTTTCTCCCATTCTGTCAATACAGAGCACATCTATCTCGGTTTCCGCTATTCTAAGACCATCCTCTTTTTTTGTATCACGTACAGTTGTTTTGCCAAACCATCTGCCCATCTTTGTATAACGAAATGCAAGCTCATTTTTCTTCTGCTTCTGGCTTACAAACTCTCTGCACACATCCTCAAAAGCGAAAGACGCAAATTCATGAAGCACCGGCTTTACAACATACTCATAAACACCATCCACATCTCCGTCCTCAAGCTGTGAGTAGTTTGCAAAGCCAAAGGCATACCAGAATCGAAAGAAGTTATCTGTCAATCGATAAGTCCCCCGACTTGTGTTGGCATGTTCTTTTGTCTTTGCATCAACTGAAAACTCTCTTTCTACTATTCCAAGCTCAATCAAATTTTTCAGATATACACTGGTTTTTGATGTATCTTCAACGAGAGACTTTTGGCTGATATCATTTAGTTTCGTGCTTCCCATTGCCACTGCTTCAATAACAGAGTTATAAATTGGTGTTTCTCTTAATTCCTGATGCAGAAGAAACTCAACCTCACTGTATAAAATACAGCCTTTTGTCAGAATATTTTTTTTGATATTATCTTCTACAGAAAGCTTAGGATTCCACTGCCTCAAGTAATGAGGAATCCCTCCAAGAACAGAGTATGCAATCACTTTATCGCGAGCAGAATATTCAGGGAAGAATTTTATAACATCATAAAATCCCATTTCTTTCATCTTATAAATTCCTGTAGCTCTGCCATAGAGAGGATTCTTTTCAGCAAGCAACTCTTTTTCGATAAAGCTCATGGCACTTCCACAGAGAATAATCATAACATTACTCTGGCGAAACTCGCAGTCCCAAAGATTTTGTAATATTGATGGTATACTTTTATTTCCACGACACATATACGGAAATTCATCTATAACAAGTAATTTTTTCTTATCCGCATAAGGTAGGTCAAGAACCGCGCGAAAAGCTTTTTCCCAATCCTCAAACTCTGAAATATAATTTCTGGCAGGGATATCTTCCTTAAGTAAGCGTAATGAAAAATTTCTAAGCTGCACCTTATCCGTCGTCTGAGTACAAGAAAAGAAAACATGTGGTTTATCCCCACAAAATTTTCTCAAGGTCTCCGTCTTCCCCACGCGACGACGTCCGTAAAGAACAATCAGCTGACCCTCTTCAGCGTCATATTTATCATTCAAAAATTTTAGCTCAGATTCTCTGCCGATAAACATATAATCCCCTCCGCTTAATTCAAATTTAGATTTACCAAATCGTGATTTGATATTATCATAACCGTGCTCAGCTAAAAAATCAAGTCTGGATTCACCGAGTTCAAAGTCCGAACGTCCCTTGTGATGGTGCCGCCATCAGGCGGAATGACTGTTTACTTCAGGAAACATCACTAGAAGCACGGGCATGACTCGTTGCGTTCACAAATTTTTCGCAGAAAATTAGCACTCACCTCTTGACATTGCTAACAGCGCATGTTATATTACATATAGAACAAAGGAAGGGAACTTAATAAAAGGTTTTTAATTATTAGTTTTCTCTTTGTTTGAACCATTAACTAACAGTACAAAAAATATAAACAGCAGATACGCCACCTGATGGTGGCAACAACATACAAAAGGAGAGATGATTTATGTATATGCCGAGTATTTTTAATAATAATGTATTTGATAACTTTGATAATTGGATGGATTTTTCATTCCCGAATCTGAATCAGAGGCTGTACGGTGCTTCAGCATCACAGCTGATGAAGACTGATGTAAAGGAAAATGATAAAGACTACGAAGTTTCTATCGACCTGCCGGGCTTTAAGAAAGAAGAACTTCAGATTGAGCTGAAGGATGGTTATCTGACCGTCAGCGCTTCAAAGAGTGTAGAGTCCAAGGAAGCTCCGAAGGACACATCCTCTGCCGATGATTCCACTAAAGATGAGAAGGTTGCTAAGAAACCGACCAGATACATCCGTCAGGAACGCTACAGCGGCAATGTAAGCAGAAGCTTCTATGTAGGTGAGAATCTGGAAGAGAAGGATATTCATGCGAAGTATGAAAACGGCACATTGACACTGACCTTCCCTAAAGAGCACGAAAGAAAAGCTGTCGATGACAGACATTTTGTCTCCATCGAAGGCTAAATATCCCTGATTACAATTTCCTAATATAATGTCTGCGGTAGATGCATCGCATAGACAAAAACCATATTTTTGTTTCACAGGACAGAAATGCATTCGGAAGCTGCCGCGATAATGCGGCAGCTTCTGTCATGTAAAAAAATCTATTGAAAGAATGAATTTGGCGCAGTTATACATAAGAGCCACATACCAGGAGGTGATAAATTATGGCAGCAAAAAGAGATTATTATGATGTTCTGGGGATAAACCGGGATGCAAATGAGGAGACAATCAAAAAAGCATTCCGGAAACTTGCCAAAAAGTATCACCCGGATTCCAATGCCGGCAATCCCCAGGCAGAGCAGATGTTTAAAGATGTAAATGAAGCCTATTCTATTTTAAGTGATCCGGAAAAAAAGAAACTCTATGATCGTTTCGGTCACGCTGCATTTGATCCGAACAGTGCTGCATACGGTGGTGGTTCCGGAACTTATGGAAATGGCCCGTTTGACTACGGTTCGTTCGGTTCCGGTTTTAAAAATGGCAAACAGGGCGGCACCTGGCACTATCAAAGCGGTCCCGGCGGTTATACGGAGTACCATTTTACCGGTGATGACATGGGCGATATTTTCGGTGATATGTTTGGCGGAATGTTTGGCAAAAAGAAGAATTCCGGCTTTGGCGGTTTTGGCGGCAGCCGTGGCTTTAACAGTTCTGACTTCCGGGAGAAGGGTTCCGATCTCACTTCAGATGTAACCATAAGCTTCGATGAAGCGGTATCCGGATGCGAGAAAATCATTTCCCTGCAGAATCCTCAGACCGGCAGACGCCAGTCTCTGCAGGTGCATATCCCGGCAGGCATCGATACCGGCAAATCCATACGTCTTAAGGGAAAGGGCATGCCAGGGGCAAATGGAGGTGAAGCAGGAGACCTGCTCTTAAATATTACCGTTTCCGAAAAACCCGGCTGGGAACGCAAGGACATGGATGTTTATTCCACCGTCCGGGTTCCGTTTACCACCGCTGTCTTCGGCGGAGAGGCACTTGTTTCCACCTTGTACGGCAATGTACTGTGCAAGATTGCAGCTGGCACACAGTCCGGAACCAAGATTAAATTAAGAGGAAAGGGCATCGTTTCCATGAGCAATCCATCAGTCCACGGCGACCAGTATGTAACAGTTCAGATCGATGTACCGAGCCATCTAAGCCCAGAGGCAGAACAGAAACTTCATGAATTTGAACGTGCCTGCGGACTGGATAAAAACGGGCACGGCGGACATAACGGCAGGAGCGCAGCTTGACGGCTCCTGCCGTTTTTCTTAGTCTGAAGATTCTGAAAATGTTGTCAAACGGACATATGCAGGTTACGCGGCTGCATAAAATCTCAAAGTTTTTCATTTTTATGATTTATGCGCCGCACATTTACATGTGCATGAATTTTATTTCAATGTGAACATGAACTTTGTTATAGTCTCACATAATCTCATTTCGTTTTCCACATCCACCTTGTTTTTCATTTTTTTCTTCATGCCACTTCATTTTCTTGTCTATTTTTTCTGTTTTTCTCAATATCACATGCTAATTTTTAGATAATTTTCCAATAATTCCTTGTATCTTCTCTCTCATCTGTGCTATAGTTAAGATAAGATCGTATCATGAACAGAACGTCATATTTTTTCACATTCATGAAAGGAGTTGTGAATCTCATGAGCAGACTTGTCATTCCAACCAGCAGCGAAGCTCAAAATGTCGTGGAGGGACTTTATAAAGATCTTGAGCGGCGTATCGTCGCCAGCCCGCCCGGTCTTTGCCCTGTCGATCTGACCGCTGCCTTCTTAAAAATGTGCCATGCACAGACCTGCGGCAAATGTGTTCCCTGCCGTATCGGTCTCGGACAGCTTTCCAACCTTCTGGAAGATATTTTGAATGGCAAAGGCAAGATGGAACATCTGACCATGCTGCAGGAAACCGCCCGCGTCATTGAAAGTACCGCAGACTGTGCCATCGGTTATACCGCCGCCCAGATGGTTTTAAAAGGACTGGACGGATTTAAAGAGGATTTTATGGAACATATTTTACACAACCGCTGCCGCAGCAATCTCGACCAGCCGGTTCCGTGTGTAGCCCTATGTCCGGCCGGTGTCGATATCCCCGGTTACATCGCCCTGACCGGCGAAGGCCGCTACGCGGATGCTGTACGCCTGATCCGAAAGGACAACCCGTTTCCTACCGCCTGCGCTCTTGTCTGCGAGCACCCGTGTGAGTCTCGCTGCCGCAGAAATATGCTTGATAATTCTATCAATATCCGCGGTATCAAACGCGTGGCCGTCGATATGGCAGGTCATGTGCCTGCTCCTGTCTGTCCCCCGTCCACCGGAAAACGCATCGCCATCATCGGCGGCGGTCCGAGCGGCCTGAGCGCTGCCTACTATCTGCAGCTCATGGGACATCAGACAACTGTCTTTGAAAAACGAAAAAAACTCGGCGGCATGCTTTTATACGGAATCCCCAGCTACCGTCTCCCGCGTGAGCGTCTGCAGGATGATATCGATGTAATCCTCGAAACCGGAGTCGAGGTTCGTATGGAAACCTCGATCGGAAATGACCCCGGACAAATATCCCTTGAAGAACTGCGCAAGGACTATGACGCTATATATATCGCCATAGGTGCGCACAGTGACAAAAAAGTCGGTATCGACGGTGAAGACTCCGGCGGTGTCATTTCCGCGGTAGAATTTTTACGTGCCATAGGAGACGGCAAATACCCGGATCTGACGGATAAGAAGGTCTGCGTCATCGGAGGCGGCAACGTAGCCATGGACGTGGCGCGCTCCTCCGTCCGGCTGGGCGCAAAGAAAGTTGCCGTAGTTTACCGCCGTCGTAAGGCAGATATGACAGCACTGCCTGAAGAGGTAGAAAGTGCGATGGCCGAAGGCGTCGAAATTATGGAGCTTTTTGCCCCCGAGCGCATTGAGGCCGATGAGGATGGCAATGTCAAATCACTCTGGGTATCTCAGCAGATGCCGGGCGAAATCCGCGGTGGACGTCCGTCTCCGAAGTCCGTCGGCACAGGTCCGATCCCAGTGGAATGTGATATCGTGATCGCTGCGGTCGGTCAGGGAATAGAAAGCCGCTACTTCGTAGAACAGGGTATAGATGCAAAGTGGGGCGTGATTCAGGCGACCGGCTGGACATCCATACAGAACATGCCGGGTATTTTCGCCGGAGGCGACTGTGCGACCGGTCCTGCGACCGTCATCCGCGCTATCGCAGCCGGAAAAGTAGCCGCCGCCAACATAGACCAGTATTTAGGCTACAATCATCAGATTACCTGCGACGTAGATATTCCGGATCCGGATCTCTCAGATCGTATTCCGTGCGGACGTGTCAACCTAACCGAACGTGCGGCCGGAGAACGAAAATGCGACTTTACAATTACCGAATGCGGTATGAGCCTTAAGGAGGCCGGTCAGGAGGCACGCCGCTGCCTGCGCTGTGATCATTTCGGATATGGCAATTTCAAAGGAGGTCGGACTAAATCATGGTAAATACAAATCTTGTATCCATAAAAATCAATAATATTCCGTTCAATGTCCCTGCCGGCACCAGGATTCTGGACGCCTGCCGTGACAACGGTTTTCACGTTCCATACCTCTGCTTTCTAAAGGATATCAATGAGATCGGTGCCTGTCGTATCTGTGTAGTCGAGGTAAAGGGAATCCATCATCTCGTTACTTCCTGCAACAATCAGGTGCAGGAAGGCATGGAGATTTTGACCAATTCACCGCGCGTGCGTGAAGCACGAAAAATCAACGTAGAACTGCTGCTGTCCCAGCATCACACCAACTGCCCAACCTGTGTGCGCAGCTCCAACTGCGAATTAAAACAGGTGGCGAATGATCTGAACCTGACGGTAGACCGCTATAAAAATGAATATTCGGAAATGAACTGGACCACCACTTTTCCGCTTCTTCGCGATGCCGGAAAATGCATCAAATGTATGCGCTGCGTACAGATCTGCGATAAGATCCAGACTTTAAATATCTGGGATGTATCAGGAACCGGATCCCATACAACTGTCGATGTCTCCAAAAATCTGGAGATCAAGGCCTCCGACTGTTCCCTCTGCGGCCAATGCGTGACTCATTGTCCTACAGCCGCACTTCAGGAGCGCGATGATGTAGAAGCCATCAACGGCATACATGGTGAACTGGCCAACAAAGACAAGGTTACGGTTGCCATCGTAGCCCCCGCCATACGAGCCGCATGGGGAGAAGAATTCGGACTTTCTCCGGAATTTGCCACCGATCGGCGTCTGGTATCCGTCCTCAAGGCCGTAGGATTCGATTATGTCTTTGATGTAGACTTTGCAGCCGATCTGACTATCATGGAGGAAAGCAATGAACTTCTTTCAAGGCAAAAAGAACCTGACAAATACAGCTGGCCTATGTTTACCTCCTGCTGCCCCGGCTGGGTAAATTTTGCAAAAACTCAGTATCCTGAGATTTTACCGCAGCTGTCCACTGCAAAATCACCGCAGCAGATGTTTGGTCCGGTAATCAAGACTTATTTCGCGCAGAAAAAAGGCATTGCACCTGAAAATATTTCCTGTATTTCCATCATGCCGTGTATGTCCAAAAAACGCGAAATCACACTTCCCGGCATGAACAGTGCCGGTACCGGTCAGGATATAGATTATGTTCTTACCACCCGTGAGATATGCCGACTTATCAAGGCTGACCATCTGGACATTTCCCGCCTGCCGGAGAGTGATTTTGATGATCCGCTCGGCAAGGCAACCGGTGCAGGCGTCATCTTCGGTGCCAGCGGAGGTGTGCTGGAGGCGGCTCTTCGTACCGCTTACGCAACCGTAACCGGAAATAATCCAAGTCTTGGCGATGACAGCCCCTTAAAGGTGCTGCGGCATCTCTCCTCTTTCAAAGAGCTGGAAATCGAGATAAACGGTATAAAACTTCACTGCGCTGCCGTCAGCAGCCTGGGCGAGGCGAGACGCCTTATCAAGTCAATCAAGCGCGGCGAATGTCATTACGACTTTGTCGAAGTCATGGCCTGTCCCGGTGGCTGCATAAACGGCGGCGGACAGCCGATCCGCCCGTCATTCCAGAACAAGCCCAAGGACTGTGCGGACCGCGATAAATGCCTGCGCGAATATGACGCACGCAGCGCGGTAAGATTCAGCCACGAAAATAAGGCTGTCCAGACTCTCTATGATGAGTATCTGGGCAAGCCGATGTCTGAACTGGCACATCATCTGCTGCATGTGGAGGCAGATTGAATTTTGCTGCCAAAAAGCCGGAGAATTTCTGTTCTCCGGTTTTTTTGTCCCACTTTTGTCCTACAACATATGCTATACTATATGCAAAACATAGAACTGATGTGTCACCTGATGGTGACATTACCCATAAAATTGACATGCCGCCCGACGGCGGCACCAGAATGAATGAAAGTTGGTTGTTTAGTGCCTTCGGCACTCTCACAACTGCCATGACCGACGAGGAGGATAAATTATGCCAAGTAATGTTATTAGAAGTGCAAAGGAAGTTAAACTGCAGGATATGTTGGATCATTACAATGAAATCAGCCAAATCGGTGTAATGGATTTTTCAGATTATTATGACAGCCGCATGGACGGTGTTAATGAGAGGGATCTGCAGCAGTCTCCTGAACTCAATGACTACGTTGAACAGCTTCTCACCTTCCAGCGGGAGGCAGATTCCGGAGAACTTGAAGAAGAAGAAAAGGACCTTTTTCAGTCATTGAAAATTATGTTGCTGGCAGAGACTGAGGAAACCGGTATCCATAAGCTTCTGCAGTTCAAACTCATGGATGGACTTCTCAGGAGCGATGGAGATCTGGATAGTGAAAATCTTAAAAAAGCAGCTGATTGCCAGGAACTGTACGATGCGATTACATCCTATGATATTATAGAAAATAACGCAAAGAAACAGGCCATGCAGGATGATGGCTCTTTTAACAAATCGCTGAAAAAAATCGCCGAAGAGATTTTGGAGAAGGAAAACAAGCAGGAAAAGAAGCCTCTGCAGGAGATCTGCTATGGCATGCTGGAGGATGTTGATAAATACAGCACCATTCTCAATTCTCCGGCCCTGACACCGTATCATACGCTGCTTCAAGAGAAGCTCAAGGTCCTGGAACAGGCAGAAGAAGAACAGGACATGACTCCACAGCAGCAAGAAAAGCAGCAGCTGACTCGTGAAATCGAAAAAAAACAGGCTGAGCTGGAGAAACTTCAGCAAAACCTTGATAAAACAAGTGAAGCCTTTAGAAAAGAGTATACAAAAGCAAGAGAAGATGGCATTATTCTGAGCATTCCAAGCAAGAAGAGAAGAGGCGCGCGAGTAATGAAGGCCTCTGCAATTCAAAAGATGCAGCAACATGAAAAGGTGGCACTGGATAACACTTTTCATGAGACGGTCGATGATCTCGTACGTCATGCGGATGCCCTGAAGGCCACTGACCAGGGGCCGGTATCCGATAATTTTCGAAAAATGGTAGAAGGGCTCACGATGCTGCGCAATCAGAAAGACACTCTGCGAAATATCGCGGATTCAAAGAACAGCCGCCATCTCAGCCTTATCGATGCACTTGCAGGTGTGTATAATGATACCAGGGAATATCTGGAAAAGCGTGATAAGGATAGCTTCTTCAGCCGTCACTTCGGTAAGGGCGGCGCGCGTTATAAACAGGCAAAGGAAGCTTTGCACCTGTTGGAAAAATATCATAACGCAGCAGAACAGCTTGAGCTTCACCGCACTAAGGACGTATTGCTGCAGCGACAGATTCGCAAGGAAGAACTGCAGCAGCAAATCCACAAAACCGAAAAGGAAATCCAGAAGCTTACAGTTAAGAGAGACGGCGAACCACAGCGGGAGGACCTGAGCAGACGCGACAACGCAGTTCAGAAATCCAAAGGTACCAGACAGCGCCTTAAAAACGGCTATAAAGATCTGAATAATACTTCCAGATCAAAAGGGAAACATATCGATAATTCGAAGAAGAGAAACCAGAAGACAAGTGGCAAGGGCAAGTCTGTTTCTGTAAAACAGCAGCCAAAATCTATGCATACATGATAAAAATATGTGTATCGATTTCTTGCACTGAGGTGTGTTTCAAAAATGCCGGTGTCCGTCTCATGCGGACACCGGCATTTTTATAAGGATTATGCGCATCATCGCGAAGCATTTTCAACCCTTCAACCTCTCTTCAATTTCCTCAATCTCCGGAATGGCTGAGATTCCGCCGCGATGCTCGACACACAGGCTTGCCACTGCATTGCCAATCCTGCCGCACTTAATCATCTGCGCCCGGGTCAGATGTTCCGGTGCGGTTTCTTCACGCAAAAACGAAGCAACGAATCCACCCCAAAATGAATCACCGGCGCCGGTTGTATCTACCGCATGGGAAGAAAATCCCTCCGCCTTTACGATTCCGTTTTCATTGCCAATCAGGGCTCCGTCACTTCCGAGTGTAACCGCCACAAGGCGGACGCCCTGACGAAGCAGATACCGAATCGCTTCCTCCGGATCCTGATATGGAGTCAGAAGTGCGGTTTCTTCATCCGAGATCTTCATCATATCCGCACAGGGAATCAGTGACTGCATCCGAAGCTGCGCAGTTTCCGGGTCACTCCAGAGTGCCGCCCGGTAATTCGGATCGTAAGAAATCATCGCACCGCTGTTTCTCGCAATATTTATTGCCTCATACGTCGCCGTCCGGGCCGGATCGTCGGTAAGAGAAAGAGAACCGACATGGAAAATTCGTGTATTTTCCAAAATTTCCGAATCAATCTCTTTCATACACAGATTCGTATCAGCACCGGGCTTTCTCGCAAACGCAAATTCACGCTCTCCGTTTTCCTTCAGGCTCACAAATGCCAGTGTGGTAAAATACTTCTCATCCTGAATCAGGTTATCCGTATTGATACCTGCACCGATCAGGGTTTCCTTCAGGAAGTCCCCGTGCATATCTTTGCCAACTTTACCGATGAACGCCGTTTTCATCCCAAATTTCGCAGCCGCTGCCAGCATATTGGCCGGCGCGCCTCCCGGATTCTGCTCAAACAGGCGCATTCCCTGCGGTGAAATACCTGCCGGAGTAAAATCAATCAGAAGTTCTCCCAAAGCTGTGATGTCCGTCTTTACTCTCATGCGAATCATCCCTCCGTTTTTACAAAAAATTTGTTTTTACGTGTCAGATATCCATGCATTCCCGCGTGCAGGCACGCAGGCTGCCTAGCTGCCTGACAACACTTTAAGAATATACTACGATACCAGGGTCAAAAGGTCAGAAATTCGACGCAAGCTTGCTTGCAGGAGAAGTT
>CAVHPN010000033.1:0-82282 GCA_963637995.1 Prevotella sp. CAG:279 | reverse complement strand
TGGTCAAGCGGTCAAGACGACGCCCTCTCACGGCGTAAACCCGGGTTCGATTCCCGGACAGGTCATCATCATTTGCTTTGGATTTTCCAGAGCATTTTTCAAATTATAATGCTTCCTTGGCTCAGTTGGTAGAGCGACGCATTCGTAATGCGTAGGTCGCCGGTTCAAGTCCGGCAGGGAGCTTATGTGCGAAACCCCTTGTAAGTCAAGGGGTTTTTGTTTTATACTATCATTAAAATACAAGATGGAGGTGGATGCATGACGGAAGAAACAAAAATGATTTTGGATAGGTTGGAAAAATTAGATCGGAAGATATCAAGCATACAACTTACATTAGAAAACGAAACAAACCACTGGGAGATGAACTCGCATAATGAATCAAGAAGTATGGACGGTAGAAACTGCTGATGAGTATTTGAACAGTATTCCGAAGTTTAGCAGTGAAAAACACAGCGCAGATGCGCTTCGCGGTATGCTTATATACATGGATGCCATGCCGCGAAAGGAAAAAATTATTCATGTAGCCGGAACTAACGGAAAAGGTTCGGTCTGCTCATTCCTCGACTCGATATTGCAAAAGAGCGGAAGGCATACAGCGCGTTTTACTTCTCCGCATCTGGTCAGGGTGACGGAGAGGTTTTCATTTGATGGGGAAAATGTGGATGATGACCTTTTCCTTGAGGCATTTGAGACAGTAAAATCTTCATATATATATTTTGAAAATGCAGGCTTTGGTCATCCGACTTATTTTGAATTTTTGTTCTTGATGTTTATGTGGATGCTGCGCCAAAAAGAATCTGAGTACGTGATTTTAGAGACCGGGCTTGGCGGACGTCTGGATGCGACGAACTGCATTGAACATCCGGTTCTTACAATTATTACCTCCATAAGTCTTGACCACATGGAATATCTGGGAGATACGGTCTCAAAGATAGCAGCTGAAAAGGCCGGTATTCTGAAAGAAGGTGTGCCTGTAGTATATGACGACACTGACAGTGCAGCCTCAGCTGTTATCAGAGACAGAGCAGGGAAGCTTTCTTGTTCCTCATTCCCGATAAATCAGGAGATGTATACAGATTTGACATACGAAAATGGCGGGATGAGCCTGGTACTAAGAGAAGAAAAACCAATTACCATCAAGTCTGACGATATGGAATACACGCCTTCCAATACAAATGGTGCAATAAAAAATAGAATGTTCATACCCTTTGAGGCGGAATATCAGGCAATCAATGCATGCATTGCATATCGGGCAGCACGTATTTTGGGCATAGATTCACAGATGGCGATGGACGGCATAAAAAATGCCATCTGGCGCGGACGTATGGAAAAGATAGAAGACGGTGTTTATCTCGACGGAGCACACAATGAAGGCGGTATACGGGCATTTGTAAAAGCCGCTTACGAAGTGGCGGTTCTCAGAAAAGAAAATTGCAAAAAGCAGGGTCGTATATTTTTGCTTTTTGCTGCCGTTTCAGATAAAAACTATGAATCTATGCTTGAGATGCTTATAAAAAAGCTAAAGCCTGAGTATCTTATACTTACACATCTAGCTACGACGCGGGCGCTGCCGATTGAGAAGATGAAAGATGCGGCGCAGAAAATAGCCGAAAGAGAAAACTGCGGATGTGACATTCGGTGTATAGCTGATGTGAAAGCAGCATATCATGAGCTGATTCAGAAAAAGAGAGCCGAAGATACCTGTTTTTGTGTCGGATCTTTGTATTTGATAGGTGAACTGGAAGATTTGACAGTATCTTCATAATGGTGTAATATAAGCGGGAGTCTTTAGCTCTGAAAGTGTTGTCAGAGCAGCGAAGGCACGAAGCAGCAGCCTTTTGGTCATGTTATTATGGAGACTGCAGCATGTAATCAATTCTGGAGGAAAATATGAACAGCGAAGGAATGACAATAAATTTCGACGAGGAGATCGAACATTTTAAACCGAGCCTTGAGATCGAGGAGGTCGGAGAAGCTATCGTGAAAAGCGATCTTACAGACATGTCGGATATAATGATGGAACTGTTAAAACACATGAAGGAATAGGCGGATAAGATGGATCAAATAAGTAAAATTCGCCTGATTTCCAACAGCTTTTACAATGCCGGACTGGAAAGGGCAGCAAGGCGCGACCTTACAGGCGCAGTCGGATATCTGAAAAAATGCCTGAATCTCAATAAATATCACATCGATGCCAGAAATCTGCTGGGACTCATCTATTATGAGATGGGAGAGGTGTCTGAGGCTCTTGTACAGTGGGTTATCAGCATGAATTTCAGAGAGCAGGATAACAGGGCAGATTATTATCTGGACCAGATTCAGCGAAAGCAGGATCGCCTGGATCAGGCAAGCGTTACGATTCAGAAGTATAATCAGGCACTGCTTCAGGCACAGACGGGCAGTGATGACCTGGCGACATTACAACTTACAAGAATTGTTGAAGCAAATCCGAGATTTGTAAAGGCACACTTAGTGCTGGCACTTTTGCACATAAGCCATGAGGATTATAATAAGGCCGGAAAATCTCTGGTAAAGGTTCTTAAGATCGATAAAAACAATCCAAAGGCCACATGGTACATGGAGGTTGTCAAGGAACATACGGGCAAGGCTGATATTGAGAGGAGAAAACTAAAAAATGCATTCTCACATCGTCAGATGCAGGATGATGATGTTATCATGCCTCCTACCTATAAGGAAAATACGGGACTCCAGTCGGTTTTAAATATCGGAGCAGGTTTGCTGCTGGGAGCAGCGGTTATATTTTTCCTGGTTATGCCTGCTAAGTTAAAACAGGCAAATAATGCCCATTCGCAGGAACTGCTTCAATACAATGAACAGCTCAATCAGAAAAATGAAGAAATCGACAGTCTGAATGAGAATATTGAATCCTCGAAGAAAGAAAAAGAAGAAGCAGAGAATAAGCTGGATACCATGCTTAACAGCAATGACAGTGTCGTGAATCAATATTCAAAGTTGGTAAAGATTTTGCAGGCCTACCGCAACAACAATATGACGGAGGCTGTCACATACTATGAGGGATTTGATCCTACTGTATTCACTGACGAGACGGTTCTTTCTATAGCCAACGGAATCAAACAGGATATAGAGACCAACGGTTATCAGACGCTTGAGGATCTGGCATATACCATGTGGTCGGCAGGGCGCATGAATGAAGCGTTAGCTGACTATCAGACCTGTCTGGCCATCCGTCCGGCAAACCCGAAGGTTATATTTAATATGGGTATGATTTACCGATCGCAAGGTGAGACAGATAAGGCTGTCGAGATGTTTACCCAGATAATCACTCAATATGCTGATTCGGAACAGGCGGAAAAAGCAAGACAGCAGCTTACCGAGCTAGTGCCGGATAACCAGCAGGCTGCTATACCTGGTCAATCTATCTTAAATCAGGGACAGAATACGGCAGGAGAAACATCTGCGGATGCCGGTCAGGCAACAGAGGCAGCACAATAAAGGTTTATAAGAATTAAGGAGTATCAATATGTGTGATATGAGTAAGTATTATAAAATGTATCAGGAAATTAAAGAATTAACTCCAGATGATACATTGCAGCTGATGATGCATGCTAATAGTAAAGATGAGCAGGAGTTTTTTGGAGTAGTAGGCAATTTTTTACTGCAAAAAAAACAAAAAGAATTAATAAATAGGAAAGTATATTGATGAAAACATATTTATTGTTTGCAGGAGTAAATGGCGCAGGAAAGTCTACCCTTTATCAAACGCTAGAATCAAACGTTATGAATATGCCGCGAGTTAATACAGATGAAATTGTAAAAACATTCGGCGATTGGAGAAATTTAGGCGATGTCATTAAGGCAGGGAAAATAGCCATTCAACAGATTGAAAATAATTTTTCCAGCGGAATTTCATTCAATCAGGAAACGACGCTATGTGGCGCAAGCATTATGAAGAATATCTTGAGAGCAAAAGAATTGGGGTATACTGTTATTGTACATTATGTGGGAGTTGAATCTGCAACCATTGCAAAAGAGCGCGTTAGAAAACGAGTCGAAAATGGTGGCCACGGTATTCCTGACAAAGATGTTGACCGCAGGTATATCGAAAGCTTTCAAAAGTTAAAGGACATTATCCCCATATGCGACCAGGTGATTTTGTACGATAACACTCGGACGTTTAATCGAATTGCTGTTTATGAAAAAGGCACGATGTCTTTGGAGACGCCTCCACTTCCTAATTGGTATTTGGAACTCAAACGTCAATTTGGATGGGAGCCGCAAGACGTATAGTTGTAGGTTTTAGAATATAAGTAGCACATAAAATAATAGAACAGTATCTCAGGCAGGACTTCGGTCCTGCTTTTTGATTAAAACAAGGGTTTACATTTGAAAAATAAATACCTATAATAGCCGTAGGATAATCCGGAGGTTAAACATGACTAACCGGAATCTAAAAATGAAACCATGCTTTTGAATGCCCTGACATTCAAAAACTTATATGGGTTTCGGAAATGGAGATCTATATGGCAGATAAAGTATTAGAGGTAAGTCAGATAAAGGCAAACATAGAAGAAAAAGAGATCCTGCATGGTGTCGATCTGAGCATCAATGCGGGAGAGGTCCATGTGCTTATGGGACCGAACGGAGCGGGTAAATCAACTCTCGGAAATGTCCTGATGGGAAATCCCAGATATCAGATTACGGGCGGAAATATCATTTTTAAGGGTGAGGATCTCACTCATGAATCAACAGACAAGCGCTCTAAGGCCGGTATGTTTATGTCATTTCAGGAACCGCTAGAGGTGCCGGGGCTTTCGCTGGAAAGCTTCCTTAGAAGTGCGATGCGCCAGCAGACAGGCAAAAATCTGAAAATTTGGGAATTCCATAAACGGCTCAAAAAAGCCATGGATATTCTTCAGATGGATGAGTCGTATGCACAGAGAAGTTTAAATGTAGGCTTTTCCGGTGGTGAAAAGAAAAAATCAGAAATTTTGCAGCTGATGCTTTTAAACCCGAGTCTCGCCATCCTTGATGAGACCGATTCCGGTCTTGATGTTGATGCAGTACGTCTGGTTTCTAAAGGTGTGGAGGAGTATCAGAAAAATCAGAACGGTGCTCTCCTTATCATCACACACAGTACGCGTATTCTCGATGCATTGCATGTTGATTATACACATATTATGGTAGACGGAAAGATAGTGGCAACCGGAGATGGCTCTCTTGTGGAGAAGATTAATCAGGAGGGCTACGAGTCCTTTATCCGTGAATCAGGCATCTAGGAAAAAAAGAATGTGCCTTGGCACATTCTCGCGCCGAGCGCGGTCGCTTGCGACATGATTCCTCATCGCGCGAGTGCGCATCCAGCGTTTTTGTTTCATAGGACGCATTTTCCTATGAAAAAAAGTCAGTCACACGGAGATGGGAGGCATCAGACTTGAAAGAAAAAACATATGTAGATGATATAGATCGCAGTATCTATGATATAAAAGACAAAGAAAATGACGCATATAAAGTAAAGGCAGGACTTACACCGGAGATTGTAGAGAAAATTTCCAAAGAGAAAAATGACCCTGAATGGATGCGGCAGTTCAGGCTTAAGTCATTGGAGATATACAATACTCTTGAGATTCCTAACTGGGGACCGGATATCGATGACCTTGATATGGATAATATAGTAACCTATGTAAGACCTAAGTCCAAGATGAGCGCAAAATGGTCAGAGGTGCCAAAGGATATCAAAGACACTTTCGAAAGACTGGGAATTCCTCAGGCTGAACAAAAATCGCTGGCCGGCGTCGGCGCCCAGTATGACTCTGAACTGGTTTACCACAATGTGCGTGAGGAGGTTGCGGCACAGGGAGTTGTATATACTGACCTTGAGAGCGCCATGCATGGTGAATATGGCGAGATGATACGGTCACATTTTATGCATCTTGTGACACCCAAGGAGCATAAATTTGCGGCTCTTCACGGTGCAGTATGGTCAGGCGGTTCTTTTGTGTATGTGCCAAAGGGAGTATCGGTTACGATTCCGCTGCAGTCATATTTCCGGCTCAATGCACCGGGAGCAGGACAGTTCGAACATACATTGATTATCGTCGATGAGGGCGCATACCTGCATTTTATAGAGGGGTGTTCCGCACCGAAATACAATGTTGCGAATCTTCACGCGGGATGCGTTGAGTTGTATGTAGGTAAAAATGCCAAATTGCGGTATTCGACCATCGAAAACTGGTCGAAAAATATGTATAATCTGAACACAAAGCGTGCGATCGTAGAAGATGGCGGAACTATCGAGTGGGTATCCGGTTCATTTGGTTCCCATGTCTCATATCTGTATCCCATGAGTATTTTAAAGGGTGATGATTCTAAGATGGAATTTACCGGCATTACCTTTGCAGGTGAAGGCCAGAATCTCGATACAGGAGCCAAGGTGGTCCACACGGGTAAACGTACTTCTTCCTATATTAATACAAAATCCATTTCAAAGGATGGCGGTATAAGCACGTTTAGAAGCAGTGTTCAGATTGGAAAACAGGCGGCCGGGTCTAAAGCATCAGTTTCCTGTCAGTCACTTATGCTGGATGATATATCCAGATCGGATACGGTTCCGGCTATGGATATAAGAACCCGCGATGCCAATGTGGGTCATGAGGCGAAGATCGGGCGAATCAGCGATGAGGCGGTATTTTACCTGATGTCCCGTGGCATAAGTGAGGAGGACGCCCGGGCGATGATAGTAAGCGGATTTGCAGATGATGTATCGAAGGAGCTGCCTCTTGAATACGCAGTCGAGATGAATAATCTGATTCAGATTGAGATGAAGGGCAGTATCGGTTAGCAGCAGCAGGAGGAAATTATGGGACAAAAAGAAATGACAGTAAATATTCTTCCGACCCGTACATGGAACCGTCTGGGAATGAACGAAAGCCGGATACAGACCGAGTGGCCGGAGAATAGTATTGATATAAAGCCGTCACACCTTGCCAGAGGTGTGATTTGGGGAAAGAATGATTCTCAAGTTAATTGGGACGAGATAAAGACCGGCATGGGAAGCCAGTATGATGAGATGGCTTCTGAGGGCGGAAAGTCAGGCACAGACAGCTATATAACTGCCTATGCGGATGAAAATGCGCAGACGGAAGATGATAACGAATGGACCGTTTTACATCTTAATTATAAAAATGACAGTTATCAGAACCGGCTTTATATTGAGGCAAAGGAAAACAGTAAGGTTAATTTAATTATTGTATTTAGCTCTGAATCGGATCTTGGCGGCACGTCTTCATTTCAGGTCAAGATTCATGCAGGAAAGAACGCTAAGGTAAAACTTCAGGAAGTTCAGCTTCTAGGTGCCGGATATACATGCTTAAGTGATGTAGGCGCTGTATGCGATGAAAATGCTTCATTTGAGCTTCTTAAGCTGGAGCTTGGCGCCGGAAAAGTATATGCCGGGTGTCTTACGGAGCTTGAGGGCAAGAAAAGCTCATTTGATGCAAAGATAGGCTACTATACAAAAATCGGTCAGGAGCTGGATATGAATTATACGGCTCGTCACAGAGGCAGGAAAACCACAAGCGAGATGGATATTTCCGGGGTATTGCATGATGATTCCTCGAAAATCTTCCGCGGAACCATTGATTTTGTGCCGGGATGCGCGGGTGCCAAGGGAACCGAGCGTGAAGACGTGCTTATGCTCGGGGACGACATAGTAAACCAGACAATTCCACTGATTCTTTGTGCAGAAGAGGACGTGGAGGGCAATCATGGCGCTTCCATGGGAGACCTTGACGAGGCAACACTTTTTTATCTGTGTTCCCGTGGTTTATCCAGAGAAGAGGCAGAACGCATGGTGGCAAGAGCAAGAATCGATGCTATAAATGCTCTGGTGGCGGATACAAACGTACAGAAGCAGGTTCAGCTTTTTATGGCTGTGAATGAATGAGAAAAATAAGGTTATTAAAAAAGGCTATTTTAAAGAAGGCTATTTTAAAGAAGGAATTAAGATGACGGATTATAAAAAAGATTTTCCGCTGCTTGCAGGTTCGGATATTGCATATCTGGATAATGCTGCGACTGCGCAGCGCCCTGAGGCGGTACTTAAGGCAGTGGAAGATTTCTATACAAAGAAAAATGCCAACCCGCTTCGTGGTTTATACGAACTGGGAATCGAAGCGACAGAGGCGTACGAGGCTGCCAGAGAGCGTGTCAGAAAGTTTATAAATGCGAAAAGTACAAGCGAGGTTGTTTTTACCAGAAACAGCACGGAAAGTCTCAATCTGATTGCCTATAGCTACGGACTTACAAATCTTAAAGAAGGTGATGAAATATTAATAAGCATTGATAATCATCACAGCAATATTCTTCCGTGGCAGATGGTGTCAAATCGTACAGGTGCGAAGCTTGTATATCTTGAGTGTCAGCCGGACGGCTCATATCTCGATGAGGATATAGAAAGACTGATAACCGAGAAGACAAAGATCGCAGCCATTCCGCAGATTTCAAATGTTTTGGGGCGCAGGAATCCGGTCGAGAAGATTATAAAACTGGTACATGAAAAGAATGGTGTTGCTGTGATAGATGCGGCCCAGAGTGCACCCCATATTCCGGTGGATGTGCAATTACTTGATGCGGATTTTCTTGTATTTTCTGGTCATAAGCTGATGTCACCTATGGGAATAGGCGTACTTTACGGAAAAGAAGCACTGTTAGATGCCATGCCTCCGTTTCTTACCGGTGGTGAGATGATTGATTCGGTAAGCCGTAAATCAGCGGTATTTGCAGAGCTGCCGCATAAGTTCGAGGCCGGAACTGTCAATGGCGGCGGCGCGGTCGGACTTCAGGCGGCGATAGAGTATCTGATGAATGTAGGAATTGATGAGATAGAAAGACGGGAATTGATGCTTACCAAGCGCGCCATGACGGCGATGCTTGAAATTCCGGGCGTACATATTCAGGGTAGTGAAAAGTTTGAGGAACATAACGGGATTATCAGTTTTACAGTTGACGGCGTACATCCGCATGATATTGCTTCGATTTTGGATGCAGATCATGTAAATGTCCGCGCGGGACATCATTGCGCACAGCCGTTGCTTAAACATCTGGGTGTGTTTGCAACCGCAAGGGCAAGTATAGCATTTTACAATACGAAAGAAGATATAGACCGTTTTACGGAAAGTCTTAGAGGAATCCGGAGGAAAATGGGATATGGAGAATAGAACATTTTACAATGAGATACTTACGGAGCACAATCTGCATCCGCTGCACAAAAGCAAATTACCGGATGCCAATCTGGTTCTTGAGGGTGTCAATCCAAGCTGCGGAGATGATATCATTTTGCAGTTAAAGGTCGAGGACGGACAGGTGGTAGACGGGGCCTTTGAGGGAAGCGGCTGCGCCATATCCCAGGCATCGGCGGATATCATGCTGGATCTGATTATAGGAAAATCAGAAGAAGAGGCCAGACATCTGGCAGATCTATTCCTTCGTATGATCAAGGGCGAGGCGAGCGAGGATGAGATTGAAGAACTCGAAGAGGCCGGAGCCCTCGTCGATGTATCACATATGCCTGCGCGTGTAAAATGTGCGGTGCTTGGCTGGCATACCATGGAAGAGATGCTTGATAAGAAAGACGGAAAATGATTAATCTCAGCCCGGATTTAATATGAAATATTGCAAAACAGTTGTTTACAAAAACGGTTTAAAATGCTAAAATGACAGAAGAAAGACGTAGATATCTATAAATTTAAGTGATTAAGAAACAAGCTGACCGGAGGTGCGTAGGATGCCGAATTATTCATACAAAGCACTGGGGCGGGATGGTAAAGAAGTCCGTGGAGTGCTTCAGGCTGATAGTGAGGCGGCGGCCGCATCCAGAATAAAGGAAAGCTATCCTGTTCTCATCAGTATAAGCTGCAAAAAAGAGAAAAAATCGAAACTTGAGGGCAGTATACTGGAGATGGAGATTGGCAGCAGGAAGATCAAAACCAAGACTCTTGCTATCCTTTGTTCACAGTTTGCTATTACACTTCATTCGGGTATGACGGTTGCACGTGCGATGCGTATGCTGTCGGAGCAGAGTGAAGACAAGCGGGTTCGCAAGATTATGGCTGCAGCTTCAGAGGAGGTGGCTGCCGGAAGTACTGTTGCATCGGCACTGGAAAAGTATAGCGACAGATTCCCGTTGACATTTATAGAGACCATCAGGGCAGGAGAGCAGTCAGGTACATTGGATCGCTCTTTTGAGCGTCTTCAGAAATTTTACGAAAAGTCATACAAGACAACAGAGAAGATCAAGAGTGCCATGACGTATCCGTTATTTGTAGTGGTGATTGCCGTCGTTGTGCTTATCATAGTCATGGCTAAGGTTATCCCGACACTGGCGGACGTATTCATGGATCTCGGCGGGACGCTTCCGTTGATAACCAGAATGCTTATAGGTTCATCGGATTTCTTTGCAAGATGGTGGATCTTGATACTTTTGGCACTGGTGCTTCTAAAGGTTATTTCTACGCTATATGGCAATACACCGCACGGCCGGATTGAGCGCGCCAGACATGCATTATCGCTTCCGCTGATTGGTGTAATCAACCGAATGAACGGTGCGGCGCAGTTTGCCAACACCATGTCGGTGCTTCTGGCAGCGGGAATCACGGTCAATCAGGCCATAGAGACGACAGCCAGAGTTATGGACAATGCACTTTTGAGTGAAGATGTCCGTTCCATGAGGGCTGACATAGAGCAGGGACGCAGCCTTGCGGAGTGTCTTCAGGGGAAAACATATTTCCCGGCCACGATGATAGATATGTGCTCAGTCGGTGAAGAGACCGGTGAACTTGAAGAGACACTGGATAATGTAGCTGATTATTATGCCAATGAAGCTGATTACCGTATCCAAAGACTTTTGGCGATGCTGGAGCCCACCATGCTGGTGGTGCTTGCGATGTTTGCGGCGTTTATAGTAATCGCTATTTATCTGCCGATCTTTACGATGTATGATTTGATGTAGGGATGAAAGGGCGAAGGATTGATAGGCTGTGAGATCGAAGGATCAAAAGGCCGGATGAGTATGGATGAAGCAGGGAGAACCTGTTCATTAATAAAAAGGATAGGAGAATAAAGATATGAAAGGATTAATCAAAAAAGTCCGTGGAAACAAAAAAGGTTTCACACTGGCAGAGCTGTTAGTAGTAGTAGCAATCGTGGGCGTGCTGGTAGCGATCAGTATTCCGATTTTTACTAGTCAGCTGGAGAAGGCAAGAGAAGCAACAGATGTTGCTAATATGAGAGCAGCAAAAGCAGAGGCAGTAGCTGATTATCTCAGTGCTGATTTGGATGACAGTATATGGAATATTGATAGAGGTGAAGCAACCGCTTACTATGACGCTGGCAGTGGATTAATGGTCAAAAATACGCCAACTAATAAATACGGTAAAGGAACAACTGCTGATGGCGGTGCTTCTTATGATGGATACCAATCCGGTGAATCTTATACAAGTAAAGTAATTAAAGTAACTTTAACAACTGGTACTGGTGCAATTAAACTTGAATGGGAATAATAGATTGCCTGTTGAATTATTAAATAATAAAGGCCTTCGGAATATGCTTGTTTCGGAGGTCTCTATTTTTTTGTGTGTCTCCAAGTACGGACCAAACAAAAGATCCCTCTCCTTGATTAGGAGAAGGATCTTTTTCGAGCTAAGATTTAAAAAGTGTATCATGTCCAGTGGGGTCGGACCATCTTACGTTGATAATCAAACAAAAGGAAAGAGCCATCTCGTATATGAGAAAGGCTCATTCAAAGATTCATATTGCCAGGCCAAAGTCAAAAGCCATTATTTTTTGCCATCAACCCAATCTATCGTTATTTCATTATCAGTATCAATGGTCACTTTGACAATTTTACCTACATGATCTGTAGTTGTAGAATCTGCGAAGCCATCATTAGCATCAGCATCACTAACTTTTCCATAAGATGCAATTTGTTTGTTTTCATTGCCATTTGTTGTAGCTTCTACGACAGTACCGGTTGCTGCATCGTAATAATATTTTCTTTCGACTGCAGCCTTTGTGCTATCAGCTTCATCGTTTAAGGCCTGCGTTACCGCTGCAGCCTTTGCAGCTCTCTCATTTGCCAAATCAGTTGCTACTCTTGCCTTTCTCAGCTGTGCCGTAAAAATCGGAATACTGATTGCTACCAGCACGCCGGTTTTTGTAGAGTTTTTACATGTGGTTGTGCTCGGTGGTGGTCAGACCGTCTTATGTTTTATATGCCCGGTGGAGTCAGACTACATTACAGTACATAATGAATCATAGAGGAGTTACCTTTTTTGTGCCAGGCCTCCGGCCAGGAAATGGAATGGTGTTCAGGTGTTCCTCGCAGGGATTCTCTATAAATCGTGCTTCTTCGCCAAACGCCCGATCCGCGCAAACTCGTCCGTCCGCAGGACTGCCTTCGGCAGTCTCTGCGTCTTGGACTCAAACAGGGTGCGCTCCCGTCGGGCTGGCGAAGACGCACGATTCATGAGAATCCATCTGCTCGTCCAAAATCACACCATTCCATTTCCTGCTCTTGGGCCGCCTTGCGCAGGCGCTAATCTTCATAGTGTCCTTTACAAGAATATATTAGGAGATTTTGGTTACTATCCATATTATAAACCAACCTGTGCCCGTCTGTGTACTGCTGCCATGCAGTCGGAGTAAATACTACATTCATTATTCGTATGCTCCCAACTCATCAATTGTCTTTACAATAAAACCTCCAGATTCAGCCTCTGCCATAGATTTATCTAACATGGCAAGGTATTCAGCGTTTTTTTTATCTTTCATGATTTTGTTATATTCGGATTCTGACATTATCACTATGTTTTCGTTCTTAGGTCTCGATACAATCAATGTTTCTCCTTTGAATACCTTATCACATAATGATTTAAAGTTATCTCTCACGTCCATGCTCTTTACCGCTAACATTTTTGCACCTCATTTCCATGTGAAAATTCGTATGTTTTTTCGTGTTTTTATTATATGCCACTTTAATTTTAATGTCAACTGTCCCAGTGGAGACAGAACACTTTGCGCTTTTTATTGATAAAATTCGTATTTCGTGCTAATTTAAAAACATGAGCAAGAATGATTTAAGAACAGTATGGTAAGGTGTTTAATCCAGTAGTGACAGACCACCTTACGTTAACAGGAGGAAACAATGATAAGAGTAGCTTTCTGCTGCCATGGCAATATTTGCCGTTCGACTTTAAGTGAGAGCGTATTTACATACAAGGTAAACGCTCTGGGCATAGGAGATCAGTTTATCATAGACAGCTTTGCAACGAGCAGGGAGGAAATCGGGAATCCTCCTCATAGAGGCACAGTAAATAAGCTGAAAGAGGTAGGGATCCCTTTAGTGCCTCATAGAGCCAAGCAGATCACATTAGCCGACTATGATAAGTTTGATTATATCATAGGCATGGATAACGCTAATATACGGAATCTTAACAGAATGTTAAATAATGATCCGGAGGGGAAAATATATAAGCTCCTCAGTTTTGCAGGATCAAGCAGTGATATAGCTGATCCGTGGTATACAGGTAACTTTGATGAAACTTATATCGATGTAGAGAAGGGCTGTGAGGGCTTTTTGAAGTACTTGAGAAAAAACGGAGAAGTATAAAGTTACTGTATAGATGTCAGGCCACCGTAATTAACTTTTTCCTTTTTTTCATGCGTTGTTTTACTTTTCAGCTTCTGTAAAGGATACAGTTTAGTCAGACCACCTTACGTAAGTAAAAAAAGGACCATCTTTTTTCAGATAGTCCAGTTAATAGTTCAATAAAGACTTTATGTTGTAGGTATGATTTGGTCATCTAGTCCTCTATACTTTTTCGTATATCGCTTGATAAAATTCTCGTTTTGTGCTAATTTTAAAACAAGAATTCAGACAAATGGATGGAGGTGGTGCTGATGGCAGAAACATTGGATGAACGCAAGAAAAGACATCATCAAGAGGATCTTCAACGCTTACGCGGTTTCAGACCGATTGATGATACCTTTATGCGATGCCTTTTCAAAAATAATGTTCCGCTGGCGGAAATGGTGCTGCGAATCATAACGGGCAAGGCAGATTTGCAACTGATTTCTTGCGAAGTTCAGGCAGATTTCAAACGGGTCACAGGTGCCAGATCTATTCTACTGGATGCTTATGGCACGGACGCAGAGGGGAAGAAGTACGATATAGAAGTGCAAAGAGCAGATATCGGAGCAGACCCGCATCGCGCCAGATATCATTCCAGTATGATGGATATTGAGAACCTTGATGCCGGGGAGGACTTTAGTAAGCTTCCGGATACATATGTTATTTTTATAACAGAAAATGATTACTTCGGTGATAAGCAGCCATTGTATTCTATACAGAATATGATTACCACAACAGGCAAGCCATTTAATGACGGAAAGCATGTTATATATGTGAATGGAGAATATAAAGGAGATTCTGATGTAGGCAAATTGATGCATGATTTTAATTGTACGAAGGCCAGTGATATGATTTTTCCACTGATGGCAGAGAAAACCAGATATCTTAAGGAAAATTCGAAAGGAGTGAGCGAAGTGTGCAAGCAAATGGAAGATTTGAGAAATGAAAGCATTCTTGAAGGCAAAATTTTGACGCTGATTGATTTGGTTCAGGATGGTTCGCTTGACATTGAAATTGCGGCAGCGAAGGCAAAGATGACGGTGGATGAGTTTAAGAAGACAATGGATGAGATGCCACTGCAGGCGGTGTGAAATATGAAGTTCCGAGTGTCCGGGGCTTTATTTCTCGGTGGGGTTAGACCACTCCACGGTTTTAAAATGAGGTATTTTATGATAAAAAAGAATTTATTGGTAACAGCCTTGGCGCTGTGCATGACTGCTAATTTTACATTTTCTGCTTGCGCGTCTTCTGCTCCAACCGTAACGGTTGCCAATACATCAACAGCTGCAGAAACCTGTGCTCAGAGAAGGGATCCTGCGCAGTTATCTACCGAACAGATCATTGCTGAGCTTTATGCAAATGTAAATAACGCAATGATCCAGGACGCGGCAAAAACAGAGGCCATGATGATGACTGGGGAGAAGGAAATTACCACAGATAAGTATGGTATTTATGTTGGGAAGTATGATACTCCGACATGGCCGACTGCGACCACACCATTTGGTGATCTTCATGAGCAGCGTTTTGTTATTTATAAGCATAGTGATGGCACTCAGACATATGTATTGTACGCTCCTGTCAGTGCAATTCCTGATGCACAGCAGATGCAGAAGAATAAGGAAATGTTAAATCATCTTTATAATGTTGCGTGGGATTTGAAAGAACAGACTGCTTCAATGAATTCCCATGACAAGGCTGTTGCTGTTGCAGATTGGATCCGCGACAATATTAAACAGGGATACGGAGTCAGCAAGGCTCCTGTTAATTGCTTGGCTGATGGAAAGTCAGATTGCAGCGGCTATAGTGCATTATTTGAAATTTTTGGTTCATTTTGCGGACTTAATGTAAAACAGGTGAGTGGCACATTGCAGAACACTTCACATACATTCAATTTGGTCGATATTGATGGTTCTTTGTTTTATATGGATGTCAACTGGCATGAATATCTTGTTGATGAATCTACATTGCTTTCACATGGATATACAATCACTATGATCTCAGGAGAAAACGGCGATGTATTATCATCCCCGTCTTCTCAAATACGTGATTTTTCCAAATAAGTTGCTGATTTCACAAAAAAAGCTCCGTTAAAGGAGCTTTTTTGTTCACAATCAGTTTAGGTCGGCATCTCCCGTATGTTTCAATACGAGTGGGGTCAGATTACCTTGTTCATGAGGAAATTATATCGATATATAGAAGGGCTGTACGGGCTTTCTGAATTATTTGAGAGAGGATGGAGAAATAGTGGAAGCACCTTGTTTGCTGGCAGGCCTCAGTCAGGAAATGGAACACCTGAACACCATTCCATTTCCTGCTATCGGGCCGCCATCATTAATTTCTTTTCTTACTTTTTCTTCTCGTTCATATTCACTTCCCAGGACAATTTATAACCAATACGAATTGAGGTCAGACCTCATTACGTAAATACGTTGCATTTTGGTATCCGTTAGGTAATGCATTGAAGTGAAAGCTGTTGATTTTTGGCGAAAAAAGTATTAAGAATTAAAAAAATTACTTGACAGCGTGTTTTTCGGGGGGGGGTATCATATAGTACAATATCAATTGTAAAAAGGAAGGATGACGCTAATGCCAGGTATTGTATGCCCTAATTGTGGCGAGAAGACTTTTTTCGGAACATCTACAGGCAGAAGATGTAGCAAATGTGGTTATGAGATGACGGTTCCGCCAAATGAAGGAAAGGGAGGAAGAGGCAGAAAATGCAGTAATTGCGGAAAATTGCAGGTATTTAATGGCAAATGCAGAAATTGCGGAGCAGTATATTCATGATGTTGCGAATGATTAATCAGTATATATGAGGACAATCTGCACCGGTAAAGGAGCTGTGATGACAAACTATAATGGCAATCAAGAAACACAAGAGTATTTACGGATATTATTTAAATTGGCAGGTAATGTCTTAGGATTACTTACAGGGAAGAAAAGTTATGATGAATACAAAGATGCTGGATATAGAAATGCCGATGAGGCAGCAGCTTATTTTGACAAATATAATATGCGAAAAACTGAGGCCATGAAAGCGGCCAGACATATGTCTGACACTGAATTGGCACATGCTGCCAGAGCTGCCGGGGAGAAACATCAAACATCGTATTTAGCAGGATATACTGAAGAGAAAAAAAGACGGGATGGCAAAAATTAAACAAACGTTTTGCGGATCTGTTCGATAATTTTGACAGTGATATTTGGTTCAAACTACCTTACGAAAAAGTAACCGGTAAAGTTTTAGCTTTGGCCATCGGTAAAATTTCAGTATCAGTCTTGCATCGAGAAAGCACCTTTATTGCTGGCAGACCCCGGCCAGGAAATGGAATGGTGTGATTTTGGACGAGCAGATGGATTCTCATGAATCGTGCGTCTTCGCCAGCCCGACGGGAGCGCACCCTGTTTGAGTCCAAGACGCAGAGACTGCCGAAGGCAGACCTGCGGACGGACGAGTTTGCGCGGATCGGGCGCTTTGGCGAAGAAGCAAGATTCATAGAGAATCCCTGCGAGGAACACCTGAACACCATTCCATTTCCTGCTATCGGGCCGCCATCATTAACTTTTTTCTTGTTTTTTTTACTCTATATGAAAATTGTTTCGCACGGATCAGAATTCCTCATCAATCCAATTAGCATTCAAAATAGTGTCATCAGCTCCGCTTTTAGAGCCCTTTCCATAGCGGCAAGCACCATCACTTGTAAGCCTGACAGCGTACCAGGCAATCTTTGATTCTTTTCCGGAACTTGTGATAAATGTAGTAGCTTTCACATTCATCTTACGAACATTCCCGACTGCCTGATTCAGGAGATTTATCATATCCTCTACTGCAGAAAGCTGATTATCACTAAGTGTATAATGATCGGCTTTTTTTTCAGACCAAAGCACTTTACCGTTCAATTTTATATTTCCCTGAAGATATAGTATTGGAAGACCGTTTTTTTGAATTTGCACTGCGAGTTTTGCTCCATCGTCCATTTCCAGTGTCCCATCGGCCATCGCTGCACACAGAACTGATTTGATGCTGCGGGCATTTGCCATATCTACCGCCTTGCGGCTTTTTTCCAACTGGCCGGTAAAAATCGGAATAGATATTGCGACCAGAATTCCGACAATAGCCACTACAACCAGAAGCTCCGCCAGTGTAAAGCCCTTGTTTTTCTTCATATCTATCACCTCGCTTTTCCTTTATTATATCAGTCTTTGCACGTCCCCACAACAATAAAATACCACCAAAAGTAAATCAAGTGTATCTAAAAAAATGTCTATCCGTGTACAGCAACATATGCGCAGCCGGAATTGTCTGTATTTTCGGATGCAACTTGATAAAATTTTCAGTTTATGTTAATTTATAAACAACATGATGATTCCTTGTCCCACAATTGTCTACAATTACATGTTACACTGTGATTGTCAGAAGAAAAGAAGCCATAGTGTGACCATAGAAAATACGTAAAATTGAAAAAACAGGAGGAAAATGAAATGGCAACTAACAAGTACGCAGGAACACAGACGAAGAAAATTTTGACACCCAAAGCAATTTTATAAGGAGATAAAGTCATGCCGAAAAAAATTATAGAAAATGTTTATCAGTATGATAATCAAAAATACACGAAGCCGGAGCAATATAAAGAGCCTCTGTTTGAAGATATCGACAGAGAAATGCAGTCAAGGACGGAAGATGCGCAGGTGGATTTTTTGATCGATCTGTCGCTTTTGCAGTCGGCATTGCCTAAGGACGATCATAATAAAAAAGTAATAACTAATTATATTATGAATTATTTTATCCCGCTGGATTCGAACCGGGAGTTAAATAAGGTTGAATTTGAAAAGCGAATGGAGAAGCTGGAAGAGCGGAGAATGAACCGTATCTATATTCCTGAGGGTGAGTATTCGCTTGCAAATAAAGGAAAGCACAGTGATGAGTGGATCGCACAGTCCATTGCTATTCAGAATACGGGATTGTTGGATCTCGGAATCTTTAACGCACTATCCTCGACTCACGAGATGAGCGAAACAATTACAAAAGCCTATGGAGGCATGGAAGCTTCAGATTTTTTGCGAGAAATGTCGACATATAATATACAAAATCTTTTAAATTCCATGCCTAAAGAGAAGAAGAAGATTGCCAGAGAAGGTTTGTGCTATATAAGAACCCTAAATGAGCACAAATATACTGAGGAAGAAAAAGATGCACAAAAAGAACTGGAGGATAGGGAGAGGGCATCGGGAGAATTACTGGATCTGAATGGAAATCGCGATCAAAGAGCAAGTTACGAGAGTGAAGGAGCAACTGCTCGCTACAACTACAGTCGTGATATGGACCTGAATTTTATTACCGACTCGCGAATTTATAGTGGTATCCAGCAGGGATTGCAGAAACAGGCGGTAAGCATCAATGGAGAACACTGGACTTCCCAGAGGTCTCAAGATGAAGTAATGGATGCGCTTTCAGAGCAAATGGCCGAATTCGACCGGAAAATATTTGATAAGCATATAAACGGATATCGTCTGTTTGATTCAAAGGAATTCAACACGATCAAAGATGATTTGAAGGATTTGCAGAAAAATCTGAAAAAAGGAAACAGCCGGAACAATCTGGAAAATATCAAGTATTCCCTGGAAACCTTCAGCAAACATTGTAAAGAATATCTGGATAAGAATAGCGGCAAGAGATTCTATGAGCGCGGTAATAAGAGAAAAGACATCGTGAAAAATTTGAAAGATGCAATTGACTCACAGTATGCGTGGCTTAACGACATAATAACAGGTGAATTCGAGGCAAAGGATAATAGCTGGGTTAATGTGGAGAAGAGCGCAGGAGCAAATAAATCTGAGGAGAAATTAAAATTATCCTTTGTTGAATTGTCGGGGGATAAAAAGAAACCGATGAACAACAATGCCCAGAAGGATTTGAACAATAAATTAGAAAATTCAAAAAAGGGGCCGGCGAAGTAAATACTTTGACAGTTGTCAAAAAGAAAGAAAACAACAGGCAAAACTGATATATTGATTTTGCCTGTTGTTTTTATTTTAGGAAATTGCTTTTCAGTCCTGATCGCCCAGATCTATATAAGTATTTTCTGAGGGAAATGCCTTCGAATGTTCCTTTTCAAGCCTCTTTACAATTTGTTCGCAATATAGCTTTTCTGTCTCTATTCCGATGGAATTTCTGTTATTTTTCATGGCAGCGACCATGGTCGTGCCGCTTCCGCAAAACGGATCTACTACGGTATCATCGGTAAATGAGAACATTTTAACCAGTCTTGCTGCCAGTTCGAACGGAAATGGCGCGGGGTGCCCGTGGCGTGTAGATGCGCCGGGAAGCTCCCAAATCTGGCAGAACCAATTTTGAAAATCTTCTTTTGCGATTTTACTGGCTTCACGTTGTTTTGCTGTTGGCTTTCGATATCCGCCCGGTTTCCTCTCCATCAGGATGTATTCCAGATCATTTTTTATGATGGCATTCGGCTCATATGGTTTTCCCAAAATCGAGCTGTTTTTATTCGCTTCAAATTTTGCGTTGGAAATCTTATGCCATAAAATTGGATTAAGGTTGTCAAAGCCTATTTTTCGACAGGTCACGGCAATATCTGAATGCAGTGGCATCACCACGTGCCGTCCGTATTTTTTTCGCGAAAGACATACATCACCGACTACGCAGACGATCCGGCCACCGGGAACCAATATTCTGAAACATTCTTTCCAGACCTTCTCCAGTTCATCAATAAAGCTCTGATAATCATCAATTATGCCTAATTGATTTTTTCCACGCTGATATTCTTTTAAGTTAAAATAGGGCGGAGATGTCAAGATCAGATGGACGCTGTTATCAGCGATCATTGATAAATTTCTTGCATCCGCGCGGTATAATGTTTGAGTTGTCATGTTAAGTCACCATCTAAAAATGTGCAAATACTGCACCAAGCATTGATCTGATAAAGGTATTGCAAGATAAATTGGCATCGGGGCAGTCATGATAATTTTTATCATTACCATTGCGGGTTGTCATAAAGCATGCTGCACTGTATTGACGCTCTAGAAGGAGTTTATTGCAGAATATCTGATATCTGTCCTTGTAGGAAGCATTTACAAATTCATCAAGAACCTTAAAATGCGGTGATCGTACATTAACCGGAACAGTGGATTTCTGACATTCTTCGAGAACCATAAAATATCCAAGCCACGGTGCATTTTGAGACCCAAATATGCCTTCACGGTAGGCAGTCCAGATATCCAGGGCACTTCCCATGGCCTCCTCAGTCCGATTGTTGAAATTATTTCCAAAAGAAGGACCAACCTGACTCTTAAATTCTATGGCAATAACCAATTCATTTTTGTCGACAACAAGCAGATCCCATTTTTTGTTGGGACGATAAAAACCCGGAAGTTCCAGATCGGAATTCGTAAAAATACTTGTCTTTGGCACACCGTTCATGACAAGAATATCTGAAATAAGCCCTACAAAACCATCCAACTGTTTGCCGCCTGTAACAGCACTGCGATTTCCTTGATCATGAACCTTGGAATCATTCTGTTTCTTCATCTGACCGTTTCGCGTAGACCAGAAGAAATCAATCGCATTATTTATCATATCATCTAAATTCGCGGGAATTATAATTTTATCCATAAATCGTGGCCCTTTCAGTGATAAAAACTAAAATATCACTCATACTAAGCTCGAAAACACATAGCCGAGCTTTCACATTATAACTTAAAAACAGAATTCAATCAATCACAGATTGTTGTGTATGTAGGATTATGCTATACTATGAACATGAAAAACAAGTGAATGTCAGACAGCCAGGAAAATCTTTGATTTTTCTGGCATGCACTGCGGATTAAAATTTCGCGTTTTTTACACCAAGGGAGGAAGTGGTATGGAAATGATGAAAAAAACAGAAAAAAATATGATTCATCGGCTCTTTGCATTGTTGCTGACGCTGTGCCTGTGCGTGGGTACTGTCCTTACAGCAAATGCGGCTGTCTCAAGTTATGAACATGACCCCAGGCTCAATGTGAAGGCGATGGAGGATGTCCGTTATGATCCGTCGGCGGTATACGGATTTTCACCGCGGGAAGATTCGGAACGTTTGGGGAATTATGCATCGAATGATTTTTCTGATCCGGCGCAGGTTGAAAAGTGGAAGGAAGAACGTATAGCTTATCATGCAGATTTTAAGGAAATGTATAATCGCTGGGAAGAGATGAGAGCAGAGGGTAAAACGTCTGAAGAGATAGCGAGAGTATTAAGTCCGATGAGAAATGAACTGCGGCTTGCCTCATATAAAAACAATCCGGACGGACTTTCAAAGCTAAAGGCAAGCAACCTTAATACATACGGACAGGAAGACGGGCCGACACCTGACCAGCTTTATGAAAAATACGGTTCCTGGGATACGGTGATCCTCAAGTGTTTCAGCAGCAATTCCGGAATGGATGCTGTTTTGGGACTGTATGACGTTGAATATGAGCACAATATGCTGACCGGTGCGATTGACGAGAAAAATGAGGCAGTCTATACGGTACAAAAAGGCGACTATCTGTATAAGATAGCTTACTATTATTACGGAGATAAATCCTGCTGGAGAAAAATTTATGATGCAAATAGAAACTCCATTCGTTCGGCAAATCTACTGTATGAGGGACAGAAACTGCAGATTCCGCTTGAGTAGATTAAAGGTGCTGCCTTGCGGTGGCATCTTTATAACTAAAGGTCAATTATTTTGCCAACTGTGAGTTGTCAATTTTTTTTGACATTTACAGAAAATTAAGTTAGAATTAAAATATTTAAAACAATATAAAACGGCACGCATTGATGCTGGATCGATTTTGCGGGGGTGGATGTGTATGAGTATTAGAAGAGTACATGAAAAGATAAGAAATTCTCACGGATTTACATTGGCGGAGCTTCTTGTTGTTGTTGCCATCATCGGTGTACTCACGGCGATCAGCATACCGATATTTACCAGTCAGCTGGAGAGAAGCCGCCGTGCCGTGGATATGGCTAATGCACGAAATGTATTGTCGGCTCTTAAGACAGGATACATGAGCGGGGACATTGAGTTTACCACTGATAAAGGAGATGAGTATGACCATGCCTGCGTAACTGTTGCAGTCGGGATAAGTGAGATGCATATATGTGCTAGCAATAGTGTTAAAATATTGGGAACTGCAAACGGCAATTCGGCACGTCTGAAACAATATATCGAATCATGCGGACTCGGTAATCTGTTAGTAAAGTCCAGAACTAAGGAAGAACCGGACGGCGGCTGGGATTTTTATACAGTTATTCTTTACAGTGATGGAAGCAGTAGGATTGCCTCAGGTACACTTAAGGATGATCAGGCAGAGGCATGGAATAGTGTTAATTTCGAAAATAATGCGAACAATTGGTACAGCAGAGATACTCTATCTACCATAGAAAAGTCCATGACCAAAAGCTGATTTGTATAATGGTTGAGTCACATAACTGTTGTTTCGGGAGAACTTTAAAAACATGCTGCATCAGACAACATTTTTGACGATTTATATTCTGGTTATAACTTTTATTCTCGGCTGTGCCCTGGGAAGCTTTACCGATTGTCTTGCGGGGAGAATGCTTAAAGGGGAGTCAGCCTTAAAGGGCAGGTCGCATTGTGATTTCTGCGAACATGTGCTGGGGGCAGCAGATTTGATACCTCTGCTTTCATGGCTATGCCTTAAAGGCAGGTGCCGCTATTGCGGCAGAAAGATTTCATCGGAATCCTTCTTTACTGAGCTCATATCGGGAATCGCCTGCTGCCTGATTGTATATCGCTATGATATCTCCGTATTGGCTGTAAGGGGAATCCTTTTCTGGATGGTGCTTATGTGCCTTACACTTACCGATCTGCATGAGTATATAATACCTGACAGACTGCAGATAGTGGGTATAGTAGTGTTTTTTGGCACGGCCGTATTTTTGCCTGAACCTGTATCTCGTCTTGTTAGGGGCTTTTGTTACGGTGCAGGGCTGGCTGTACTGATGCTTGTCCTTTCGCTTATATTTGACCATGTAAGCGGCAAGGAAAGTCTCGGGGGCGGCGATATTAAGCTTTTTTTTGTGACAGGATTATATATGAATTCTGTTTGGGCAATTTTATTTTTTCTGATTTTGAGTTGTATCTTTGGACTTGCAGGCTCAATACTATTTAAGAAAAACAAGATCCCGTTCGGACCTGCCATAGCGGCGGCCTGCTTCCTTATGATGCTTTACGGAGATATATTGACACAGTGGTATACGGGGCTTTTTGTTTCATAGGAAAATGCGTCCTATGAAACAAAAAACGCTTCGCGAGGATGCGCACTCGCGCGATGAGGAATCATGTCGCAAGCGACCGCGCTCGGCGCGAGAATGTGCCAAGGCACATTCTTTTTTGATGGTGCTTACCATAAGCACAAAACAGTAACTGATTGACTTTTAGGGGAACATACATATGAAAAATTGTCTGGGAATTGAGATTGGACATTACCGCATCAAGATTGCATATGCGGAAAAAGGAGAGCTTAAGGAATTTATCAGTGAGAAGGTTCAGGGAATCGACCTTACCGACATGCGGGCCTGTGCGGACCTTATCAGGGATTTACTTAAAGAATATGTAATCAAATGCAAAAATGTCATATTTGTTATAAAACCGGATGACGCCTATGTGCGCAGGTTTGAGCTTCCGAAAATGACGGAGGAGCAGTTAAAACTTAATCTACCGTATGAATTTCACGATTATATCGGTGATGATACAGATAAGTATGTATTTGACTATGCGGTGGTTGATGCTGCAGACGATGATAGGGATCAAAGTCGCGAAAATGATTCAGAAATCGGAGATTCTGATTCTGTTAATATTCCGAAAGGCGAGACAATGCATATTATCGGTGCGGCGTGCTCAAAGGAGCTCTCGCAGGGATATAAAAAGCTTGCAAAGCTTGCGCATCTTAAGCTTGTAGGTCTTGTACCTGCTGTGCTCGGATTCGGAAGGATTCTGGAATACTCGGTAGACGATGAGGACAGAAAGAAGGATTATGCAATCCTGGATCTCGGAACATCTTCGATGAATATTCATTTCTTCAAAAAGGGAATATATGATATAACCAGATCCATCGAACCGGGGTGCTATGAAATCGAACTTATTCGTTCCGGTGACAAGGACAAGATGCGGGAATTGGGCATAGAGGCTGATGAGGAAAACAGGGACGAGGCGGATGATGCCAAGCTTAATGCCGTGTTGGATGAGCAATACAAAACACGTGCCGTACAGGTCATGCGTGTAATGAACTTCTACAGCTTCAATAATGTAAATAATACGATTGACAGCCTGTATTGCTGCGGTGGAGGCGCCCGCTACAAAGGACTGCTTGATGCATTGGAAGAAACGCTTGATTTACCGGTGCGAAGCATAGCAGATATTTGCCCGGACATAGCCATCGATGATGACGATGAAGAAAATGACTGGATTGACAGTCCGCAGACTTATGGAGTTTTGCTGTAGTTTTCAGGAGGTACAATAGTGGCAAGTATAAAATCAATCGCAAATATGCAGATTGGCGGCACAAGATATCCGAAGAAACGCCGTATAAATCTGTACCAAAATCAGATAAAAAAGGAAGTTATTGCTGCTGAGCTTGGCATATTCGCCATATTTATGGTTTGTGTTTATGCATTTTCACAGGTTGCGGTGGTAGGACTTTTAAAAAAGGCAGATACCGCAGAATCACTGTATGCTGCCACACAGCGTCAGCTTGATGCGCTTAAAGAGGCCAATGAAGAATATGATCTTGTAGTGGCAGAATACGCTCATTACGGAAATACATATCTGAATGCCGAAGAGTCACAGCTTCCGAATAGGGAAATTATGCTGGATTCTCTGAAAACTAATATTTTCACTCTGGCAGCGATATCGTCCGTTTCTATCACGGCTGATCAGATGTCTCTTGAAGGTACTTTGCCGGACGGAACATTTTTACCTGAACTAGTCCGGGATGTAGAGCAGGATACAAGTGTACGGTATGTGACGGCATCCCTTGAGGAGACCATAGAGAAGGATGGAGCAGAAACATTGCCGGCATCCTCTAAAAACGTAGGCGTGTCAATGATGGTATTTTTTAACAAACCGGAAGAGGGCGGACAGGAATAATGAATTCACTGCAAAAATATATTTTATCAAAAACACAGAAAGCATTGCTTCTGGCACTGGTGATTGTACTGCTGGCAGTCGGATACACGGTATTCTTTTACCTTCCTATTCAAAACAGGATTGAAGCCGCAGATACCTCTGATTTGGAGGCTGAAATTCAAACCGAGCAGATTAAGGCAAAGAAAATCAAACAGATGAAGGCTGAGATTAAAGAAAATAAAGACTCTGATCAGCCGGTGGTTCCTGCCTACAACCAGTTTAAGGCAGAGACGGAGGAAATTAACCGTATTTTTGCAAATGCATATAATTTCTCGTTTCAATATTCAGAACCTCAGATCGACGGAATGCAGATTCGTCGTGCGATGAATATTTCATTTGAGGCAGAAAACTATGACAAGGCCGTTTCTATGATTCATGAGGTTTTAAACGGACCTTACAGATGCATCATAGAAGATTTGAGCATTGATGATAGTGCTGAACTTACAGATAATGAAAATGCGGATCTTAGCAGAGACCGGGTGTCTGTTTCATTTCAGCTGACATATTTTGAAACGCGATATGACGCTGATACAGAGGAAGGTCTTGTGGCTTCGCAGGAGAATACGGAAGGTGCGACAGGACTTGCCGGCGCTGACGTATCTAATCTTAAAAGATCTGATATAGAAACTGCAGCGGAAGCTGCCCTTGGAGAGTAATAAAAATGAAAAGAGCAGAAAACAGAAGTGAAAGCCGAATGAATTTGGCATGGATTTTCAGACGTGTGAATAATCAGGATGGTGCCAGCCTGATGGCGGCACTTCTGTTTTTTGTACTTTGCAGCGTAGGTGCATCGATACTGCTGGCTTCCACGACTGCCTCGGCAGGCAAGATAAGACAGCTTCCTAACGAAGATCAGAAACGGTATGCTGTAGATTCGGCAGCCGCATTTTTAAGAGATGAGCTTCTAAAGACCGAGAACATAGTCAAGATCAAGGAAGTGATTGTGGAAGATAGCCGTGATGACGACGTGAAGGATGATTTTGCCTGTTATTATGTAGGAAGTACCAAAAATCAGGATAATGAAAGCAGCTGGAACAAATTTTATGACAGCCGCTCCTCGGATACAACATGGACATCCGGCACATCCGGTGCGATCCTTGACTCCATGATTGTTGATATTTATGAAAATAATGAATATCGCAGGCAAACAGATGAAAGCAACGAGTCAGAAGATGACAGCGAAACCGGGACGACCGGCATCGCAAACAGCGGATTGGCTGAAAGCAGTAAATCCGGGTCATCATACTCGAAAGGAAAGAGATATAAGGATTTTACGCTTTCGGTTAAAAAGTCAGGTACAGGCAAAGATTCGATTGAACCGCTTAAAACGAACGTACGTCTCTATATGGCTGACAATTATAAGATAACAGCTGTTGTCTCTGACACAGTGACGGCTCCTGATATGGAAGAGGAGCGGAGCGAAAGGCGTCTGCAGCTTGAGGCTCTCGCATCAAAAAATCAGACTGTAAGTGTAGAGGTCTTTGATGATGATAGCGAAGACGGTTCGGATAGTGACGGCACAGATACAGATGACGATGATGAGTCTTATACGATCACGACAACCACGATACTTACTACTATCAAGTGGCAGAATGGCACGATAGAGAAGGAATTGCTTGAACATTGAGTTTTAAGAACATGAATTGCTGAAAACATGAATTGCTGAGAACAACAGGAATTCAGTATCAGAGAGGTCATGATAAGGATTGGTGATCTGATATGGATAGCGAAAATAATGGAATAATGCAAAAAAATATACGAAGTTATAGAAATCTCCTTAAAGGTAAGATGTATTCTGAGGAGGGAGAGACTTTGACTGAGGTTTTGGTATCTATCCTGATTATTTCACTGGGAATCATTCTTTTTCTCAGTGTGTTTCTGGCATCAGGCAAGATATTAAGACAGGGCGAGGTTCAGATGTCGTCATATTATGATAGCCGCAATAAGTTAGAGGCTGGAGAATCAGACTGTAAACTTACTGATAATTATGTGCTTGAACTTACAGATGCAGGTAATGGTACTGCGTCAGGTGTATATAAAAGTCTGGCTTCGGACGCTTATAAGGCCGGCAAGTCAACAAATTATAATACCGGTCAATATCCTATAACACTCTATGTAAACAGTAAAAAAAGTCATAGCAGCGGCAGCAGCGAAGATTTGGAGGACTCTGAGACAGGCGCAGCGGCCCAGACTGTTTACAGATATGAAGCCGGAAAGAAATAATTATGTGAATATTAACGGCACTGAAAGGAGACAGGGGAATTATGTGGAAAAAGCTTCGTTCAAACTGTGGTATGACGCTCACAGAGCTTCTGGCTGCAGTACTCCTTTTGGGCTTGATAGGAATGGTACTTGGCGGCGGAGTGGTTATGGTAAAAAATGTTTATCAGAGAACCCAGGAGAAGGCTAATGCCCAGCAGGCTCTTGCTGTCACGGCACAGCTAATGACGGATGAATTGTCGAGCGCTCTTGAGGTAAAGACATCATCAAGCGGTGCGGATGCTGTTAATCCTCTTTTTAGAAGCGGCAACAGCCATCGGTGGATGAGATTTGGAGTATCGTCGGATGAAAATGGTGGAGTTGCCGGAACAGGAATTGAAAAGTGGTACGGAGAATCAGCTGCCGAGGGCTACAGTGATTCCAAGACAGCCCTTCTAACCAACGGTTCGATACCTGACGGATATTGCACGAGTTTTGAAAGCTATACATATTCGAGTGACACGTCTTGTTTTACTATCAAAAAACTTGCAGTTTACAGAAAAAAAGATATGCTTGGTACAAGCTGGACACCGGCAGTGGAACCGATCGATCTGGTGGTAAAGGCTGTGAATCTTTCGGGAGGAAAATGATAGATGGAGCATAAGAAACGGAACAGAAAGAAAAATATTGCAGCATTCACACTGGGAGAATTTCTGGCGGTTATAGCGATCGTCAGTATTCTTGCCAGTCTTTCTTTTGTTGCGGTAATTCACTATCAGAGAAAATTAAGACGCCTGGAGATGGATCAGACAGCCAAAGAGATATTTCTGGCGGCACAGAATCATCTGACACTTGAAAAATCCGGCGGCACCTTCGAACGTCTCCTTAATATGGATGCAGAAGAGCTTTTGGATGATAATGCTAAATTGCAGAAGCTGGGCATGGAAATACAGGGCTCTTCTTCATATGCAGTTTTGTATGCACCAGGGAAATCAGATGAGGAAAACAAGACGGAGGAGATTCGAAATCGTCTTCTGCCTTTTGGTTCAATTGATGAGACAATCCGCGAAAACGGCAGTTATATAATATTTTATGAGCCTAAAACCGGCCTTGTGAGGGAAGTATGGTATTCTGACGGATATGAATTTGTTCAGGACGATATCGGAAGCGAGGCCCTTAAAGCGGCTGCATCGGATGCAGGGAAGAGAGAGACCTTTACCGGTGCCAATTCAGCCCTTATCGATAAAAAATTTGCCATAGGGCATTATGCTTCGGAAACCCTTGATAGTCCTGAAGTGATTCCTACCGTAGAGCTTACGGCACCGGTTGTAAAGCTTATCAATGATGATATTTTATATGTTGAGATCAAAGATGAAAATCAGGCAGAACATATACTTCGTCTCTTTGTTCAGGGAGAAAAGAGCGGTACGGTGGGTTATATTGACGTAAACAGTGCTTCTACGAGTCGCTCCAAGCGCGTGTCTAAAACAACCGGCAGTGAGTCGGATAAGGACGGAACATATGTTGTAATCCTGGATGATATTACCGCATATGACACCGAAGCGTCAGGAAAAAATAGCAGTTCCGATGCAAAAGCCGGATTTAAATTCATGGATTTCAATCTGAGCACACAGACGGATATGGTGCTTCAAAAGGATAGCAGAGGTTTTACCGAGAATTTTATCCCGGGTGAAAATGTTTACGTATATGCAAAGGCTCTGAGTAATCAGACTTATTCATCGGTGGAGACCAGCAATACATCATCGGGAAACAGTCTTTTTGCATCGGTCGATACCAATCGTGGGGCGGTGATAAGCTCATTCAGGCATCTGGAGAATCTTGATGCGCGTGTGTCAGGTTTTGAACCGGATGAACTTTACGGTGCGGGTAAGAGTGTATCATCCGACTCGTTGTCAGGATCTGCCGGAACTCAGGATAATGATACGTCTGACATGTCCGATACATCATCAGATTCGAAAACTGTGACAGCCATGCAGCTAAAAAGTCTCAACTGGAAGTCGGGAAGCGACAGTGGAGATATAAGCGGCTATTGCGGTCATGTGGCCGAGTTACATAAAAATTTTGAAAATTCAGCACTCAATAAGGATGCATCGACTATTTCGATTACTTACCGCATAGATTTGAATTCCGATAATCCTGATAAAACCAATGTATCATATACAGAAAAATCAACAAAGGCGGGAAGCTATCTGCCTATTGAACCTGATTATCCTATGGTATACCGCGGTAATACGAAACGCATCGACAACCTGCAGGTAGGAGAAAATTCTGATAGTGCATCAAATGCCGTATCTGATATCACAGATAGAATCACGGGTAAACATATTCTTTCAGTTGATGGTGCCGGTGGTTTGTTCGGAAATATTTCCAGTGATCTTGAAGTCAGGGATTTATTAATTTGTGAACCGCTTATTCATGTAAATGAAAATGCAGGTGCCGTAATAGGACAGGTTAGTCCGAATACCACCACAGAAGGAGGTTCATCTGTTACAAATTATCCATCTGTAAAGATACGAAATGTAGATGTAGAATATCCGAACATTCGGGCTGAGGGCAGCGATGCAGCTGCCGGTGCGGCAGTCGGCTTATTTGAAGGTAAGAGCCTGACGATTGAGAAGACAATTGTCGAAAATCATTTCCGTGAAAAGCTGGATTCTAAAGCTCTTAATGACAATGGTAGCAGTGACCTTGATGAAAAGACTGAGGCTACATACAGGGTATGTGCCGCAAAGGGTACGGCGGGCGGACTTGTCGGAGATGCGATCATTCACAGTAAGGATGCGCAGTTTAAGATAGTAAACAGTACCTCATCCATTTATGTAGAAGGAAAAAATGCAGGCGGTTTGCTGGGTTCTGTAACCAAGGCCTCTGATGTATCAAACAGCAGTGCGTCAGGAACGCAGTATGGTCAGGGAACTCAGGTTCAGATTGCAAACTGTTATGTCGGCGGCCATACCTATAACGCATTATACGATGCGGCTCAGGTACCGGGAACCGGAACGGATGCTGCATATAAGGAATTCCGTAACGTTTGCGGAAGATACAACATAGCTGCTTATGCCGTTTCAGGCAAAAATGCTGATAGCTCATATAGCATAAGCGCTGGTGGCATAGCCGGTGGCCTTGCGGCTCAGTTACCAAAAGATGCTTCCGTATCCTGTGTCTATGTATCCGCATCTGTGTATTCACCTGCAGCAGCATCAGGTGAAGAGGACACAGCGGGCACAGCCCAGTCGGAGGCCGTGGACACAGCTCAGTCTGAGACAGCGGATAGCGAGAACAGTACTGCCGTGACAGGCACAGATACATATGACAAGGATGGCGCATATACAGGAAAGACCGTAGAAATTAAGGAAGAGGTTTCTGTAAATGCTGCTGCATTTGTGGCCTGCTATGAAGATGGCGAAGGTGGAAAACTTCCGTCGGATATGCTTTCAGGTGCAGACGCTTCAAATTTACAGAGTATTTATCCGTCCACCTATGTGTCAGGTAAGGTAAATGACAGCTATGTTGTTGATTATGCAGTTGAACTTAAAACTCTTTTTTCTGATGAAAATACAGACTCTCAGGGAGAGGCAGATACAACAGAAAATACAGGCGCGCAGGGCGAAGATTCTTTAGATAAGGTTGACTTGTCAGGGGCCGATGCCTATCCGTATGATGCTTTATTAAAGAAATCAGTTAAGACAGACGCTCCGGCTAAATATCCTATGCCGACTGTCAGTGAGATTGCCAAAATATATGCAGGCACGGACGCATCAAAGATTAAAGCTGCAGAAAAATTACCGTGGTTTTTGCAGTCCCATACAGGAGACTGGGTAAGAGTTGTAAAAAAGGCGGGAGAAGAACCTGATGTACCTGAGGACTCTGACACACCCGGTTTTAAGATGGAGAACGGAAATCGTTTGTATACGGAGTATATATCTGAGCAAACAGTAGCTAATTTTGCAAAATATCGAGACCATGATGGCTGGATATACATGACATACTGCATCACGGGAGAAACCAGCAAAAATAAAGTATATTATACGCTTGCATTTAAGTACAATAATGGCCAGATATCAGATTGCTGCTATATTCGTTCTGATGATGATAGCCCGTACTTTGATCATCAATGGGGATATCAAAGGGATTGGTGGCATAATTGCAATGAAGATGGGGCACATCGTTTTGAAGTTGGGGAAACTGAAGATGGCAGACTTAAAATCCGGTTTTATCTTGATAACCGCACATTTCAGACCTCAAATTTCATGTCATTAGATCCGTTTTGGAACGGACATAGGGATAGACAGTTTATAAACGGAGAAAATATAAGTGTAAAAATTGCAGAACCAGGTCAAAAAATAAATAATCCAAATTTACCGACAGTAAGCGGCAATAGTTTGTTTGAAAGTGTCGAGAAGATAGAGGGCACTGCAAACCAGTATACCGCTTATATATCCAATTCAAGGCATTTACTGAATCTGGGCACCGTAAATGACAGATATTATGGTGGAGACTATTATAAATCAATCATTGTAACGCATGCCGTTCAGACAGACAATATTCTCTGGAAAAATGATGATTCTGTCAGTGCAAAGACAAGTCCGTATTCAGAGGAAATTGCCGGTGCATATCCGTCTACGGGAATGCAAGTCTGGTACAATTATGTTGATGGCAATGGAGGTGAAAATATAACGACCGAATTTGTTCCGATAGATAATCCGGCCCTTATTTCCTATGACGGACAGCAGCATATAATTTCAAAGCTGCGTGTGGCGAACAGTGAGTGGGATGGACTTGCATTATTCAAAAAGACAACAAAGATGACCATATCTAACCTGAACATGAAGGATACGGTTATAGAGAGTAACGGTCACCCGGCAGCAGTGCTGGTTGCTAAAGCAGAAAAGATAAATGATAGGGTTCAGAACGATGGCAGTTATCTGACGTTAAATAACATTCATATATACGGCGACGAAACTAAAGTGTCGGGAACCGTGAATACGGGTGCGGTTGTCGGACAAGCGTCCGGTACTGATTTGAAACTTAAAAATGTTCTGGTCGAGGGTGACAATCTTCAGATAAAGGGCGGATGGTCCGGAATAGGAGGACTTATAGGTTATACCGACTCAGATAATCTGACGATAGATAAGTCATATGTAAAAGGAAAAAATCTGCTTATTAGTTCAGACGGAGGCTATGCCGGAGGACTTATAGGTAATGCGGGCGGTAACTCAGGTATAGGAAAGAAGATGCAGATTTCAAATTGCTTTTTCTCTGGCTATGTATCATCTACCGGAGAATGTGCCGGAGGCCTGATTGGCAATCTGGCCACCAACAGCAGCTTTGGACCTGATAACGACAGCGAAGATTATTCCATCACAAATTGCTATGTGGCAGGAAGAAATAGTTCATATCAGGACACAGGAAATGCAGCACAAAATGCAGCTGATAACAGTCAGACAATAGTATCAGCCAAATATGCCGGCGGTCTTGCAGGATCTGTAACAGGAACACTTACAGTCAGCAAAACATTCAGTAATGCAGATGTTTATGTGAATGGCACTAATGCTATGGTTGGTGGAATAATAGGTGCTTATGATAAGGCAAGATCCAGCGGACTGAAGCTTTCATCCTGTTATATTACCGGAAAAGCCGATGCAAATGGAACACAGGTTTTTGCAGGAAGATATATAGGGCAGCTAAATAATATATGGTCTTATGATCAAAATTCGGCTGTGAATGTTGAAGGCATATCTGTAACTGATGAATGCCGGTATATTGCACAGTCCGGAGTAAATATTATAGGAATGCCCGGAGTAAATACTTATGCAAAAATCACGGCTACTGGCTCTGACGGACTTGTTTCATTGACGGTATCAGGAACGGATAATGCCGAACAGACTATTCCGACTGATGATGCGCTCGCAGGAAATACTTACCCATATCCGATCTGGACAAGTTTTGAGCCGACGGATGACAAGTCTGGTATACGTCAGTACGTGGGAGACTGGAAATGATAAAGATAAGACCTAGATATTTATTTTACGGATTAAGCCTTATGGGATTTATATTCTCATTTATCTTAATAATGAAAAGCGACGGAGAGGCACTTAAACCGTTGTATTATTATTATGACGATTATTGTGCGGATTTTTATAATCAGATTTTGTATGTGCAGGATCCGCAGCATGTGTACCAATCAAGTCCCTTTGCCGCTTTTCCGCCTTTTGCGTTTATTCTATATTACATATTGGGAAAATTTATTGCTCCGAGTGTAGTTACCGGTGAAGGCGGTCATGGTCTGCGGGACAATCTGCTGGGAATGAATCTTTATGTGATTTATACACTGGTTTTGACGGTACTGTTTATTTTTATGGTACAGAGATTTACAGAATGTATGAAAAAGGGAGAACAGCTGGGACTTTTGCTGCTGATCCTTTTGTCGGCACCGTTTGTAGGAATGTTTGAACGGGGAAATTCTGTATATATGGTGCTGATTCTGCTGTTTTTATTTTTATACTGGAAGGATTCAAAGGTGTTCTGGAAACGTGAAATGGCGCTCCTTATTCTGGCCGCAGCAGCTGCAATGAAATTGTATCCGGCTGTTTTCGGACTTTTGTATCTGAGGGAAAAGCGTTTTAAAGAAGCAGTTCGCCTGACACTCTACGGTATTTTACTGGTATTTGCTCCGTTTCCGTTTTTTGGCGGAATCGAGGGAATCAAGACCCTTCTTTATAATTTCAGATATATCACGGCAGGCGCCATGCTTGGCGGAGACTTAAGAAGTGTGGCATATCTGACAGCTCTGGTGGGCGACTATTTCGGACTTCCGGAAGCGGTCACGTTCGCATATGGTGAGAAAATCGCGTGGATCTTTTTTGCGGTTTCGGTTTTTTGTGCCGTATTGCAGAAAGAAATATGGAAGCAGCTGATACTTTTGGCGGGAATTATGATATTTTTCCCAAGCTGGAGCGGATCCTATACACTGATTTATCTGGCACTGCCTCTGGTAATATTTCTGGCGGATAAAAAGATGAAAAAAACACAAGAATTGAAAGTCTTACCGACGGATTGGAGCTATGAAATATTATTTGCCTGTGTATTTACCTTAGTGCTCTGGAATCCGGACTGGTCAATGAAAATATTTCATTCGGAATTTCCGTATACAATCAGAATCCTTGGCGCCTGGGGACTGGTATTGCATGTAATGATTGACACTGTATATGAGAAAATCAGCAACACCATGATGAAAAAAAGAATATAGTGTGGTATACTAATATACTATGAACACTTATTGAAGTTTTATAATAAACAACAGGTGGTAGGAATGAAAGAGAGAATTAACCGGTTGGCGAAGGGAATCATCGATTCGGAACGGCCGAAGATGAGCTGGATGCCTGATAATATAGATGAGACGCTGCGGATGAATACCGTGGTTCAGAAAAGCTTATGGATCGGAAGTGAGAACGGATTAAGCGTTAAGGGATTTGTGTATTCTTCGAATCTGCGTGTGCGGATTCCGGGAGATAATAACTCCTTTGGAGGCCTTAAATGCCGTATCGCATATGACGTGGACACTACATTTCTGACTGCCGGAGACGTAATAAAGGGTTCCTTCTATTTGGTAACCAATTGTGGTGAGAAAGAGATACCGTATCAATTTCATATTGATGTGGCGGATGCCGGAAAGGTACTGGGAGATTTAAAGACGGCAGAAGATTTCTTGCGTGTGGCCATGGAAGATACGCAGACGGCACAGCGCCTTTTGGAATATCCTGATTTTACAGAGGTTCCTTTCATGCAGGATCTTCATGTGAGGGCACTTTATGACGGCCTTAAGGGACATGGAAGTCGTGCCGATTTTCTGGAGGAATTTCTGGTTGGACTTGGTGTGAAGAAGCCGGTCAGTCTTAATATTCCGGATAAGGGACTGATATTTGCGGACCTTAGTGAGAATGCGGAAGATGTGATTGAAATCCGCATGAGCAACCGGGGCAGTACATATATAGAAGTATCATCGGATGGAGATTTTATTCATTTGCCGAAGAAAAGTGCCGACCAGTCCGATTTTGAGGATGGCATTTTAAAGCTTCCCATACATATACTGGCAGAACGGCTTCACGCAGGTAAAAATTTTGGCGCGATAATTGTTAATACGACCAGAAAAACAGTGAGAATTCCGGTTGAGGCATCGGCTTCATATGTGTCAGGCTGCGACAGGGCGCATATGACATACCAGAAGGAACTCGGCCAATATCTGAATGCCCGTCTGGACTATGAGGACGGCACCGGTGGCAGTGAAGCACTCAATCAGATGCAGCGGGAACTGGATCTGATGAAAGTAATACAATATGATGCAGGATTACAGCTTTTGCAGGCAGAACTGTATCACTTGACAGGTAAAATCGACAAGGCAAAGGCAATTTTGGAGGAATTACGGGATTACCAGGCGATAAGCACATCAGGAGATCGAAGACTGATATGCTTTTATCGTTACTTATATGTGAAAATTACCGATAATGCCGAGCAAAAGGACGCACTCATCCGTATGCTGCAACAGTATGCTTCAGAAGAAGAGGGAAGCAGTCTTTTTTATTATCTTACACTGCTAAAACTAGATGAGGAGCTTCAGAAAAATCCTATTACCGTGCTTATAAGCATGGACAAGGAGTTTAGCGAGGGCTGTCACAGTCCGTTCCTTTATTCGGCAGGTCTTAAGCTTTTGGAGAGCGATCCGATTTTGCTTGACAATGCCGGTAATTTTGAACTTCATGCATTATATTACGGCGCAAGAAAGAAGATTATCAGCAGGGAACTTGCCCTGGCGGCTGTCAAGGTTATAAGCGAGAGCCGTACCTACCGTGAATTTTACAGAAGACTTCTTACTGAGCTTTACGGACTTTTTCCTGAAAAGGAGATTCTTGAGGCACTTTGTGCGATGCTTATTCGCGGTGACTGCCGTGAGAGAATTTATTTTAAATGGTACAGTCTGGCAATTAAAGCAGGATTAAGTATTACGAGACTTTATGAATATTATCTGTATGCCATGCCTGAAAATTATGACAGCCAGATTCCGAAGGAGGTATTTTTATACTTTTCATATTCTTCTAATCTGGATGCTGACTCCATGGCGAAGCTTTATGCAAATCTGCTTACATTTGCAGACCGCGAAAGCGATATTTATCGAACATACGAGCGACAGATGGAACAGTTTGCGATTGACCAGCTTTTTAACGGCCGTATGAACGGTGCGCTGGCGGTGCTTTATCGTAAGCTTATTTATCCTGAACTTGTTGATACACAGATGGCACAGATTTTGCCGGGCATACTCAAATCAAACCGGGTAGAATGCAGCGAAGCAAAGATGAAATATGTGGTGGTGCGCCATGAAGAGCAGATGACGGAGGATGCGTATCTGTTAAATGAAGGTACTGCCTATGTGCCTTTGTTTTCCAATAGGGAAGTTATTCTGTTTCAGGATGAAAATGAAGTTAGATACTCGACTGCTGACTGCAGGATAGAGCCTGTTTTCGAAGATGTAGATGAACTCCTAAGCACTTGCTTTGAGATGAACCCGTCGCATCCGTTTTTGTTTATAAATGCCTGTGAGAAGGCATGCCGCAAAGAAGTTCTTACAGGAGACGATGCCGCTTTACTTGAACATGCGGATCAGAAGATGCAGCTTCATCCGCTCTTTAGAGAGAAAGTCCTGTCGGCAATAGTCAGATATTATAAGAAAATGGCGGACGGTGCAGAAAAATCTGATAAAGATGAAAGCGTAGCATATCTGCTTAGTCTTGATAAGGATCAACTCCCGCGTGAGGAAAGAAACGGCGTGTGCGAGACACTGATTCGCTGCGGACATTTCACAGAGGCATATGAGATGGTAAACCGCTATGGCGCGGAGGGATTGTCAGGAAAAGTACTTTTGCGCCTTTGTGAGAAGATATTGCTTAAAAATCTATTCGACAGAGATGAACAGCTTCTTCACCTTACATGGCATGTTTTTGAAACTGAAGCACCGGACAGCGTGATCCTCGACTATCTGTGTGAACATTTTAACGGAACGACAGATCAGATGTACCTTGTCCTTATGCAGGCGCTGAAACAGCGTGTGGAAACGTATGATCTGGAGGAGCGGATGGTTGCCCAGATGCTCTTTACGGGTAACACCGCCAAGATAGATCGTGTATTTGAGCTGTATGCTTCGCGCAAGACAACCGGAGACAATATCGTCAGGGCATATTTTACCGTCAAGAGTGCAGAATATTTTCTGGATAACCGTCCCACAGATGACAAGGTCTTTGCTTTCCTCGAAGGTGCGGTGCAGGGCAGTGCCGATAAGGAAAGAATACCGGATATTTATCTCCTTGCACTGACAAAGTTTTATTCAACTCTGCCTGAGCTTTCCAAGGAGCAGAGCCGTCTTTGCCAGTCCGTGGTGGATGTACTTATAGATGCCGGGATGATTTTCTCATATTTCAAGGAGCTCGCAAAATTTATAAACATTCCGGGCAATATTCTCGATAAAGAGATTATTGAATATCACGGAAACCGCAATATAAGACCTTACCTTAAGCTGCGGATCTTGCCGCAGGAGACGGAATTTCATTACGAGGAAATGCACCTGATTTACCGCGATATATATATTCGCGAAAAGGTGATTTTTGAGGGAGAAATCCTTGAATATCAGGTTGAGGAGGAAGAAGACGGAGTCAGGACTCCAAAGAAAAAAGGCGAAATCATTTGCAGGGAGGTCAAGGGGCGAAATCGTGACAGCCGTTTTGCGGCCCTCAACGAGATGAGTCTCTCACTGAAGGTTAAAAATGAGCCGGCACTTCGGGAAAAAATGCATGAATATCAGAAAAAAGATGCTGTGATAGGAACTCTTTTTCCCATAAATTAAGAAAGGGTAATTATAAGGATAATATAGATGGATGGACTTATAATTGGCATGGATCTGTGTGATTCATGTACGCACATATCCTGTGAAGACCAGGAAAAAATATGGTCGGTTCCGACACGCCTCGGGAAAGATGCATCCGCGGATATCTGGCGGGTGGCAGAAGAGTCCACGGCGCAGTCGCTGGATGGGATGGTCGTTGAAGATAAACTTATTTCTCTGGCACTTAAGGACGGAACCGCTACGATAAGCGGTGTTCGCTATGACGGATTATTTCTTCTTAAGATGTTCATAAAACTGGTACTTGAGATTCCTCAAAAAGCCACAGGAAAAACAGATATTGAAAGTCTTGTAATCACTGTACCTTGTCTGGATGTAAAGCTTATGGACAAACTGATGTACTGCGCCGATTTTCTGGGGATTGACAGAAGCAAGGTTCATATTATCAGCCATGCGGAAAGCTTTGTATACTATGTGATGAGCCAGAAAAGGGAAGTCTGGAGCAATCAGGTGGGCATGTTTGAGCTTTCCAGAAACGGGCTGCATTATTATGAGATGAGAGTACAGCGCGGGATCCATAAGATGCAGGTGGTGGCAGATCGGGAGGAACTCGAAGAATCGTTTCATCTTGATGTGCTTGACAGTGATGCCGGCATGCAGATGGCAGATCGTATACTTTCATCATGTGCGGAAAGATTGCTGCAGAAGAGGCTGTTTTCGGCAATAATACTGACCGGGCGCGGTTTTGCCGAGACTGACTGGGCTGTCGGCTTCATGCATCAGATATGTAAAAGACGCCGCGTATTCGCAGAGATGGACATATTTACAAGAGGAGCGATCATACGTGCCAAGGATTATTCGCAACCCAATCAGGATGGCAATAACTTTACATGTATATGTGAGGGACGTCTGAAAACGACAGTTTCACTAAGAATCAGGGGTCGCGAAAAAGATGAAGAACTGGTCCTTGCTGCTGCCGGAGATAACTGGTATGAAACCAAGATGACGGCAGAATTTATTGTAGCAGGTGATCCCGAGGTGGAACTTTCACTTTTACCTCTGGAACCACGAAAAAAGACAATAGTTAAAATCCCTCTGGAAGGTTTTCCAAAACGCCCTGACCGCACAACGAGAATTGAGCTGGCTCTGGGTTTTGCGGGAGAAGACAGGATGATTGTAATGATTCGAGATCTGGGCTTTGGCGAACTTTTTCCGGCCACGGATCGCACGATTAAACAAGAGGTTTCATTATGAGTTTGATACTTTGCCGGCAGGAGCCGGTTCGACATCCTTTTTATATTGAAAGACTGGGAATACACATAGCATCGTCTCAGGAACTGTGCTATGTCATCTATCAGAATCCTCTTTTGGTACTGGATGGCTTTGTGGATGAGCGGCTGATAGAGTTTATCCGCTTAGAGCTTGGGCTTTCTTTTCTGGCGGGCAAGCTTGAGGCATGGCAGAAAAGCGATGAGAGTCAGGATGAACTTCCGATAATCATATTGCAGGAATGCCCTTACTATACGTCAAAGGAGATTTCGGCGTATCGTCAGAAACTCGCATCCCTTCGTAAGATGAATGCAGCGGAATTTAGAAAAGAGACAGCGGATTACTATTTCCGACTTCGCCAGTTTGGAACAGCTATTTATTATTACAACAGGATTCTTGAGGACTGGCGTGTAAAATCATTAAGCGATGATTTTACCGCAAAGGTCTGGAATAATATCGGGGCGGCTTATGCCGGTATTTTCTGGTTTGAGAAGGCATTTACTGCCTATGAGATGGCTTATAATTTTGATAAAAGCCCTGAGATACTTAAACATCTGTATCAGCTTGCCCTTATTGATCCGAAGCTGGAGCTTAAGGAGCGTCATGCATCTGCCATGACACCTGTTCAGAAGGAAAACTGGAAAAAAGAACTTAAAGAAGTCACATTAAGCGCTGATAAATGTGAAAATGTCCGCATGGTGGAGACAATGTTTGACTGCAATCCCGTAAGGCGACTTGAAAGTGCAGGGGAATTGTTAAATAGCTGGAAACAGGAGTATAGAAAGATGCTGTGATCCGGAAAGCGTACTGAATATTTTAGGGAATGTGCCTTGGCTTTTAAATAAGCCCTGGCACATTTGTTTTTATTTTACAGGAAATTGCTTCGCAATTTGCCTCTAAAGTAAAAAAATTATTTACTGCTCAATTGCCCTATATTTTTTATGAGAACCGATATTGTCCCGTCCATGTTGGTTATGAATTCCACATGGTCGGGATTTCTGTATTCTTCCATAGGAATGGTGATTTCGATTCCGGTATCTGTATAAAGCTTTTGCTTTTGGAATTTTTTGATAGTCTGTTCATTTTTGGGGGCTAATGTCTCATAGGACATATTGTAGCGGTCAAGTTTCTCATCAAGCTCTTTAAGCATCTCGGGACTTCCCGGAAAAACCTTTTCACGAAGCTCAGATACCTGAATTTCGCCCGCCTCCTCCAGTTCATTGCAGATGATATCTTTTATTTCCATTTTTTTCTGTGCATCTTCTTCGCCATAATATTTTTTCGCGACCTGATCTACTGCCCGTGTCACGATGTCAAGTTTGGATTTTTGTGAGAGCGGAGCACGGCATTTAAGAAAAAGTTCTGAAAAATAGAAACACTTTTCACCATTTACCTCGTATTTTTTCTCAGACAGTGTTAACGAACCATCGGAGAGGTCAAGTACAAATGCCTCGGAAAGGCGCTGCCCCTGTCCCGGTAAAAGTGCACGCTGAAGAATGATTTCGTTGCTGTTGCCGCCTTCGGTTTCTTTCGTCTGATGCGTGTAGGAAGTCTTGTAGTTCATTTTAAGAAATGCAAGATAATCCTTCCCCTTACAGCCGAATACAGCCATGGCAATATCTGCTGCCGGAATATCTATGTTGGAATTCATGATATCATATAACATCTGTGCAAGTTCTTTGCTGGTATCAACAAAATTGTCAGGTGTGCAGTCCTGTAATAAATTTTTTACTTCGGAATCTTCGGCAAATGTACAATGCTTCACATCATCGCTCTCGGTTATTTTTTCAATATGTGCTTTGAGAAAATCAGAAAAATCAGGGCCAACCTCCATTATGCGGTCTGAGAGAACTGGAATTCCCACAGAGGAATCAAGAATGTGCACTATGGCGGCCTTTAAGATCATATCTTCACTTTTCAAATATAATACCTCCGTATGTAACTCATGAATAAGAATACTGACAGAACATCATTTTATCGCAGCGGACTCTATAAAATCAAGTGGAAATGTTTAAAATCTATATACAGCCACTCAAAAGTAAGATATAATGAAATGATAATAAGGGGGATGTATATGGCCGATTTGATGCTCTTCTTAGAACAGCTTGGCATACACCGCTGGCAGGTTATTTTTCTGATGGCAGAAGTTCTGGTGGCTTTGTGGCTGTTGATTGCTTTTTTCCGTTTATATATAAAAAACAAATATAATAAAAAATATCCGGGTGATATGTTACGAGGTAAAAAGAGTACCTTGTTTGATGACGGTCTGGAGATTCAGTGTTTCGTGAGATGCCATGACAAATTTCCTGTATATGTGTCCGATGGATTTGTTCAGATATTTGAGATAAATGAACAACAGCTACAGGGCGATATTCGCAGCTTTCTTGATAGGCTTCACGGCAATACGGGAAAATTGTTCTGGAATAAATATCTGTCATGGAACGGTGATGATGATTTTGTCATGGACGTAAGACTGGGGGATACAAAGAACTGGTACCGGCTTTTTGTCTCACGCAGTCGGGATAAGATATATGACAGGTTCTGGTTTCAGGATATCACAAGAGAGAGGGACAGACTTAATAAATTAAAGGAAAAAGTTGAGAAGGCAGAGGAAGAGAGCCATTCTAAAACAGCTTTCTTGTCCAATATGTCCCATGAAATCAGAACACCCATGAATGGTATTTTGGGTATGCTGACTTTAGCGAGAACCCATATCGAAAATCCGACGGCCATGAATTATGTAGAAAAGGCAGAAGAGTTATCGAATTATCTGCTTTCGGTCATAAATGATATTCTTGATATGTCCAGGATTGAGGCAGGAAAACTCCAACTGGAAGAGAAACCCTTCTCAATTCGTGATCTGGCAGAGAGACTTAAGAATATGTTTCAGAAAAATATAGAATCAAAGGGACTTAAGTTTACGCTGGAGATAAAAGATTTTACTGTGGAATATCTGACGGGTGACGAATTCCGTATTTCCCAGGTGCTTGTTAATTTTCTTTCAAATGCGCTGAAGTTTACGAATGAAGGTGAGATCAGATTAACTTTTCAGCAGATTCTTAAGGAAGATGATAAAATCAGTTTTCTTGTTCAGGTGCATGATACGGGAATAGGTATGGAGGCAAGCTTTATCAATCGCATATTCAGACCGTTTGAGCAGGAAAATTCAGGGGTGGCAAAAAAATACGGCGGTTCCGGTCTTGGCATGGCGATTGCGGATCAGATGGTTTCACTTATGGGCGGCGAGATTATGATTGACAGTATGCCTGGAAAAGGTTCTGATTTTACGGTTTATCTTAGTCTGCCTGAGGCAAAAGATGCAAAAGGTGAGCAGATGGAGACAGATTCATTGTCGGCACAGAATGGCACTAAATTAATGACAGAGGACGATGACAGTGACAGTGAATTCAGTTTCAAAGGCTGCCATATCCTGATGGCAGAAGATAATGATATAAATGTAGAAATCGCAGTCAGCATTCTTGAGATGAAGGGGGCAACTGTCGATGTGGCTGAAAACGGAAAAGAGGCTGTTGACAAATTTGCATCCTCTGCTCCGGGAACCTATGATTTTATTCTTATGGATGTGCAGATGCCGGTTATGGACGGACGTGAGGCAACTATGGCGATAAGAAAATTGCCGCGTCCCGATGCATCAAAGATTCTGATTTTTGCCCTGTCTGCAGACGCTTTTGTAGAAGCCCAGAGATATTCAATGCAATGCGGCATGAACGGACATTTCTCCAAGCCGATTGATTTTGACGATATGGGAAGAGAAATCGGGAGAATACAGAAAAAAGTTGCCAAGACCCTTTCGCTGCCTCGGGGGGGCAGAGTGGGCAATGTATAGGATGACAAAAGACGGGTAAGTGTATGAAATTAAGCAGGAAAAAGATCGTGAGTTTTATTGCTAAAAAGGGCATGAAGGGCGGTTTCGGTAAGGCTGCAGTCAGTGTGGTTTCAGCTGCAATTTTGGCTGGCGGTGCCGGGACAGTATGGAGCCAGGTAAGGTACGGTACTTCATTTAAACCGGAAAGTTCGGCATCACTTCATGGCCTCAGGTCAAATCATGTTATGTTATCTGAGGAAAATGCAGCCGGAAATTCTCCAAATACGGATCTTACCGACAAAGATGAGAAAAACAGCCTTAATCCGGACTTGGATTCAGATGACATTAACCAGATAAAGAAACCTGATGACCAGAAAGAGAAGATTAAAGAAGGCCCATCTCTTCTTGATATGTCACAGAATGTGCTTGTCACAGAAACCCCTTCAGATAACGGCATGGATATCGCTGCTCAGGATGTGCTTATCAAAAAAAATATACAGATATATGCTGCTGCCGATAATAATAGCAATGAACCTGCAGAAAATACAATTTCTTCTGAATTTTTGAGTGATGAAAAAGCCATAGCAGGTAAAACATATGGCAGAACCGAACATAGTTCAGGCGGATCTGCCGGTTCGGGCAGTGTGACAGGACGAGATAACGGGGATAATGGATCACAGTCAGGAAATGGCGGCAATGATCAGTCAGAGATAGTAAAACCTGACATTGATCAGACACCGTCTCCGTCTCCGACACCTGATACTGAAGTGACACCCGCTCCGACACCGGATGAGAAAAATAATGACACGGATAAAAAGGTGGAGGATCCTGATTACCCTGATGGTTCCGCCGGCCCTAAACTGCCGGAAATAACGGATCCTCTCCTGGCGAAACCATCTTATAAAAAGGGAACCGGTTCAAATACAGCCACGGAGGATATTGAACTTACGGCAGTTCCGGCAGTATTCTCGGATGACGGAGTGGTCTTTTATGATGGGGCTGTCTTGACAGACTGGAAGATTTTGTGCGCATCATACGTATGGGTACAGATGGGAAATGACAGATACCGTCTCACAGAATACAGTGATTATTTCAAAATAGGAGAACACCCTGATATAGCTGACGGCAAATTGAAGGTTAAATTTTATTTCCGCCAGCGCACTGATATTCCGTGGGAGGAGTCGGTCTCTACAGAATGCGAATATGATGTAAAATATGCCAAGATCTTATTGATGGGAGAGGCAGATTCATCCGGAAACAGAAGTGAAGTAAATACATTTTACATAAGTGATTCATACTCTCCTATTTTGGCAGCCGAGCAGATAGGCAATATACTTGCAACAGAAAACTCTTCATCGGAAATTGACTATATTATTCCGGGAATAAGCTTCTCACCAGACGGCTCGGATCCTATATATGACAAAACTTATCTTAAAAAGGGCGGTCGTTATACAATATATCCTCTGGACAGAATTCAAATTCCGGAGGGAATGGAAGTAGAGCATACTTATGGCTGGTATGACGGCAATTCTCCATATATCAAACGCCAGATGCTGGTTAAATTCGGAAGTGATAAGCCTGCGGTGGCGGATTTGACGGATACTGAGCTTATAATCGCTCCGGATGCGGATGTAACACCGGTTACTGATGATGCGGATGAATCCGGTCAGTACTATGATGAGGGAACGGACGAAATAACAGATAAAGCAACAGATGAAACAACAGAAAAAACAACAGATAAAACAACAGATGATGAATTGGATGATGATTCAGACTTTGACGTAGAGTCAGAATATGATGCGCAGTCAGACTATGAAATCGTATCCGTGCCGGAGGGAATTTTCGGTATATCATGCGAAGAAAAAGAAAGCAGCTCCGATATATTTAAAATACCTTCTTCAGTACATACTATAGATATGCCTGCAAGGTTTGTCAGGAGAGCATATATTGTTTCAGAAGATAATCTGAATTACTCTTCAGCTGACGGGGTGCTCTACAATAAAGATCAGACCGAGATTTTTGCGGTACCGTGGCTTAAGAAAAAGCTTGTTGTATCAGAAGACGTTGAAAAGATAAATATTGAAGCCGGAAATTCTATAAAGAAACTGGTGCTTAACTGCAGGAAGGTGCCCAAAATTGATTTGAGTGCACTCGGAAAAGTGGAGATCGTGGTTCCGAAAGAATTATATCAGGAATATCTGGTAGTCTGGGGTAACAGTCTGAAAGACGATACACTTACTACGGCAGATGGCACCGTCGATGAAACCTACACAAAGGATAATGGTATTTATTCTTTGGACGGAAGAATCTTATACGGAATTACCAAGGATGCCAGAGGCCTTTATCAGGTGCCTGAGAGTGTAAGTACGATTAAATCAGGTGCATCTGCATATTGCACTTTGGAGGAGGGAATTTATATTTCTTCCGATATCGGTTATCTCGAATCAGACAGCTTGTCGGGAGAGGGTATTAAAACTATTTATTTCGCATGTGATAATCCACCAGAGATAGAAAAAGATACTTTTGGAGATTTGGACGACGCTATCGAGAATCGAAATTTGCAGATAATAGTTTCTTTGGATAACCGTGATGACTGGATTCAAAAATGGGGCGAGGTTATCGGTTATGATTATGCCAGGAAACTGATTGTCGGTACACAGGTTCTTTCATTGGCAGAGTCTGATAATGGGCTTTCATATATTGAAACAGATGATGGAGCAACTCTTCTTAAGGCGCCTAGGGAAATAGAAAGCTTTTCTGAACTCGAAGATATGGAAATGTCTTCATCAGCGGAATCTGATATAGATCCGGATAGTTATTCGTATGGAGAGAGATATCCTGTATGGCGCCGTATCGGAAGTTATGCTTTTGAAGGATGTGGAAGTCTTAAGATTGCAGAGTTGCCTGAGACAGTCACTGAGATAGGAACCAAGGCCTTTAGTAATTGCAAAAATCTGGAAATGGTTCTTGTCAAAGCAAAAGGAGCGGTAGACTTAGGAAAGAATCCGTTCTCAGATGGAGCAACAGTAGCATTTAATGCTTCTGTTTTGAATATCGAAGAAATCAAGACATCAAGCAATATTTTGATGTATGTACCGGGAAATTGTGAGATATATATTGAAAGTGGAGATTCAGATATATGGAATGCCGGAAATGAGTATATACTGACAGAAGGCGGGAAAAACGGAACTCTTCTTTACGGGCTTGAAACAGTGGATGATGAGAAAAAAGCGTATCTCATAAAGGCAACCAGTGATATAGAAGGTGAGATCCTGCCTCCGAAAGGGTATCCGCTCAGTCAGGTTATAAATTGTGCATTTGAAAACTGCAAAGAAGAATTTTATATCAAACCTGAGGTATCGATGGAAATAGAAGCCATTGATGACTCTGCATTTGAAGATTCCGGACTTTCGGGCGATCTGATAATTTCTAAAGCCTGCTTTTTGATAGGAGAAAGCGCCTTTAAAAATTGTGGGGCACTTGAGAAGATTACATTTGAGGATTCCGCAGGTGGTAAAGAAGCTAAAGAATCAGGTGACTTGAGTGTTGAATCCGGTGCTTTTTATGGAAGTGGTATTAAAGAAGTTGTCTTTGAAGACAATCTGACTTATATCGATCCTGACATTTTTGAAGGATGTAATAATCTGGAAGCAGTTACTTTTACAGGTGAGACACCGCCGAAACTTATATGTTATTATAGATATCCATATCGATTCGGATGGGAAGAGATAGAAGAAGATGATGATGACGATGATGCGTGGGATGATTTTGACTGGTTTTCTGATATTTCTGAAATGAGTGAAATGTCAGATGATGAAGACAACGCTGATAATGATGATTATTTAGTGGAAGACAATACAGAAAAAACATCAGGTTCAGATCCTGTCATTATCATTAGAAATGGTAATCTAGAAGATTATGCAGAGGCATGGCAGTACCCGATGGCGGGATATGGTTCTCTTGAAGATATGGAAGAAGATGCCGAGATGGATGCGTTGTTTGAAGTATTCATGTCTCTTCCTGACGACCAGATTTTTGATGACAATTTTGATTATCGCGAAAATATATCCCGGTACATAAACGATTATAAAAAAGCAAGGGCAGAGCAGTTATGCTACAAAGGAAAACTTAGAGCATGCATAGTGCTGGGACTTGCTGAGCCTGAGGACCCGCAGGTTATACTCCCTGTTTTGAGTGATTATGTTGACGATCTGGCAGAAGATGCAGTGCCGTACGAGCTCGTGGATGCTGAAGAGATCATTGATGTTGTAGACCTTACTGATACTGAAGAGGTTGCCAATACTGATGAGTTTGAGGACGCTGAAAAGCTTGCTGATAGTGACTTGCCAAAACTGGATGATGATTTCCTGGTTGATGAAATTACGGATGATGCGACAGGCAGTAACGTGTCAATTGACGGTGGACAGACGCACGGTAAAGAAACAGATACAGATACAGAAGACCCGGACGATAGCCAATCAGGTAATAAAAAGACGGATTCAGATGAGAAGACTGACCCGGAGGAGAATCAGACCGATTCAGATAAGAAGGAGACAGACTCTGATTCGGATGAAAAGAAAACCGATTCGGGTTCAGACGAAAAGAAAACGGACTCTGATGAGAAGATAACTGATACAGACAAAAAGAAAACAGACTTTGATTCAGACGAAAAGAAAACTGATTCTGATGAGAAAACAACAGACTCAGACGAAAAGGTGACCGATTCAAACGAGAAGAAGACAGACTCGGATGAAATGAAAACAGACTCAAACGAGAATTCAACTGATTCAAACGAGAAAAAATATGATTCAGATGAAAAAAATACTGATTCAGAGAACAAGTCAGATGCTGAGCATTCGGATAGATCCCAGACAGACTCGCAGTCAAAAGATGATTTAAAATCAGATACAGAAAAATCTGACTCAGACAATACAGATGAGCATACAGAGGAAAAACTTGGAGGTAATGCATGATAGTAGAACAGTCGGAACATATCATACATGAGATAAAAAAGGCATTTATGGGAAAAGACGAGATTATCCGGCGCGTTCTGACCACGATGTATGCAGGCGGACACGTACTTCTGGAAGATTCTCCGGGAGTAGGAAAGACAACCCTGGCCCTGGCATTTTCAAAGGTACTGGGCTTGTCGCACAAGCGTATCCAGTTTACCACAGATACGATGCCGTCGGATATTACCGGATTTACGATGTACAATCAGCAGACAGGGCAGTTCGAGTATCGTGAAGGTGCGGTAGCGTGCAACCTGCTTCTGGCCGATGAGATCAACAGAACATCTCCGAAGACGCAGTCAGCCCTGCTTGAGGCTATGGAGGAAACGGCAGTAACCGTTGATGGAGTGACATATCCGCTGCCGTCACCATTTATATGTATAGCAACTCAAAATCCGCTCGGTACTGCCGGAACTCAGGCTCTGCCGGAATCTCAGCTTGACAGATTTATGGTAAAGCTTTCGATAGGATACCCGTCAGCCGAATCTCAGATGCAGATTCTTAAAGCAAGGCGGTACGAAAACCCTTTGGATTCTATCCAGGTTGCGGCAGAAGCAGAACATGTGGTCGATGTACGAAATTACCTGTCATCAATTCGCGTGCAGGATGAGATTTTGTATTATCTGATAAGCCTCTGCGAAGCCACTAGGCAAAACAATCTGGTGGACCTCGGAATAAGCCCGAGAGGAGTTCATGCACTTACCAGAATGGCCAAGGCCAATGCCGTACTTGATAAAAGAAGCTATGTGATTCCGGAAGATGTCCAGAATGTATTTTGTGATACCTGTGCGCATCGTCTGATACTCAAACCACAGGCCAGAATCGACGGAATAAGCGAGCGGATGATTCTGCAGAAAATTCTAAAAGAAGTGAAACCGCCGGAATCGATGAAGGGAAAAAAGCATGCGTAAGAGCAGAGTCCTGTATATAACTATTATGCTTATAGAGGCAGTTACACTTTTCTGGAGCGGAAGCGGTCTTCTGCTTGGGCTTTTGATCGCCCAGATTGTTGTACTCATACTTCTTTGGGCTTGTCTTATATCAGATACGAGAAATATAAGCCTTGCTCTGAGAATGCCGTCGTCTTGCAGGACGGGCAGTGAATTGTCCCTTGTACTTGAGATTGAAAAAAAATTATATCTGGCAGCAGGGATGATGGAGGCGGTTCTTGAATGTGAGAATCACATGATGAATGAAAAGAAAGAACTGCCTGTCAAAATAGTGTTCTCCGGGAAAAATCATCTGGTCAGGATTCCGTTTCAGGCAGATGCCTGCGGACAGATACATATACAGCTTAAGAACATAAGGTGTTTTGATCTGTTCGGAGTGATGGAATGTGATATTGCACCGTTAAAAAGCCAGACAATTACTGTTTATCCCCGTGAGGCATTATTGAATATAACTGTTGACAACAGCATTTCAGGCAGATGGGAAGGCGAACAAAAAACAATTGAACGACCCGGAAGAGATATGAGTGAGGTCTTTGATCTTAGAGAGTATGTGCCAGGAGATGATGTGCGACGTATGCACTGGAAGTTATCGGGAAAAACCGGTAAGATGATTATGCGTCAGGCCGGAGATACTTTCCGAAGCGATACTTATGTTTTACTTGATGTGGGATGCGAGTATAAAACGGAAAAATATTCGCCTCATCAGCTGTCGGCCGCGGTCAGTGCGGCAGTTACGATCAGCCGAGAGTTATCTAAATTAAATATTTCACACTATATGGGTATAGTTTCTCAGAAACAGTTGCTTTCAGAGGCAGTGGAAGGACAGAATGAATTTCAGAAAATGATTAATCTGTGGATGTCAGTACGTATCTCTGACAAAAAGGGAAATGGATTGTCGTATTTTATGTTGGAAAGATTGCAGGAACAATTTAACCGCCTTATATACATAACAAACGGCATCTGCCCCGGAGGATTTTTTGAGCTGCCGTCAGATTTAAAGATAACAGCCGTATGCATCATTTCAGACAAGGATGAGAGCTCAGTGCGACAGCAGGGAAACTGCACCATTATGGAAATCCCCGAGGGTGAATTATGGAATGCAGAGCATGCAGTTGAGATCTAGAGTAAACCAACATGCCGCGTGACGGCGGCACCGCCATGGCTGAAAGTAAGTTGTTAGATGACTATAAATGAAAGAGGAAATATCATGTCGATGAAGACAGAAAACAAAGCTCAGCGTTTGGAAACACAGGCAGGGGGAGGCAGAGTGTCAGAGTGCCTCTCTCAGTTTCTGCGTGCCCTGACTATGTCAATCGGCATACTTGCTGCCTGGATGGATTTTTTGAATATTCCTGCGTGGGAGAAGAGCTTTTTCCTAGTCATTCTTGTGCTTGTGCTGGCAGCAGGACTGGTTGTTGACGGCTTCTTTTCGAATTTTACCGGTAAAATACCATGGATATATGGATTCTTTGGATTTGCAGCAGCGATTCTTGGCAATATACGGCGGTTGCTTGAAGGTATATTTGCAGTCATAAATATCGGAATCGCTTACTGGAATATTAAAGAGGATGATGCACTTCCCTATATTATGAACGGAACGGGAAGTAAAGAAGCAGTATATCTTCTTGGAATAGTTCTTTTGTTTTTTACTGCTGCAGTATGCTGGTATCTGTCATGGAAAGGTGCGATAGTACGCGGTTTTATTCTTTCAACACTTGTACTGCTTCCGGGAATTTTATTAAAGAACTGTTCATTTTTCGGCCTGGTTTTTATTACTCTGGGTCTCATAGGGCTTTGGCTGCGTTTTGTCATGGCGGGAAGTTATCGTATGCGCCTTGCCTGGACGATACTGGGCGGAGTCTTATTTGTAAATATAGTAGCAATGTCAGGCAACGGTGTCATAGATTCGATTACCGAATTAAGATACAAAACTTTATCCTTAATCGACTGGGCCCGCTTCGGGGAAGATACACTTCCGGAGGGGAACCTTACGAAGGCCTGCTCTATGAAACAGGACGATACAGTAAGACTTAAGGTAACCTCTGATGCAGATAAGACACTGTATCTGCGCGGCTATACGGCCGGTCAATATAAGGACGGACAATGGAAGTCACTTAAACGTTCTGCCTACAGCGGAGAAAGATATGGTTTTTTGAAATGGCTAAAGAATCAGGACTTTTCCCCAAATTCAGAATATGCACTCAGCAGGAAAATAAATAATGATGACAGTGATGATGTCTCTATTATAAAAGTTCAGAATATGGCGGCGAAACGGAAATATTATTATACAGTATATTCTGCAGATGAGCCCTACGGAAGTTATGGAATGATATCAAAGCAAGATGAGGGATATTGTTCTTTCGGGCTTTTCGGAGTCGAAAAATATGAGATGAAAGACTATTCTGACAATATTCCGGGAGAGCTTAATAAACTTGAAGATTGGATGTGTTCGCCAGAAACTCAGGAAGAAAAAGATTATCTGGAATCTGAGGCTGTATATCGAAGTTTTGTATATGATTCATATATGGAGATAGGTGATGAATTTTCTCCGCTTATTAAAAAAATATTTCACGGATCAGGTGATGCGGATGAATCCCAGGACTCATATAAAGCTAACAATTTTCAGGATGGTACTGAAAATTCGTATGAGAGCGTGTATACGGTCACTCAGAAAATCAGGGAGATCATGAAAGAGAACATGGTCTATAGCCCTACACCTGTGAAACCTGATGAAGGAGAAGACCCTCTGAAACCATTCCTCAGAGGAGAACGGGTAGGAAATTCCGCCTTTTTTGCAACGGCCGGTGTACTGGCATTCAGAAGCTACGGCATCCCTGCCAGATATGCGGAGGGATATCTTAAAGAGCGTCAGATAGACGTTTACTCTGAAAGTACAGTCAATTTAAGGAGTTTAGACAGCCATGCATGGGTAGAGGTTTATATGGATGGCCTTGGCTGGGTCCCGATTGATGTGACTCCGGGATATTATTATGACACTTACACATTGCTTCAGATGAGCACGCTTCCTGATAATATCAAAAAAGCTTCTGTAACTGCAAACTCGGAAAATGATACCGACAGTTCACTCGGAATAAACAAAGAAGAGGAAGAGGAGCAGGTACAGGAGCAGCTAATTGAAAATATTGCCGTACCGATGGCAGTATCAGGGGCCATTCTTCTGGTAGTGTTTGTGGTACTTTTGCTGGTTACCTGTGGAGAAATCAGGATTTTGTATGAAGACTGGAAAATTGAGAGACTTCTCATAAAGTCAGAAAAAGAGGATACAGCGGGAAAATTTGCGGCTCAGATTGAAAAACAGCTTGCAAGGCTGGGGATCGAGATGCATGTAGGCTGGCAATGTGCACAGACAGAGGAAAAACTCATCGAAAAACTCCCGCAGCTGTCATCCGGAGAATATGTCCGGGTAAATGAATTGCTTGAAAAATGGATTTACGGTGATGAGAGACTGGAATTAGATGAAATTCGTGTTCTTTATACTTTTTTAAAACGCGTAAAGACCATGATTGACAGATATGGTCAAAGACATTCACGTTTGATGCTTAAAAAACTACGACTCAATAGGAAGGAGCAGAATTAATGAATTTTTCAGATTTTAGAGCAAAATGGGCCAAGATAAGAAAACTCCTGGAAACAAAGTCCCATATGGAACCGAAGACTATTCCGACAGCAGGCTGGATTCTGGATGAAGCAAAAAAGTATGATTTTTCGCTGGAATTTAATCTTCTTATATCCAGTTTAATAGCTCTTCATCCCGAAGTGAAGGATTATATGGCAGAGGTCGGTTTTATCGAGTCTAACGATGAAAAGGGCTGGAAAAAACTGCATAAGGAATGGAAGAAGGATGCGAAAACACTCTATGCAGCAGAAATAAATTTCAGACAGCAGCTGCGTGATGAACAGTGGGCAAGAGAGAATATAAATGATTTTAGCGAGAACAGTATTCAGGAAAAGTTAAAAATATACACACAACTTGATGATAAAAACAAAGCAAATGCAATCAGAAAGGTCAATGCTGAGCAGGAATATTATCAGGATTACAATTCGCTTACTGCTGAGCAGAAGAAAAAAATCAGTTCCAATGATGTTTCACAACTTATAGCTCTTTACGAAGCAGAAGCGGGTAATGAGAAATTACAAAAATATCTAAATAAACGTATTGAACGGCTGATGAATAAAGACAAAGCCTTCGGAAAGGCATCTGCAGATGCGCTTGATATGCAAGGGAAGGCTGACAAAAACAGTAAATCCACGTATGGAAAGATGGTGCGTTCTGCTGATGATAATGAGCTCATATGGTTTCCTGATATGGCCGGCAAACACCCGGGAATTCAGGCCACGCAACAGGGGTGCTGGTCTGTTACACTGTCGGCTCTTCTGAAACATAAGGGATTAGACGTAAGTCAGAGCGATATCAGACAATATAAACTGGCAAATGATTTGGATTATTCCAATAAAGACAGCGGTCAATTCATAGGTGATTACGCACCGCTTATAAACGAACTGGTGCCTAACAGCATGGTTTGCAATGCGCAACAGGAGCTTGTCGTATCCGGTTACGACGATTATGTAAATGCAAAAAAAACCTTGAAAAATATGCTTCATGGTGCTATTGAAATGTCTAAATCACCGGTCGGACTCTGGATAAAAGGTCATTATCGCGTCGTATACGGGGTAGAAGCAGGTAAAGATGGCGATAAAGTATATCTTCAAGATCCGTTTTCCGCTGAACTGCCACAGGAAGCTACGCTCGGCCAGATTATCGATGAGAGCCTTAGAAATGGCGTATCTAAATTAAGCGTTGACTGGATACAAGAATTTAAGGTTAATGACAAAAAAGAAATTACAGATATACCGGATAAATTAGCCGAGGAGATAAAAAAGGATCCGAATGCTGATATTTATACATATAAATCAGAATATGGCGATTTTTCAATCAGTGTACAGAAACCTGAGAAAATATACACCAAAGAAGAATTGAAACAGCTTCGGAAAGATGCTGCGGACAAATGGCGTAATTCAAAAGAATTAGATGAAAAGCTAAAACGATGGGATGATAATAGCAAAGAGAGCTTGAAAGTATACGAGGATGATTTCGAAAATGATCCGTATTTTAACAGTAATGACAATTATATAGATGATCCAGATATTTTGGAAAGTGAAGAAGCTGCACAAAACTATGTAAAACAGATCGAATCTTCCATTGAGAAAAACGGAAAATTGATCGAAAAAATAGATAAAACACTAAAAGATTATCCGACTGAAGATAATTTTGAGCAGGCAAAGAAGATTGTAAGTCCGGGAAAAATTGAGGAATTACGAAAAGAAGCACCGGAATCTGCTGAAAAGTTAAGGGATATTCAGAATAAACTTAAGGAAAAGCAGAAAAAACTTACTGACGAGAAAAATACTTTGAATGAGGAACTTGGGGTTAATAAAAGGAACAGACAGGAAATCTTTGATGCCTATAATGCAATCAGAGATACCAAAGATTATGGAAGAAAGAGCCATGAACCATTCCATAATATGTTAAGTGCATTGAGAGATTACAAACTTTCCTGCAATGGAAATGGAGCAATAAAGTATACCGGAGCCCAAAAAGCTGAAGCGGCAAAACGGGTTCACGATGCCTGCGTCGCTTATCTTGAAAAACATGTTGTGACGGATAAGAGCGGAAAAACTAAAATAGGCGGCCAGACGTATACGGTTGGTGCACTTAGGAAACAGGCTGCAGTTCAGATCCTTGAGCTGATGGAGGAGCTGCCGGAGTATCAGAAGGCGATACAGAAAGAAGCCGAAGATAAGAAGGCCGGGATAGCAGAGCCGGAAAATCAGGCAAAAGGTAAAAACGGCACAAGAGAGAAAATCGACTTTAACCAGTTGAAGGGTGCTTTGAAGGAATCGCTGGAGAAACATACAAAAACAAAAAGCAATGTCAAGGAAAAAGCGGCATATGCAGATCTTGAAGCGGCAAAAGCAAAAAACAGGAGCAGGTAGGATTTGCAGAATTTGTTGATTAAAAAAAGGTTGTTATTAGTATAAAAATATGCTATGATTTGAATGTTCGTTCAGGAGGTGTGAAAATGATCAAGTTGATCCTTACGATAATATTTATTGTTATCTGTATATTCTTATCAGCTGTTATCCTGCTGCAGGAAGGCAAGTCGGCCGGTCTGTCAGGCTCTATCGGTGGTATGGCTGACAGCTACTGGGGCAGAAATAAGAGTCGTTCTATGGAAGGAAAGCTGGAGAAGCTGACCAAATATGCCGCAATTTTGTGGTTGATTCTTGCAGTGGTGCTGAATTTAAAAATCTTTTAATTTTGTGAAAAATTCACTTTGTGATATCACAGGTTTGATTTAAATTCATTCAGTAAGCCTGCAGGTAAGTTTAAGGAACTTTAGGGGCTGCCGTACGGCAGCCCTTTTTCCGTATTACGGATATACGGCAGTATTACAGATATGCTGCTATATTACAGGCATGCTACGGTTTGTTATATAAATGATCGGGAAAGGACATAAAATGTCGATTAATAAAAACAAGGGAAAAAGTTCATCACATAATCATAATAAGAAATATAAGCATTTTGATAAGCAGGCTTATTTTGAAAATGCTACAAAAAAGCATAAAAATAAAGCCGAGAAAGAAAAAAATGCACATGATTATATGAGCAGGAACGATATCGAACACGGATCAATGGATACAGAGAATGAGGAGTTTACAAGACGCTGTAAGATGATTCAGGATGTGATGAAAGAACCGGCTTACGTGCCGATGAAAATAAAAGATCTGGCAATTCTTTTGAATATTCCCAAGGAACAGAAATCTGAACTTCAACATGTTATAGATTATTTACTTGAAATTGGAAAAATAAGTAAATCAAAGAAGGGGAAACTCGGCCTTCCGGAGACATTTTCCGAGGCGGGTATATATTCAGGACATCCTAAGGGATTTGGATTTGTGACAATCGAGGGAAGAGATCAGGATGTATTTATTCCACGCGAAGAAACCATGGGTGCGATGCATGGCGACAAGGTTCTGGTGGTTATCGAGCATGAAAGCAGCGGCGGACACAGAGCCGAGGGCAGTATTGTAAGGATTCTCGAACATGCAAACAAGGAGATTATCGGATTATACGAGAAAAATGGTGGATTTGGATTTGTAATTCCGGATAATCCAAAGCTGTCACGGGATATTTTTATACCACAGGGATGTGACGGCAGCGCTGTGACCGGTCACAAGGTTATAGTGAAGATAAAAGATTACGGAAACGGCAGAGATAAAAAACCTGAGGGAGTGATAACGGGTATTCTTGGACATATAAACGACCCTGGAGTAGATATTTTGTCAATTGTCAAGGCCTACGGTTTGCCGGAGGAATTTCCGCCGGATGTCATGGCGCGGCTAAATGAGATTCCGGATAAGGTGGCTGAAGAAAATATTGCGGGAAGAAAGGATCTTCGAGCACTTCCTACCGTCACCATTGACGGAGAGGAGGCTAAGGATCTGGACGATGCGATAACCCTCGAAAAGACATCTGCCGGATATCGCCTCGGCGTACATATTGCTGATGTCACAAATTATGTGGGGGAGGGCAGTCCTCTTGACCGGGAGGCACTGAAACGTGGAACCAGTGTATATCTGACAGACCGTGTGATTCCCATGCTTCCGCATAAGTTGTCCAACGGAATCTGTTCTCTTAATCAGGGCGAGGATCGTCTGGCACTGAGCTGTATCATGGATATCGATGAAAAGGGTGCGGTGACAGGACATGAGATTGCAGAGACGGTAATTCGTGTTGATCTTCGTATGACCTATACGGCGGTAAATGCGATCATTTCGGATGATGATCCGCAGACTAAAGAGAAATATAAAGAATTTGTTGATTTATTCCTTCAAATGAAAGAACTTTCACAGCTTATCAGGAAAAGAAGGAAGGAGAGAGGTGCTATTGATTTCGATTTCCCGGAAAGTAAAATATTGCTTGATGCCAAGGGACGTCCGATTGAGATCAAACCTTATGAAAGAAATGCGGCAACAAAACTTATCGAAGATTTTATGCTGATGGCAAATGAGACTGTGGCCGAAGATTATTATTGGCAGGATATGCCTTTTTTATATCGTATTCATGAGAAACCTGACGAGGAAAAGATGGTAAAACTTGGTACGTTTATCAATAATTTCGGATATTCCATACGTATGCCTGGAGGAGAGGTTCATCCGAAGGAATTGCAGAAGCTTCTGGATAAAATCGAGGGAACACCTGAAGAGGCACTCCTTAGCAGACTGACGCTTCGCTCGATGAAGCAGGCTAAATATTCGACGATAAATTCGGGACATTTCGGTCTGGCTGCAAAATACTATACACATTTTACATCGCCAATCCGCCGATATCCTGATTTACAGATTCATCGCATCATCAAAGAATGCCTGCATGGAAACATGGATGAAAGAAAAACGGCGCATTTTGACAGGATTCTTTCTGAAGTGGCAGTTCAGACATCTGCGCTGGAGCGACGTGCCGATGAGGCGGAGCGTGAGACAGATAAGATGAAGAAGGTTCAGTATATGGAACACCATATAGGAGAAGAATTTGAGGGAGTTATCTCCGGTGTCACAAACTGGGGCTTCTATGTAGAACTGCCAAATACCGTCGAAGGCCTTGTTCATGTCAATGAACTGCGCGGCGATTATTTCATCTTTGATGAAGCTCACTATGAGCTTGTGGGAGAGATGACGAAAAAAACGTATAAGCTTGGACAGACCGTCCGCGTGCGGGTAAGTGCATGTGACAGATTCGCGAGAACCATAGATTTTGTGCCGGCTGCTTTTCTGTAGCCGGTCAATTTGAAAAGAATCTTGCAAACACTACATCCATTCTTCCTCCGACAAATCCGATCACCTTTCCCATGGTAAATGCTGCGGCAATGGTTCCCAGTCCCAGACCGTCCAGACGGTGCAGGAAAAACAGTGTCATCACTGCTGTCACGGCAAGACAGATGACGTCGAAAGAAACCTTGATACGCGGATAGGCAATCTTGGTAATCTGAGAGAGCTCCCGCGGGAACAGGTCGGTCGGGATGATCGGAAGACCGCATCGGTTGGAAAGTGCGATGCCGATGGAGATAAGCAGGTAGCTTATAATAAAATACAGTACTTTCCAGTAAATGGAGGTAGGCAGTATACCTATCCATGCTTCGTGTACGTCAAGCAATTCGCTGAAAATAAAGCCTACGATAAAGCTGCACAGATATGTCGGCACAAATTTCTTACGAAGAATCATCAGACTTGCTATGAGGGTAGCCTGAAAAATATAAGTCCACGTGCCGAGAGTCAGTTTAGGGAAAACCTCAGAGAAAGCATATGGGACGCTTGAGATGGCCGATATACCGGCACTGGAATAGAGCATCAGTACAACGCCTAAGCTGTTTATGCAAACTGCAATAGCCAAAGCAAAAAAGCCCCAGGGCCTTGGCAAAATAACGGTTTCAGTCTTTTTCGAGGCCGATGTGATGATTTTAGTGTTGGTTAAAGTATGAGAACTGTCCATGATGTCAAAAAACTCCTTACATAATACTTGTTAAGAAAACGTTATAACGAACAGTTCATACTCTAGCACAGAGAGAAAAAGAAATCAAGGTATCGTATACAGGTAGGCTTGACGTTTTTTTAGTACAAATGATATACTTGAGCGTATCATAGATTAAATGTTAAAACCATCTTGCCGCCTTAAGACGGCACCGCCATGAGTGCAGAAAAGAGGATTCATAATGGGAACAGGAATTAAACTGGTGGCTAATAACAAAAAAGCATACCATGATTATTTTATAGATGACAAGTTTGAAACCGGCATAGAATTATTCGGTACAGAAGTTAAATCAATTCGCATGGGTAAATGCAGTATCAAGGAATCATTTATCAAGATAGAGAGTGACGGGCAGGTATATGTTTTCGGCATGCACATAAGCCCATATGAAAAGGGAAATATTTTCAATAAAGATCCTCTCAGAGTGCGAAAACTTCTTCTCCACAAACAGGAGATTCGCCGCCTGATGTCAAAGATAAAGGAAAAAGGTTATACGTTGGTGCCGCTTCAGGTCTATTTTAAAGGGAGTCTTGTAAAAGTTGAGATAGGCTTGGCCCGTGGTAAAAAATTATACGATAAGAGAGATGACCTGGCTAAAAAAGATGCTAAAAGAGAGATTGACAGGGCATTTAAAAATAACCAGCGCTAGCGCAGTCCTTAAGTAAAGACATAAAAAGCTGCAGGAAACAGACATACTGAGTTTCCTGCAGCTTTTAATGTTCAATAAGAAACCACTTCGCGGGGGCGCGTATTTTAATTGGCCATAACCTTTTGATTCTGCAGCTTTGTAAGTTTTCTCCATATAGTAAAAAGCATTGTTGCATAACATGCCGATCCACCTACAAAATTTGATATCGGTTCGGCTGCAAAGACACCATTTGTTCCCATACCGAATACACCCGGAAGAAGAATTGTAAACGGCACAACAATAATAACTTTCCGGAAGATGGAAAAAAAGATCGCTTTTTTGGACTCGCCCAGACCGACGAATACGGACTGTCCGGAAAATTGCAGGGACATCATAAAGAATCCGAAAAAGTAAAGCCGTATGGCCGGAATACCCGCCGCAATCAGTGCGCTGTCCTGATTAAAGATCCGGATGAAGAACGCGGGAAATCCATCTACAATCATCCATATGGCGATGGTATAGGTGATGGCGATGGCAGAAGTTACGGCTATGGCGCGCTTGACTCGTCCATATTCCTTTGCACCGTAATTGAAACCAAGCACCGGCTGCGCGCTGTTTGTCACTCCGGTAACCGGAAGTGTAGCTATTTCCCGGATAGAGTTTATGACGGTCATAACACCAACGTACAGGTCGCCTCCGTATACCTGTAGAGTTGCATTGCACATAATCTGTACCGTGCAGTTTGTAATCGCCATTGTAAATCCGGACAGGCCGAGGCCCACTATTTTTTTGACTCTTTCTGCAGAAAGCTTCATCGCTTGGGGTTTAAGTTTCAGGAGAGTTTTTTCTCCGGTTAAAAATCTGAGTATCCATATAGCTGACAGAAGCTGTGAAAGAATGGTTGCAAGTGCAGCGCCTCGAATACCCATATTAAAGATAAAAATGAATATAGGATCAAGAATGATATTTGCAGCGGCACCTAAAAGTACCGTCATCATGCCGGTGCGCCCGAATCCTTGCGAATTGATGAAGGAATTCATGCCAAGACCTACCATTACGAAGAGACTGCCGATCAGATATATTGTAATATAGGCATCTGCATATGGATATGTTGCATCGCTCGCACCAAAAAGATAAAGCATTGGTTTACGAAATACCAGACAGATAATGGTCAGAATTATTCCCGAGATGACCATCAGAAAAAACGAATTACCCATGATGGCTTCAGCCTCTTTTATATTGCCGCGTCCGCGCTCTATGGAGCAAAGGGGTGCTCCGCCCATACCGAAAAGGTTTGCAAATGCTATAACCAATGTGATTATGGGAAGTGACAGACCGATTCCCGTCAATGACAGTGTTGCATGGTCGGGAATTCGGCCGATATAGATGCGGTCAACTATATTGTAAAGTACATTTATCAGCTGAGCCAGTGTCATAGGAATGGCAAGACTCATAATGTTTTTGGCAATACTTCCTTTAGAAAAGTCATTTTGTGTATTTGAAGAACTCATAAAAACTCCTTTATATTGAATCAGATTTCTGACCTTTTGACCCCGACATCATATTATAATGAGTTGAATAAAATTTGTCTATACAGTTACCCGATAACCATGATACAAACATATGTTCTCGATTGGAGTTGCATTATTTGAAGATTTATGTAATAATAGTGATCAACTAAACGTGAAGCTTTTTGGAGGTTTTATTTTATATGGCTAAGACACAGTATGATGCGGACAGTATTACGGTTCTGGAGGGCCTTGAGGCTGTCCGTAAGCGTCCTGGTATGTATATAGGAAGCGTTGGAACTAAGGGACTGAATCATCTTATATATGAGATAGTTGACAATTCGGTAGATGAGCATTTGGCAGGTGCATGTTCACAGATACGCGTGACACTGGAGGCGGACGGTTCGTGTACTGTTCGTGATAACGGACGAGGCATTCCGGTTGAGATGCATAAAAAAGGAGTTGCTGCCGAGCGAATTGTGCTTTCCACACTCCATGCCGGAGGTAAATTTGATAATAATGCATACAAAACCAGCGGAGGTCTGCATGGAGTCGGTTCTTCGGTTGTTAACGCCCTCTCGGCGCATATGGAGATCAATGTCTACAAAAACGGACAGATTCACCATGATGCATATGAGCGTGGTATACCAACGGTTGATTTGATTAACGGACTTTTGCCTGTTATCGGAAAGACCAGGGAGACAGGAACGGAGATCAATTTTCTCCCGGATCCTGAAATTTTTGAGAAAACCAGATTTAAGGCAGACTGGCTTAAGAGCCGTCTTCATGAGACGGCATATCTCAATCCGAAGCTGACAATTCTATACGAAAATAAACGAATTGGCGAAGAGGAGCAGATTACCTATTCGGAACCGGATGGCATCGTAGCTTATGTCAGGGAATTAAACAGTACGAAGACGCCTATTCATGATCCTATATATTTCAAGGGCGTATGTGATCAGATTGAGGTCGAGGCGGCCTTTCAGTTTGTAGATGCATTTGAGGAAAATGTACTGGGCTTTTGCAACAATATTTTCACGCAGGAGGGCGGTACACATCTGGCGGGATTTAAGACACGCTTTACCCAGATGATCAACAACTATGCCAAGGAACTGGGAATACTCAAGGACAAGGATGCAAAGTTTACCGGACCTGATACGAGAAACGGTATGACTGCAGTTGTGGCGATAAAGCATCCGGATCCTATTTTCGAGGGTCAGACAAAGACCAAATTGGCAAGTGCCGATGCTACAAAAGCCGTTTTCAGCGTGACCGGAGATGAATTGCAGCTGTATTTCGACAGAAATCTAGAAGTATTAAAGTCGATTATTGCCTGTGCCGAGAAATCAGCAAAGATAAGAAAAGCTGAGGAACGGGCAAAGACCAATATGTTGACAAAATCCAGATTCTCCTTTGACAGCAACGGTAAGCTTGCAAACTGCGAGAGCCGGGAAGCGGAAAAATGCGAGATTTTTATCGTAGAGGGAGATTCTGCGGGCGGTTCAGCCAAGATGGGCCGAAATCGGCGTTATCAGGCGATTTTGCCGATCCGCGGCAAGATTTTAAATGTTGAGAAAGCATCGATGGATAAAGTTCTTGCCAACGCAGAAATCAAGACTATGATCAATGCTTTCGGCTGTGGATTTTCAGAAGGGTATGGCAATGATTTTGATATAGCAAAGCTGCGTTATCATAAGATCATTCTCATGACGGATGCCGATGTTGACGGCAGCCACATCGACACATTGCTTTTGACATTTTTATACAGATTTATGCCTGAGCTTATTCAAAACGGACACGTATATATTGCCATGCCTCCGTTATTTAAGGTAATTCCGAAAAAAGGAAAAGAAGAATACCTTTATGATGAGAAAGCTCTTGAACGTTACCGCCGCACACACACGGGAGAATTTACCCTGCAGCGCTACAAGGGCCTTGGAGAGATGGATGCCGAACAGCTCTGGGAGACTACATTAAATCCCGACAATCGCATACTTAAGCGGGTTGAGATTGAGGACGGCAGGATGGCCTCCGAGATCACGGAGATGCTGATGGGCAGCGATGTTCCGCCGAGAAGACAGTTTATCTATGACCATGCCGATGAGGCGGAGATTGATGCATAGCTTCAGTCAAAACTGCCGACAAATTTTAAGAGAATTACCGGCAGCCGTGACTATTGTGTGCGGCTGTTGACAGAGAATTAGGAGATTGAAAATATAATGGCTGAAACGATCATTACGACAGAATATTCAGAAGAAATGCAGCGAAGCTACATGAATTACTCCATGAGTGTCATCACTGCACGTGCCATCCCTGATGCAAGGGATGGTTTGAAACCTGTCCAGCGCCGCGTGCTTTATGATATGGGAGAGCTGCATCTGGGACACGATAAGCCTCATCGTAAATCAGCACGTATAGTAGGCGATACGATGGGTAAATATCATCCTCACGGTGACAGTTCCATCTATGAGACTTTGGTAGTGCTTTCCCAGAGCTTTAAGAAAGGAATGCCGCTGGTAGACGGACATGGAAACTTTGGTTCCATAGAGGGCGACGGAGCTGCTGCCATGCGTTATACTGAGGCCAGACTTCAGAAATTTGCAGAAGAGGTTTATCTTAAAGATCTTGATAAAACTGTCCGCTTTGTTCCAAACTATGACGAGACAGAGAAAGAACCCGAGGTTCTCCCGGTACGGGTACCTAATCTTCTTATCAATGGAGCTGAAGGTATTGCTGTTGGCATGAGTACAAGCATTCCACCGCATAATCTCGGAGAGGTTATTGATACGGTGATGACCTACATAGATGAACCGGATGCAGACACCAAAACACTTCTTGATATATTAAAAGGGCCGGACTTCCCAACAGGCGGCATCATTGCCAATAAGAGCGAGCTTCCGGCTATATATGAGACAGGAACCGGGCGTATAAAGCTTCGTGCACGTATGGAAGTAGAGCTTGGCAAACGTCGTTCTGATCGTGACAAGCTGGTTATTACGGAGATCCCGTATACGATGATAGGGGCCGGTATTAATAAATGTCTCTCTGACATTGCGGACCTTGTGGAATCTAAGAAACTTGCGGATGTGGTTGATATTTCCAATCAGTCCAATAAAGAAGGTATACGAATTGTTCTGGAACTTAAAAAAGATGCGGATATCGAGAAAATCCAGAATATTTTATACAAAAAAACCAAGCTTGAAGATACATTCGGTGTCAACATGCTGGCAATTGTAAACGGCCGTCCTGAGACACTGAATTTAAAGGGAATACTCAAAAATTATCTTGATTTCCAGTATGAAAACAACACTCACAAATATCAGGTACTTCTGGAAAAAGAACTTGAAAAAAAAGAGATTAAAGAGGGTCTTATCACAGCATGCGACTGTATCGATCTTATTATTGCGATTTTGCGCGGTTCTAAGAATCTGAAGGATGCCAAGGCTTGCCTGATGGAAGGCGATATATCAAAGATCAACTTTAGAACTCCCGGTTTTGAGGAAGATGCAAAGCAGCTTCATTTTACAGAAAAACAGGCATCTGCAATTCTTGAGATGCGACTTTATAAGTTGATTGGTCTGGAAATTCTGGCTCTTCAGAAGGAATACAAGGAGACTCTTAAAAAGATAGACGAATATCGCAAGATACTCGGAAGCCGCGAGGCCATGGATGATGTTATTAAAGAAGATCTCAGATCAATCAAGGAAGAGTTTGCAACAGAGCGTCAGACTAAGATCGAGGACGGACGGGAAGTTGTCTACGATGAGACAGCAGAGAGTGCCAGAGAAGGTGTTTTTGTTCTTGATAAGTTTGGTTACTGCAAGATTCTGGAACCATCGATCTATGAAAGAAACCGTGAGACGGCTGAGTCAGAAAATGTTTATATATTGCCTTGTCATACAAATGATAAGATAGGAGTATTTACCGACCTGGGTGCATTCCATCAGATTAAGGTGTCGGAAATTCCTTTCGGAAAACTCAGGGACAAGGGAGTGCCGATAGACAATCTGAGCAAATTTGACGGGTTAAAAGAAAGACCTGTTTGCGTAGTTAATGTAAGTAATCTTAAGGGTAAGGAGCTTCTGTTTGCCACCAGGGATGCGATGATAAAGATTGTTCCGGGAGAGGAGTTTGAGACAAACAACCGTACGGTCGCAGCGACAAAACTGCAGGATAATGACATGCTCCTTTCGGTACAATTTGCGAATGAAATGAAAGAGGCGGTTATTCAGACAACAAGCGGCATATTCCTTCGTTTCCCAGTGGATGAAATTTCTGAGATGAAGAAAAATGCCAAAGGAGTGCGTGGAATAAAATTAGGGCGCAGCGAATCATTGGAGAAGATTCATTTGTTAGATGGTACTGAGGAAGATCCGGTTGTTATGTATAAAGAAAAGCCGGTACATATAAGCCGTCTTAAGATTGGACACAGAGACGGAAAAGGAAGTCGTGCAAGAAGTTAAAAAGGAGGTATTTTGTATGGATGAGACTAAAAACACACCTACTCCTCATATTGAGGCAAAAAAAGGAGAGATTGCTGAGACAATTCTGCTGCCGGGGGACCCGCTTCGCGCCAAGTATATAGCAGAGCATTTTCTTACAGATGTCAAACAATTCAATTCAACAAGAAACATGTATGGCTATACCGGATATTATCAGGGAAAGCGTGTATCAGTTATGGGCACAGGCATGGGATGCCCATCGATGGGTATTTATTCTTATGAACTTATTCATTTTTATGGATGCAAGAATCTTATACGTATCGGAACAGCAGGCGCACTGCGCCCGGAGGTAAAGGTAAGAGAGCTTGTATTTGCCATGGGTTCATGTACGACCTCAAATTATGTGAAACAGTTTAAGCTTCCAGGAGATTATTCCTGTACCTGCAGCTATGAGCTTTTGGAAAAAGCAGTGGATTCTGCCAAAAAAAGAGGACTTAAATATCATGTGGGCAATATTTTATGTTCGGATATGTTTTACAATCCTCCTCTTGAGACTACAGGAACTACCTGGGCACAGATGGGAGTGCTTGCCGTTGAGATGGAATCTGCAGCTCTATACAGTAATGCTGCCTATGCCGGAGTCAATGCAATCTGTATCCTTACAGTGTCGGATTCGGCCGTAACCGGAGAAGAGACGACCGCCGCAGAACGCGAAAAAACATTTACCAACATGATGGAAGTGGCGCTTGACTTGGTAGAATAAAGAGTTTGCAAATGTTTGTAGCAAGGCATGTTGGATGTTGGCTCTGAACAGGTTATAAGAATTTTAAATCCGTGACAGGCACTATATTTTTACTTTAGTGTCCGTGCAGTGCGGACAAATGTATTTTTATCGCGGAAAAATATTGATTTTTTGTCAAATCTGGTATAGGATATACGGGAATTGCGGTGGCACAACAAAATATAATAGCCGCTGTTGGAAGAGGAGATAAGCAATGAACATGGAAAAGAAACTGCGTGTAGGCGTTCTTGGAGCAACTGGTATGGTAGGTCAGCGTTTCATCACACTTCTGGAAAATCATCCGTGGTATGAGATTACAGCTCTGGCAGCAAGCCCGCGTTCAGCAGGAAAAACATATGAAGAGGCTGTAGGCGGACGTTGGAAGATGCAGACACCTATGCCGGAATCTGTTAAAAAGATGACAGTTATGAACGTAAACGAGATCGAAAAGGTGGCATCCGAAGTTGATTTTGTGTTCAGTGCTGTAGATATGACAAAAGAAGAAATTCGTGCCATTGAAGATGCATATGCCAAGGCTGAAACACCGGTTGTTTCCAATAACAGCGCTCATCGTTGGACACCGGATGTACCGATGGTCGTTCCGGAGATCAATCCTGAGCACTTCAAAGTAATAGAATTTCAGAAAAAGAGACTCGGAACTAAAAGAGGCTTCGTAGCGGTAAAACCGAACTGCTCAATCCAGAGCTATGCACCGGTTCTTACTGCATGGAAGGAATTTGAGCCATATGAGGTAGTAGCTACCACATATCAGGCAATCTCAGGAGCCGGAAAGACATTTAAGGACTGGCCTGAGATGGAAGGAAATATCATCCCATACATCGGAGGAGAGGAAGAAAAGAGTGAGCAGGAGCCGCTTCGTCTTTGGGGAGAGATCAAAGATGGTGAGATTGTCAAGGCATCTGAACCGGTAATTACCTGCCAGTGTATCAGAGTACCTGTTCTGGATGGCCACACAGCCGCAGTTTTTGTAAAATTCAGAAAGAAACCTACAAAGGAACAGCTCATCGAAAAGCTGGTTAACTTTAAGGGACTTCCGCAGGAGCTTGAGCTTCCGAGCGCTCCGAAGCAATTTATACAGTATCTGGAAGAAGATAATCGTCCGCAGGTGCAGCTGGATGTTAATTATGAGAAAGGTATGGGCGTATCTGTCGGCCGTTTGAGAGAAGACAAGGTTTATGACTGGAAATTTGTAGGCCTTTCCCACAACACTCTTCGTGGCGCAGCAGGCGGAGCAGTACTTTGTGCAGAGCTTCTTACAGCACAGGGATATATTCAGGCAAAATAAGCGGCACAGACCTTTAGGTATATGCGCAGCAACTCGATAAATATAAAAGAATCCTGCAAGTAAGCAGGGTTCTTTTTTGACTTTCAGTCATGGTGGTGCCGACATCAGGCGGCATGTGAATTTACTTTGCAGAAATGAAGAAATAGTGTATAATCAATAATAATACACAGGGGGATTTTATATGGTTAAACAGACTTTTTTTGGAAAGATGGATGACGGTAGAGAGGTCAGCCGATATACACTGACAAATAAAAATGGTGTTTCTGCATCTTTTTTGGATTTGGGTGCAATATGGTCAACAATGCTTGTGCCGGATCGTGATGGAAAGCTAGCAGACGTTCTTTTGGGCCATGAGACGGTGGCTGACTGTCTGACAAGTGATGGCCATCTCGGTGAAGCAGTAGGAAGAAATGCCAATCGTATCGGTGGTGCTGAATTTACCTTAAACGGAAAAGAATACAAGCTCACAGCAAACGATGGCCCGAACAACTTACACAGCGGTCTGGATTTTTATCGTAACCGTATCTGGATGGCTGAGTATAAAGCTGATGTCAATACGGTATCTTTTCTGCTTGAAAGTCCTGATAAAGATCAGGGCTACCCGGGAAACGCGTGGATTCGTGTTACGTATACTCTTACTGATGACGATGAGGTTAGGATCCATTATGAAGCAACCTGTGATCAGGACACCATCTTTAATATGACGAACCACGCATACTTCAATCTGGCAGGTCATGACAGTGGATCGGCACTTTCACAGCTTGTCTATATAGACAGTGATGCGATTACCGCAGTAGACAGTGTACTTATACCTACAGGTGAGAACCGCAAGGTAATGGGCACTCCGATGGATTTTTCGGATTTTAAGCCGATAGGACGTGACATAGAAGCCGATTATGACCAGTTGAAACTGGGCGGAGGCTATGATCATAACTGGATTCTTAATCATGATGCAGGTGCTTTCAGCTTGTCTGCGGCCGCGATAGATGAAAAAAGCGGCAGGAAGATGGAAGTATATACAGATCTTCCGGGAATACAGTTCTACACAGGCAATTTTCTTGATGGAAATGTCTCCGGAAAGGGCGGAGTGAAATATGGAAAACGACATGGTTACTGTTTTGAAACCCAGTATTATCCCAATGCCGTGAATATGCCGGGATTTGCATCTCCTGTTGTTAAAAAAGGCGATAAGTATGACACAATTACAAGCTATAAATTTATGACGGTATAAACATGGAAAAATCAGAAAACAAAAAAATAAAGGTGCTGGCATCTGCCAGCCTTTTATTTGTCACTGTTATATGGGGCAGCGCATTCGTGGTGATGAAAAACTCCCTTGATGTGATTACACCTACATATGTACTTGCATACCGATTTACTATAGCAGCTATCGGTATGATAATTCTTTTCTGGAAATATATCCGCGGAATGTCAAAGCACGAATTCAAATGCGGTGCGATAGTCGGAGTGTTTTTGTTTATAAGTTATTATTTTCAGACTTACGGACTTAAATATACTACAGCCAGTAAAAATGCATTCATAACTACATTATATGTGGTGATTGTTCCGCTTCTGGCATGGATTATAAATCATATAAAACCTAAGATAAATAATATCATCGCAGCAGGTCTTGCGGTGATCGGACTGGCACTTTTATCGCTTAAAGGCGATCTGTCAATCAATTTTGGAGATTTTCTGACCCTGATTTGCGGCATATGCTTTGCTGTACAGATAATCTTTTTAGAAAAATTTTCAGCGGATTGTACCTCCATCAGACTGACGGTTATGCAGATGGCTATGGCGGCTGTCTGCTCATGGATTGTAGGATTTTTAACCGAAGGACCATTTAAACCGGAGGTATTCCAGATGCCGGGAGTGGCATGGTCGATGCTTTATCTTGGACTTGCGTCAAGTATGCTTTGCTTTCTTCTTCAAAGTGTCGGTCAGAAGTATATTAGTGCGAATACATCTTCGATTCTTCTGTCCTTTGAATCGGTATTTGGACTTGTTTTTTCGGTGTGGCTGCTTAACGAAGAATTGACATTAAGAATGTTTATCGGTTGTGCGCTGCTCTTTGCAGCTGCAATTCTGGCAGAAATAACGCCCGGGAAGAGAGATAATAACTAGATAAAAAATAATAGGAGCAGCAGTGTGGCAAAATCTTTATTTATAGCAGAGAAACCAAGTGTGGCACGGGAATTCGCCAATGCACTTAAAATAAACGGAAAATCGGCTGACGGTTATATAGAATCTGAAAATGCTGTTGTAACATGGTGTGTAGGGCACCTTGTTACTATGAGTTATCCGGAGGCATACGATACAAAGTATAAGCGCTGGAGTCTGGAAACACTTCCTTTTTTGCCGAAAGAATGGAAATATCAGGTTATAGACAGTGTAAAAAAACAATATAAAATTGTGAGCGGACTCTTAAACCGCGCAGATGTCGAGACAATATATGTCTGTACCGACTCGGGAAGAGAGGGAGAGTATATTTACAGGCTTGTCGCCCAGATGGCAGGTGTTCACGGTAAGAATGAAAGGCGTGTTTGGATAGACTCTCAGACAGAGGAGGAAATAAAAAGAGGTATACGTGAGGCCAAGGATCTGTCAGAATATGATAACCTGTCTGCTTCTGCGTATTTGCGGGCAAAAGAAGACTATCTTATGGGAATCAATTTTTCCCGTGCCCTGACACTTAAATACGGGCCGGCAGTTTCAAATCACATGAGAAAGTCAGACCGTACAGTGATATCGGTGGGACGTGTCATGACATGCGTCCTCGGGATGGTAGTCCGCCGCGAAAGAGAGATACGTGAATTTGTCAAAACACCATTTTACAGAGTAATAGGCACATTCGGCCCTTCGGGAATTTCAATTGACGGCGAATGGCGTGCGGTGGAAGGCAGCCGCTATTTCGGAAATCCATGCCTTTATAAGGAAAATGGATTTAAGGAGAAAAAAGATGCAGAGGCGCTTATTTCATGGATAGAGGGCGACTCTGCAGAAAATCCGGATGGAAACATCGCAAAAATAGAAAAGAAAAAAGAAACAAAGAATCCGCCTCTTCTATATAATCTTGCAGAACTTCAGAACGATTGTTCTAAGATGTTCAAGATAAGCCCTGATCAGACCCTTAAGGCTGTGCAGGAACTTTATGAGCGAAAGTTAGTGACGTATCCGCGAACAGATGCCAGAGTTCTTTCGACAGCAGTCGCAAAGGAGATAAGCAAAAACATCAGCGGACTGGCGCATTATGAACCGTTATCGGAGTTTGCGTCTGAGGCAATGCAGGCGGGAATATGGAAAAATATCGCGAAAACACGATATGTAAATGATAAACAGATCACGGATCACTATGCGATCATTCCGACAGGTCAGGGACTTAATGCCCTAAAGAGTCAATCAGAACTGAATCGTAAAATCTATCAGGTGATTGTAAGAAGATTTTTAAGTGTATTTTATCCTGCGGCTGTATATCAAAAATATAATGTTGAAATTGAGGTAAAGGGAGAACATTTTTTTGCCGGTTTCAAGGTATTAAAAGAGGCAGGATACTTAAAAGTTGCCGAGATTCCTAAAAAGAAGAAAGACAGCCAAGAGGCATCTGATGGATCCGATATTATTGATTCGTCACATCCGGAATTTATAAATATGCTGGAAAGACTAAAAAAAGGCATGAAGGTTTCCCTGGATGCTCTGCAGATTAAAGAGGGAGAGACATCACCTCCAAAAAGGTACTCCTCAGGTTCGATGATTCTTGCCATGGAAAATGCAGGTCAGCTTATAGAGGACGAAGATCTTCGTGCCCAAATCAAGGGAAGCGGAATCGGAACAAGTGCAACCCGTGCCGAAATACTTAAAAAATTATTCAATATCAAATATATGTCTCTAAATGAGAAAACTCAAGTTATAACACCGACTTACTTAGGGGAGCTTATTTACGAGGTTGTATATGCTTCCATGAAACAGCTCCTAAACCCAGAGCTCACCGCAAGCTGGGAAAAGGGACTTACATATGTGGCGGAAGGAACGATAACTTCCGATGAATATATGCAGAAACTGGAGCGATTTGTCATAGGACGTACATATAATGCGGTTCATTTCGGAAACTCGTACGAATTGCGCCCTGCATTTGATGCGGTGTCGGTATTTTATAAGAATGCCGATAAAGAAAAGAAAACAGCAGGAAGCACAGGAAAAACCGGAAATAAAAAAAGAACCGTAAGTACAGAAGATTAGACAATATTTTGCAATGACAAGATAATATAACATGAAAGGCATTCATCATGAAAAAAGAAGAAATGAAGATTACGCAGCTATATGATTTGACTCATACATTAGCGGCAGAGTATCTTAAGCAGTTTACCTATCCGTGGGAAGCTCTGGCAGGTATCAGCGATTTTATCATAAAACTTGGCAATAGCCTCGATCCGGAAGAATATGAAAAACTTGGTGAGAATATATGGGTTCACAAGACGGCAAATGTATTTGAAAGCGCTTACCTGCACGGACCGTTAATAGTAGGCAAGGGAGCAGAGGTCCGTCACTGTGCATTTATCAGAGGAAGTGCGCTTATCGGAGAGGAAGCAGTTGTCGGCAATTCGACAGAATTAAAAAATGTTATTTTATTCGACAAGGTGCAGGTACCTCATTATAATTATGTCGGAGATTCGATACTGGGATATAAGGCGCATATGGGCGCAGGATCCATCACATCAAACGTAAAATCCGACAAATTGCTTGTTGAAATTCATGCCGAAGACGGAGAAATAGAAACCGGACGCAAAAAAATAGGTGCTCTGGTCGGAGATAATGTAGAAGTGGGATGCGGATCCATCTTAAATCCGGGAAGTGTTATAGGCAGAGGAACCAATATATACCCTCTGTCAAGCGTGCGCGGCGGAGTAAATGCAAACTCTATTTATAAGAGACAGGGCGAAGTTGCCACAAAGAAATAAGATAATAAAAAAGAATGTGCCGATGAAACGACACATTCTTTTTTTACTATATCTATACCAGATGCAGTAGATCTACAAGAAGCAGCTCAGCCAATCCGTAATATGTGACAACAGCTACAAGATCATTTACCGTGGTGATAAGCGGACCGGATGCAACAGCCGGATCGACTTTTAACTTATGAAAGAGCATCGGTACCAACACGCCTACAAGGCTTGAGATGACCATGGCTGTCAAAAGGGATATTCCTACGCAGCCGGAAAGCGCAAACGAGAAGAAAAAAGTCTTCTGTTTAATAAGTTTGATGAAAATTCCAATAATTACAAAAGATGCGGATCCAAGAAGGAGACCGTTTAAAAATCCGATTCGTACCTCTTTAAAAACAAATCCCAGTTTCTCTTTTGCTGATATGTCTTCATCCATCAGGACACGGATGGTAACAGCCAGTGACTGAGTGCCGACATTTCCGGCCATATCAAGGATCATGGACTGGAAGCAGATAAGCAGTGCTATACGGTTGACAATCGGTTCAAAAATGCCGACTACCGAAGAAACACCCATACCTAAGAACAGAAGAAGTACCAGCCATGGAAGACGTTTCCTCAAACTCTGAATAAGAGGTTCGTGTAAATCCTCCTCAGAAGTAAGACCTGCCAGTTTAGCATAATCATCACCCATCTCGTCATCGATTGCCTCGGCAATATCTTCATATGTGATGGCACCGATGATCTTGCGGTCGCGACCAAGTACAGGAATGGAATCCTCACTGTAGTCGATAAGTTCTTCCATACAATCTGCTGCTTTTTCGTCTGCATAGACATATGGGTAGGATGTACTGATGATGTCTTCAAGCTTAGTGTATTCTCTGGCAGTGATCAGATCCTTTAGCTCAATGGCACCGAAATACTGCCCATTTTCATCTTCAACATAGATGGTATCGATATTATCATTGTCCTCGGCCTGAGAAATCAGCTGCCGCATCGCCTGTTTGATGGTACAATTATTCGGAATGACTATGTAGTTTGTGGTCATCCGGCTACCAATCTGCTCTTCGTCATAGGAAAAGATCAGGTGGATGTCGTCTTTTGATTCCTGATCCATGCGTGCAATCAGGGATTCTTTCTCTTCGGGTTCCAGATTTTCAAGAATGTCAACCGCCTCATCGGCATCCATCTCTGCAAGAACTGCCGCAGCGCGGTCAAGTCCTAATTCGTGAAGATAAGGTGCAGGTTCATCCAGGTAGGTGAAGATCTCTGCAGTCATCTCCAGAGAGAGAATATTGTAGAGGCGTTTTCTCGTTGCAGCGTCCAGAGTCTCAAGAACTTCCGCAATATCATTTGCATGATAATTGTCAAGTTCATCTCGGATAATGTTTGCGGGTTTTCCGCTGCGAATTATTGCGCGGATATTTTCGTCAAAATTTGCATTGTGCTCAGCATGAGTCATCTCCTGAGCGTTTTTTGTCACATTTACATCTTTATTGTCCATTTCAGGAGTTTTATTCATGTTTGTCATGTTCGTTCCCTCGCTTTCTGTCATTCTTTAATGTTGTTTGGGACGATGTTTGAACGATGGACAAACAGTCAATATATGAAAACCAGTCACAGAAAAATGTGCATAAAACGGTCATAAAAATTAAGCATGACGTATTAAAGCACACTCAAAAACACCTTGCGACAGACCAACAGCCTGATACGCATGGTTGGAATTCATAGTTTGATTTTGCCCATCGCGACGACTTCGCCCGTTGCTGTCACAACTGTCCATGTGGTTCTCCTTTCTCTTTTTTTAATGCCTTTGATAATTAAATATCAGTCAAATTGCAGTATAATTAAAGCATGTAATTTACATAAAGTCAAGGTCGATTTTCCAGCACTCTTATTCCTTTTAGGATGAATTCTTCTGTAAGCGATGCCATCTGATCTGCCGGCTCTTTCATACCGCTTTCAATCCAGTACTGAACCGTTCCGACACATCCTGAGACAATAAAAGCCGAGAAGGCAGCGAGTGTGTCCGGATCATTTGGACATTTCAGATCGAGCCATGATTTTAAACATTTTTCACTTACGAGGCGTTTTAAATGGTTAACGAAATTCAGATCACCGTTTTCACCGATCAAAATAGAAACAAGCTCTGCATTCTCCTGTACCAGAGGAAAAAGTTCCGACAGTGCAAGAGAGGGACGGACAACCAGCTCAGAAACAGGATGCTTTGCAAGAACGGATTCGACTTCTTCAATAAGTTCATTTTTTATCTGATCCATCAGATCGAAAACATCTCTGTAATGAAGATAGAAGGTACCCCGGTTAATATCGGCCATCTCTGAAAGTTCCCGCACGGTTATATCCTGAATCTTCTTTTCTTTAAGAAGGCGCGTAAGACATTCTTTTAATAATCGTCTCGTTTTTCGCACTCGGCGATCGAGCATTTCTTCTTTCATTTTTAGTTCCTTTCAATTATAGTAGTGCCACCGTTAGACGGCATGTCAGTTTTATAGACAATTTGACGTTAAAATGTGGTAAATAAATATCAGATGAGCAGATTTAAGCAACACATCGGAATAAAATGTTGATTAAAATACAACTGATGTCAAAGTGATTATTGTATAAATTAATTCAACTTAGTATAATGCATTATAGTTCAAAAATAGACAGATGTCAATTAAACATACACTGGTTAAAAATTGTACAGCAAAGGTGGGATCCGGTATGGATAAGTTTATTATTACAATAGGAAGAGAATTTGGCAGCGGCGGTCATAAATATGGAAAGTTTTTGGCGAAAGAACTGGGAATACCATGTTATGACCGTCATTTGATCGATGAGGCGGTTACAATGGGGGATTTCGAAAAAAAAGAACTTGAAGAAGCTGACGAGATGAAGGCAAACCGGTTCTTATTTAAGGTTCCGGATAAATGCAATGCTTTTACAGGTTACGGCAAACCGATGAATGACACTCTTTTTGTCATGCAGTCTAAGTTGATTCGCGAATATGCGGATAAGGGATCGTGCGTTATAGTAGGAAGATGCGCGGATAAGGTCCTTGAAAATCGTGACGGACTTATTTCTATATTTATCTATGCACCGATGAATGTGCGTGTGGAAGAAATAAAAAAGCGTTATGAGACAGATGATAAGGAAGCTGAATATCTGATAAAGCAGGCTGATAAAATACGAAAAAATTATTATAATTTTTATGCCAAGAAGAAATGGGCAGATAAGTCAAGTTATGATATTATGGTTGACAGCAGTCAGATTTCAGAACAAGAACTGTCATCGATGATTCGGGCACTCGTTAAATCACGATTTTAAATAAGAGCATGATAAAGAGATATGTGAAATCTAAAAAGCCTGAAAATCAATGATTTAGGGATTGACATTATGGGAAGGTGTGAGCAGCGTATGAAGCAGAAAAAGAAGAATATTCTAACCGCCATAGGTATCGGCCTTGTATTGTCGATGGCTGTATCCTGGACGGCTATGGCTGATGACGGCCTTATGAAAACAGGCTGGCTGCAGGTGGATGGAATTTGGTATTATCTTGGCGATGATGGTTCTATGAAAACGGGTTGGCAGCAGATAAATGGAACCTGGTATTATCTTCAGGACAATGGTGCTATGGCAACAGGCTGGCAGAATATAGGCGGAAAATATTATTTTCTTAAGGATGACGGCGCTATGCAGTCTACAACATTTACAAAGGATGAAACCCAATATACGATCAATGCTGACGGCAGTTTTTTAAGTGCAAAGAAAAAGAAAAACACAGGCGGCGGCGCATATACACTGGCTTTCCTGGATTCTGACACCCAGGCCATGGCTGACTCCTTGAATGAAATGAAAGCAGACGCATTTGACGGGGATGACGATGAAGACTATTACGAGGACGATAAGAAAGATTATGATAAGGATGCGAGCTTCATCTTAAACGGAAAGCTTCAGCAGATCGCCGAACATCGCCTTAATATGGCACGAAGCAAGGGATATGGCAGCAGCAAAATTCCGGATGAAGGTACACTTGATGATTATTTTAAATCAATCGGAGAGAGTACTTCAAGACGTCATATGGAAATTTACCTGATTAATTGTGACGATGTGACTCAGGCGGAAGAAAAACTCTTGAGAAATCATGACAGTGACGAAAAAAAACGTGCTGACAGAGTGGTTTATTATAAGGAAATGGGAGTGGCTCATCAAAGGGTTGGAGATAAGAATTATTATATGATTGTTTTGATGAGATGATGAGTCTTATCTAAACCTTAATAAGTTGAGTTAAAGATGACAGGAGCAAACGGGCATGAAATTGAAATTTTTACATAAGCGAAAAGAAGAAAAACAGACAGAAAAAGAGCCGTTCTCCCTGCCGAAATTTATTATTGAACGAAGCAGGATGATAGAAGTGGTCTTCCTGATTCTGGTGATTTTATCAGCGATTATGGCACCATTTGTCGAGATCAATTATGATCTGACAGAATATCTGCCTTCGTCGGTAAAGTCAAAGCAGGGACTTGACCTGATGGAAGAAACATTCGGCTATCCGGGAACGGCACGTGTCATGATAGACGATGTATCGCTTTATGAGGCCAAGGCATATAAGGACAAGATAGAGGCACTGGATGGTGTAGATCAGGTTATGTGGCTTGATACATCCACAAGCATATATGCATCGGATGCATTTATCAATTTTAATAGTGTTGATGACTATTACAAAGACAATACCGCGGTTATGGATATTGTATTTGTAAATGGTGATACCGATAAAAGAACATCTAAAACCATTGATGAGATCAAGGATATTCTGGGAGATAAGGGCCATTATGTCGGAATGGCAGTGCAGAATAAGTCTCTGCAGGAAAATGTTACGAGTGAGATGAAATTGATTCTTACGCTTGCGGTTGTTGTCATATTCATAATTCTGACATTGACTACGAACTCCTGGTTTGAACCAATACTTTATCTGACGGTTATGGGTGTTGCGATTATCATAAATAAAGGCACGAATCTTTTTATCGGGCGGATATCTTTTTTGACAAACAGCGTATCGGCAGTTCTTCAGCTCGCCTGCTCCATGGATTATTCTATTTTCCTAAGCCATGCTTTTGCGAGGGAAAAAGCCAAGGGAAATGACCAGATGACGGCTCTGAGCAATGCTATTAATGAAGCTCTTAATTCGATTTTTGCGAGCAGTCTTACAACTATTGTCGGATTTATCGTTCTGTGTTTCATGAAATTTAACATAGGATTTGATATGGGTCTTGTACTCGCAAAGGGTATTGTGTTAAGTCTTCTTACGGTGGTATTCTTTATGCCGGCCATGATTTTGCGCATGACGCCTATGATTGACAGGACATCCCACCGCTCGTTTTTGCCTTCTTTTGACAAATTGAGCCATGGAATATATAATAGCCGTCGCGTGATCCTGGTTTTGATTGCTGTCATTGCAATTCCGGCCTATACGGCACAGAATATGAATAATTTCCTTTATGGAAATGATGCTGTCGGTGCCAGTGAGGGAACTCAGGTATATGAGGATGATGAACTGATAACGGCAAAGTTCGGACGAAGTAATATGATGATGGCGATTGTCCCCAATACTTCTTCCATAAAGGAAAAACAGTTCACGGATGAACTTGAAGATTTGTCATATATGAAGAGCGTAACCTCTTTGTCGGGCAAATTGCCGGCGGGAGTTCCTGAAGATTTTCTGCCATACAGCATAACAAGCCAGCTTCATAAAGGCGGATATTCGAGAATCCTGATTTATGTTAAGAGTAAGGGAGAGAGCACTTTGGCATACAAGTGTTCTGATGAAATACAGGCAATCATGAAGAAATATTATCCTGAGGATTCGTATCTTGTCGGTACAACACCGTCTACACAGGATATTCAGACGACAATCACAAAGGATTACAGCCGTGTCAATGTACTGTCACTTATCGGTGTATTTGTAGTTGTAATGTGGAGTTTCAAATCGCTGATAATTCCGCTGCTTATCATGATACCTATTGAGGTGGCAATTTTTGTAAATATGGCAGTGCCATATATTACCGGCAATACAATGATTTTTATAGGTTATATCATTGTAAGCTGTATACAGCTGGGTGCTACGGTTGATTATGCTATATTAACGACAAATAACTATCTTGAGTGTCGTAAGACCATGGATAAGAAAGAGGCAGCTATAGGAGCGCTGAATCTTGGTATACCGGCTATCATCACATCAGGTTCGATACTTACCTGTGCCGGATATATCGTATATAAAGTATCGAGTGTAGCAGCAATTGCCGATTTAGGACATCTTATAGGGCGCGGAGCGCTGATAAGCATGATATTTGTATGCTCGATGATGCCTGCATTTCTTGTATTATTTGACCATATTCTAATGCAAAATGAATTCGAGAGGATACACCTGTTTTTCAAAAAACGCCGTGAAAGACGTCATGCCCGAATTAAACGGCTGGCAAGGCGGGTTTCGGGTGTTGTATGGAAAGGTAAGAAAACGGTTGTAGATTCTATTGGCACAGAAAATGAAAAATCAGATATTCAGAGCCAAAATGCAGATAGAAGTGTAAAACGAAGAAAGAGCCTTCATCTGCTGAAAAAACTGAAAGACAGAAGGAAAAACTTGAAACGTAAGATAACAGAAAAAAGGGAGGCCAAAAGCCATGAGAAGGATCATTAGAAGAGGAGCAGCGGTAACGCTGGCAGCAGTAACGCTGGTGACGAGTGCGGCAGTTCCTGTCCGGGCAGCAGCACCAAGAGTTCAGGTTGATGAAACTATGTATGTTAATCTGGACTATTACGGAGCTGCAACGCAGATCAATGTGGTTAAGGGCTGCAGTACGAATGGTATAACAGAGTATACTGATTACGGTACATACGACAAAGTAGTTAATATGACTGATGACACAGAGCCTCAGATAGGAGACGGAACCGTCACCTGGAAGCTGCCTGATAAAAATGAACGTTTTTACTATCAGTGCACCATGCCAAAGGACAGTGTCGAATTGCCGTGGACGTTTGATGTGTCTTATAAGCTTAATGGAGTAGATGCCGATGCTTCTAAGCTGGCAGGTGCATCCGGACTGATAGAGGTAAATGTTAAAGCAACTCCGAATGAGAATGCTGTTGAGTATTATAAAAATAATATGATGCTTACAGTTCTTGTGCCGGTGGATATGGAAAAATGCTACAGCGTAGATGCACCGGGGGCTCAGGTGCAGTCGGTAGGAAACTATAAGGCAGCCATGTTTGCCGCACTTCCGGGAGAAGACGGAGATTTTACCGTCAGAGTCGGTACCGATGATTATGAGAGTATCGGAATTATAATGATGATGATTCCGGGCACACTCGATGATTTAAATCATATAAAGGATCTGAAGGAGGCAAAGGATACCTGGCGTGAGGATGGAAATAAGATGTATGACAGTGTGAACGAACTGCTTAAGACTGTCGAGTCTATGGAGTCGGATGTCTCGGGTGTCAAGAGCGGTCTGGCAAATCTTGATAATGCAAGAAGCACTGTAAGTGTCAACAGAAAGCAGATAGAGGCGCTTTCTACCCAGGCTCTTGCCGATTTACAGTCTGTGACAGATCAGACAACCGTAATGATTCCGTATCTGCAGACCGCAAGAGATGCAGTTACGGATATTAACAGCAATACTCAGGCTATTTCCAATACTATGGAAGATATGCAGGATGAACTGGATACTCTTTATGACAAGCTTGGAAGCTTAAGCAAAGCTCTGCGCTCTGCATCAAGTGAACTTGACAAGGGCCTGATAAGCGAGCAGACACAGACCGCAATTGAGAAAGATATAACTGAGAAAACAACAGAAGTTCAGAAGATACTTGAAAAGCTGGGTGCACTTGCCGGACAGGGCACAACATCCGTTGAGTTAACAGAGCAGGAGCTCGAAAGTCTGAATCAGAGTCTGGCTGCAGTTAAGGACACAAAGCTTAAAAGAATTACCAAATTTGAAACTGCAGACGATGCAGAAACCGCTGCATCTGCTTCTGAAGTGACAGCATTTGGAAATGAGGTGTCATCTGAAGAACTAACAGAAGGACCTTCGGGAGAACCAGGCAGCGGAGGAGTTAATGAGGCCAGCTGGGAAGATGAGATTGGAAATGCAGAAGATGATGTAGAAGATACCCTCAGTGTTCTGTCATCAACAGGATATGCTGATGGGGTAGCAGGACTTATAAAGGCAAGTAAGGCGATTCTTTCGCAGGCTGAGCAGGCACAACAAAAGGCTAAGACAGTTGTTAATAATGTAAATGATGCCTTTAAGACAGCAGGAAATGTAACATATAAGACGTCTTCCACACTTTCGGCACTCAGAAGTTCTACAGATGAACTTATTAATCTGTTGGATGATATGCGCGTATTGATAGAAACTACTGACAAGTATGTGCCGACCATGCTGGATTCATTATCCGATTCAGAAGAATTGATGAACCGTCTGACAAAGGCGCTTTATACGACACATGATATGATGAGTCTTTTGAATGATACCCTGATTGCTGCAGGCGATTCGCTGGATGCGGGAACAAAAGAAACTCTTCAGGGAATGGAGAAGATACTTGATAAGAATCTGACGATGATAGACGATATTTCAGCAGTTCGCGAGGCAGGCGCCAGTATGAAGAGCACTCTTGACGAACAGCTTGATAAGTTCGAAAACGAAAACAATTTCCTCAATATGGATCCGGAAGCAGAAAAAATCTCATTTACTTCTTCCCAAAATCCATCTCCGAACAGTGTTCAGATTGTACTTCGTACGGATGAGATAAGTGACGATGACGATACAACTGATATAACAGATCAGGAAGCAGACAGCAGCAGTGAAGAAGGACCGCTTAAACGTATGTGGAATGTTCTTGTGGCAATAGTTAAGGCAATCGTTCAGATATTCCAGGATAGATAAGAAAAAGACCCCGACAAATAAAGGATTAATCCGATATTTGTCGGGGCCTTTTAAGTGGACCAGACGGGAGTTGAACCCGTGTCCAAAAACCAATTCCCTGTTCTTC
>CAVHPN010000032.1:0-28986 GCA_963637995.1 Prevotella sp. CAG:279 | reverse complement strand
TGTAATTCATTTTACATGTCATTTCAAGCACTTTCACTCTGGAAAATACTCTCATACTTTCACTTCGAAAACCAGCTTCAAATCTTCCCAAGTGGTTTTTCTACTATTCTCACATTTTTCTCGCCCAGCATATCGCTAAGAGCTGCCACAAGATTCTCGTCGGCTTTCACATTCCATCTGCGTGGCAGAACCTTTTTTGCTCTTTCTTTCCCCAGATAAATGATTACGCTGTCGTTGCCGCTCTGCGTTTTCAGCAAATCCAGAAGTTCCCCTTCGCCCGACATATAGGCATCCTTATCCGCATATTGAATCCACAGCTCCCGCGGCACCTGTGAAAATGGAATAATCTGTTCACAAATCAGTTTACCGACCGGGTCATCGCCTATGGAAACGCGCCCCCTGATAAAGACCTTTTCATCCTTTACAAGCATATCGCGCTTCTTTTCATAGTCTCTCGGAAATACAAGCACTTCTACACTTCCGGCCAGATCCTCCAATGTAAGAAATGCCATCATCTGGTTAGTTCTTGTCGTCTTAACCGTTTTTTCGGCAATCATTCCTCCAATTGTGACATAAGCCCCGTCATGCACCGCTGCCAAACCGCTTTCTTCATCCACAACAAAATCCGAGCTCTTTGCGGTTACATTTTTTTCCCACAATCCTATGTATTCTTCCAAAGGATGGCCGCTTACGTAAACTCCCAGCATTTCCTTCTCATATGCCAGATACTCTTCCCTGGAGTATTCTCCCACATTGGGAAATGTGATCTGAAAATTCTTCTTATCCTCTTCTGCTGCAAAGTCAAACAGTGAAATCTGACCTTGCATCGTATTTTTCTTTTCTTTATTTTTCTGATCAATCATGGCACCGCAGACCATGAATTTCTGCTTGCGGGTTCCGGGAAGGCCGTCAAGAGCTCCTGACTTGATAAAGCTCTCCAACGTACGTCTGTTAACCTCCTTGCCTGACATGCGATCGATAAAATCTTCCAGTGAACGGAATTTACCATTTTCCCTGCGCTCTCTCACGATTTCATCCACCACAGACTGACCTATACTCTTGATCGCTGAAAGTCCGTATCTGATTGCACCATTTGAAACAGAGAAGCTGCTCTCTCCCTCATTAATATCCGGTGGCATTATCTTCATGCCCATCTGACGACAGCTTACAATATATTCTGACACTTTTGAGACATTGTCCTTAACAGAAGTCATAAGTGCTGCCATAAATTCAACGGGATGATAATATTTCAGATATGCAGTCTGATATGATACCACCGCATAGGCAGCCGCATGGGATTTATTGAATGCATACTTTGCAAAGTCGATCATCTCGTCATAGATATGATTTGCAGTCTTCTCATCTATTCCGTTGGCAATACAGCCCTTTACACCCTCTTCTTCATTGCCGTAGACAAAATTCTGACGTTCCTTTTCCATGACTGCTGCTTTTTTCTTCGCCATGGCACGCCGCACAAGGTCACTGCGCCCCCAGGTATATCCGGCCAGATCACGCACTATCTGCATAACCTGCTCCTGATAAACTATACAGCCGTATGTCGGGGCAAGAATAGGCTCAAGCTGAGGGCACTCGTAAACAATCGAAGCCCTGTCATTCTTACCCTTTAAATAGCGCGGAATAAAGTCCATGGGACCCGGACGATATAATGAAATACCCGCAATAAGATCTTCCAGATTTTCAGGCTTAAGCTCCTTCATGAACCCCTTCATACCTGAACTTTCAAGCTGAAATACACCGTCGTTTTTTCCGGTTCCTATCGCTCCCAGCACATTTTTATCATTATAATCGATTTTGCTCATATCAAGCTTTTTGCCGGTCGTTTTCTCAGCCATCCGCACCGCATTCTGAATGACAGTCAATGTGCGAAGTCCGAGAAAATCCATCTTTAAAAGTCCCAGTTCCTCCAGTGTCGTCATGGTAAACTGAGTGGTAATGGATCCGTCTGATGCTCTTGATAACGGCACATACTCGTCAACTGATGTGCGGCTGATTACAACTCCGGCTGCATGCATGGAGGTATGTCTGGGCAGACCCTCAAGACGTTTGCTCATGTCGATCAGATACTTAATCGATTCGTCTGATTCATATGCCTTTTTAAGATCAGGACTAACCTTTAAAGCCTTGTCAAGCGTCATGCCGAGATCTGCCGGAATCATCTTTGCAATCGCATCACACTGTGCATACGGCATATCAAGCGCACGCCCAACATCCCGTACAACTCCTTTTGCGGCAAGTGTACCAAAGGTAACTATCTGTACAACTCGGTCTTTTCCGTATTTTCGTGACACATAGTCAATAACCTCCTGACGCCGCTCAAAACAGAAATCCACGTCAATATCAGGCATGGAAACACGTTCCGGATTTAAAAAACGTTCAAAAATCAGCTGGTATCTGATAGGATCGATATCCGTGATCTCCAGACTGTAGGCAACTATACTTCCCGCTGCCGAACCACGTCCGGGACCAACCATAATATCATTCGATTTTGCATAGTTTATAAAATCCCACACTATAAGGAAATAATCTACATATCCCATCGAATGAATGACATCAAGCTCATAATTCAGCCTTTCGTGCAGAGTCCCGTCATCATCCGGATAACGCTTATGGAAACCATCCTCACAGAGCTTCTTAAGATACTCCCAGGAAGTATATCCATCCGGCACGTCATATTGCGGAAGTTTCGTCACACCGAACTCGATCTCTACATTGCACCGTTCGGCAATTTTATGAGTATTGTCCAGTGCCTCCTGCGCATACGGAAAGAGTTCCCGCATCTCCTCCTCTGACTTTACGTAAAACTGACCGCCCTCATATCTCATCCGGTTTTCATCAGTTACCTTTTTGCTGGTCTGTATACACAGCAAAATGTCATGGGATTCCACATCTTCTTTGTAAATATAATGGCAGTCATTAGTCGCCACCAGAGGGATGCCAAGCTCCTGACTCATCCTCATAAGTCCCTGATTTACTATGCGCTGCGCCGGAATACCGTGATCCTGTAATTCCAGGAAGAAATTATCTTTTCCGAAAATATCAAGATATTTTTTTGCAGATTTGCAGGCCTCTTCGTACATACCTCTGGTTAAAAATCTCGGGATCTCACCTGCAAGACATGCACTGAGTGCAATTATGCCTTCATGGTAGGATCTAAGCACCTCATCATCTACACGGGGCTTATAATAAAAGCCCTCTACAAACCCTTTTGAGACAATCTTCATCAGATTCTGATATCCGATATTGTTTTCAGCCAGCAAAATCATATGATAATATCGATCTTCTCCGGCTGCGGCTTCTCTGTCAAAACGGGATCCCGGTGCTACATAAATCTCACAGCCGATAATAGGCTTTATCCCGTTTTCTCTCGCCGCGCGGTAAAAATCGATCACACCATACATAACGCCGTGGTCAGTAATAGCAAGGCTGTCCATCCCCAGCTCCTTAACTCTGGCAGTCAATTCCTTTATTTTACTCGATGCATCTAACAGACTGTACTCTGTATGCATATGCAGATGTGTAAATGCCACCTTTTTCCTCCCATTCAGATCGTTTAAGGGACTGCCGTCTCAAGGTCAAGCAATCCCAGGCCTGTACCGGTCAGATTACTTTTCCCTTCATAAACGACAATCCCTTAATGGTAATGTCAACGCAAGGTTAAATATCCGTTTACTTATTGCTCAGATATTTCTCTATTCCTTCGATTGCATTTCCTTCGTCGCTGCCCTCAGCAGTCACTTTTACATATGCACCCTCTGCCAATCCTAGCGTCATCATACCCATGATGCTTTTTGCATTGACACGTTTTTCATCACTCTCCAGATAAATACTGCTCTCATACTGGCTTGCCACCTGCACAAGCATGGCTGCGGGACGAGCCTCCAGACCTGAACTCAAACCAATTCTGATTTCCCTGCTTTTCATAATATCCTCCTCTTAACCACGACAAAACAATCATAAAAGTAAACCGACATGCCGCCTGATGGTGGCATCATCATGGCTGAAAGTTAATCCCCTCTTTCTTCGCGAAGACTCTCAGCTACTGCGCTTATCTTTCTTAATCTATGGTTAACTCCTGACTTACCAACCGGATTACTCAGATTCTCACCAAGTTCCTTTAAAGTTGCATCCGGCATATCCAGACGAACCTGTGCCACTTCTGAAAGAATCTCAGGCAAATAATCTAATCCGACAGTATCGCGTATGTAGGTTATGTCTGCAAGCTGTTTTACCGCTGCAGAAACAGTCTTATTGATATTGGCTGTCTCACAGTTGACCTGACGATTCACACTGTTTCGCATTTCCTTCAAAATGCGGATATTCTCCAGTTCCATGAGTGCCACATGAGCCTCCATCAACCCCAGAAGCTCAACAATCTGACTGCCTTCTTTTATATATACCACATAATACTTCTTTCTGACAACTATTTTTGCATCAATGTCAAAAGCCATAATCACATTCTGAAGCTGCAGCGCCTTCTCCATGGAAGCACATACAATCTCAAAATGATAAAATTTCTCCGGATCACTAATGGAACCGGTCGCCAGAAATGCACCGCGTATAAATGCCTTCTTGCAGCATGAGTTCTGAATAACCATATTCCTCACTACTGAAAGATTCTCTCCGACATCTCCTCCCGCATCTACCATCTTGACCGCCTCCAGTACTCTTAGAGCGTCTTTATGGTCGCGTACAAGCACGGTATATGAACGGCTTTTCTTCAAAAAAGCATTGCGGCGTATCGAAATATCAGCCTTAATATTAAACGTATTTTTCAATAAAGTAAAGTATTTTCGTGCGACAGCCACATTTTCCGTATGAATCCGTATACTGAAATGATCTTCTTCATCAATATGAATCCTGCCGCAAAGACTCAGGATTGCCGACAGTTCTGCTATCTGACAATGTCTGGCCCTGGAAAGCTGATGTGACAGCTCTTCTTTTACCCGGGCTGAAAATGACACGATCCTCTACCTCCATCTAACCTTTTCTCCGGTTATCCATCTCAATGTCGCGATGTTCAAGCTTGATTCCTATCTCCGAATGTCTCCTCAGACGTTCATAGAGCAGGTTTGCCACCGTGACAGAACGGTGTTTTCCACCGGTACATCCAACTGCTATGACGAGCTGATTCTTTCCTTCTTTTACATAATTAGGAAGAAGAAAATCTATCATATCATACAACTTGTCCAGAAATATATCTGCAGTGCCGCCGCGGCGGACAAACTCCTGAACCTCGATCTCGTTTCCCGTGTGGCTTCTCAGATTTTCATCATAATACGGATTCGGCAAAAAGCGCACATCAAATACCAAATCGGCATCTGACGGAATACCGTATTTAAAACCAAAGCTTAATATTGTCACAAAAAGATTGGAAAAGTGCTCACAGTCCATGAAAATACGTTCAAGTTCTTCTTTAAGCTCGCGTGTCAGAAGCGTGCTTGTATCAAGTATATAATTAGCACGTTTCTTCAAAAAGTCGAGCTTGAGCCTTTCTTTTGCGATTCCGCTGTCCAGACGTTCTTTTCCTGCCAGCGGATGTGCGCGGCGCGTCTCTTTGTACCTCTTGATAAGAACCTCATCACTGGCGTCAAGAAACATGATCTCATATGGAAATCCGCTCTGATCCCAGTCGTTCAACGTTCCCTCAAGCTGTGTCAGTTCATCACCGCTTCTTACATCTATGCCAAGAGCTGCCCTATTTACCTCTACACTGCTGCTTTGCACCAGTTCCGCAAATTTTCCTACCAGTGGGATCGGAAGATTGTCTACACAGTAAAATCCCATGTCCTCCATCATTTTAAGTGCTGCCGTTTTGCCGGCTCCGGACATACCTGTTATAATTACAAGCCGCATTTTATTATTTTCCTTCTTTAAATCCCAGCATTTTTATTTCCGTTTCAAGCCTTACGCCGAATTTCTCATATACCCGGTTTTGTACGGTTTTACACAAACCGGCTATATCCGATGCTGTCGCATGATCCCGGTTAATGACAAATCCGCAGTGTTTCTCGGACACCTGGGCTCCGCCCTCACGATATCCGCGAAGACCGGCATCTTCTATCAGTTTCCCGGCAAAATAACCTTCGGGACGCTTAAATGTACTTCCGGCACTCGGATATTCCAAAGGCTGTTTTTCCCTGCGCTTTACCGCAAGGTCATCCATCAATTCTCTGATTTTTTCCGGATCACCCTCGTGTAAATGAATACGTGCCGACAGGACTATATATCCCATCTCGGCAATACAGCTGCTTCTATACCCCAGCTTCAGCTGTTCCACAGACAGTACCTTTATATCTCCGTCCCGAGTCATAACGCGAGCATTTTCAATGACATCCTTTAACTCTCCGCCATAGGCCCCCGCATTCATAACCACGGCGCCACCGACGGTTCCGGGAATCCCGGCTGCAAATTCAAATCCTGCCATTTTATCCTGAAGTGCTCTTCTGGCAGCGCGCGAAAGCAAGACTCCGGCTCCCAGTTCATAGACTCCGTTTTTACCTTCCTGACAGTGAATTTCGGTAAATTTTTCACCGAGCAGAATCATAACGCCATCATAGCCGTCATCACTTACCAGCAGATTGCTGCCATTTCCCAATATATAGAAGGCTTCATTCTCATCACGGCACGTCTTAAGCACTGCTGCCAGCTTTTGTTCATCATCCGCGGTTACAAAATATCTCGCCGGTCCACCGGTCCGAAATGTTGTATGCATGCTCATGAGTTCATTTTCACGCACAGAATCAGAGCCTGCCGCATCACATAATTTCTTATAAAAATCAGACATAAACTATTTCCTTAATCCCTCTTAGCAAGATTGGCCTGCACTCTCTTATACAGTTCCTTAGCCGCATTATATCCCATCTTCTTTGTACGGTAATTAACAGCAGCCGATTCTACGATAATCGCAAGGTTTCGGCCCGGACGAATCGGAATAGAATGGCAGACAATCTTATTGCCGAGGAACTCCGTATACTGGTCCTCCATACCGAGACGGTCATATTCCTTCTCTTTATCCCACTCTTCAAGCTTGATGACCATATCTACAGACTGCGTATCCTTAACACTCTCCACACCAAACAATGTCTTAACATCAATAATGCCTATACCGCGAAGCTCGATAAAATGTCTTGTGATATCCGGTGCAGAACCGATCAATGTTTCATCGCTTACACGGCGAATCTCAACCACGTCATCGCTTACAAGACGATGACCTCTCTTGATAAGCTCCAGTGCAGCCTCACTCTTGCCTATACCGCTCTCGCCCATGATGAGGACACCTTCACCGAATACATCAACCAGAACACCGTGAATACTGATCATCGGAGCCATCTTGACATTGAGCCAGCGTATGATCTCCGCCATCAGGTCTGAAGTAGTCTTTTCTGATACCATGCATGGCACGCCATAGTGGTTGCAAAGTTCCAGGACATCCTCTTCCGGAGCCATGCCTCTGCTGTATACCAGACAAGGTATGCCTGATGAGAGCAGTTTATCAAACATCTCCCGGCGTCTGGCTGGGGTCAGAGTCGAAATATATGCATTTTCCACATAACCGATAATCTGTACACGGTCTTTATCAAAATGGTCAAAAAAACCTGTCAGCTGCAGCGCCGGTCGATTCACATCCGCGTGAACCAGCATTACGTTGTCAGTTTCAAGTTCCGGCGTCATATTGCGCAGCCCCATCTTATCAATCAGCTCTGTTATCGTCACTCCACCCATACTTTTGTCTCCTTTACAAAATGTTTCGCTGTCTACATCCTATCACATCTTATCCTGCTTGTCATCACGGAAAAATGTATAAACAGCCTCGGCCGCTTTCCTGTTCATCTGCGGTGCCCCTTCAAGCTCTTCTACGCTTGCCTCCCTGACCGCCTCTATGGTCTTAAATGTCCTCATAAGCGACTTTCTTCTCGCCGGACCGATGCCGCTTATATCATCAAGCACAGACCGTACCTGCTCTTTGCTCCTTAAACTTCTGTGATATTCAATTGCAAATCTGTGTGCCTCATCCTGAATACGGGTTATCAGCTGAAAACCTTCAGAATGACGATCTATCGGGATTTCCACATTTTGATAATATAAACCTCTGGTTCTGTGATTATCATCCTTTACCATTCCGCAGACCGGAATATCAAGACCAAGCTCATTTAAAACCTCCAGCGCAATGTTGACCTGTCCCCGTCCGCCATCCATCATCAGAAGATCCGGAAAACGGGTAAAACTGCCAAATGTAAGATCACCGCCCTCAGCCTCCAGCTTCTTGGTCTCCTCAAGGCCATGGGAAAAACGTCGAAGCAGGACTTCTCTCATGGATGCATAATCATTCGGTCCCTGAACTGTTTTTATCCTGAATTTGCGGTAATCATTTCGCTTAGGCCGTCCGTTTTCATAGACAATCATGGATCCTACAGACTCAAAGCCGCTTATATTGGATATATCATAGGCCTCGATTCTCTTAAGGTTCAAAATTCCAATCAAACTTCCTATCTGGTTCATGGCACCGATTGTCCGCAGTTCTTCACGTTTGATTTTCTCTTTATCCTGTGAAAGAACCATCTGCGCATTTTTCTGCGCCAGCTCTACCATACGCTCCTTATCACCTGCTTTAGGCACTTTGAAGCGCACCTTCTGTCCCCTTCGTGCTGAAAGATAGCTTGATATAACCTCTGCATCTTCCAGTTCTTCCTGCACCCAGATCTCATGAGGTATAAACGGTGTCCCGGCATAAAACTGTTTGACAAAACTATTGAGAATTTCTCCTGCCGATTCTTCACCCGACAGATTCATATGAAAATGTTCCCGTCCGATAAGCTTGCCGTCGCGAACAAAAAACACCTGCACAACAGCATCCCGATCATCTCTTGCCATGGCAATAATGTCCCTGTCATCCATACTCTGGCTCGTTATTTTCTGTTTTTGAGCTACTTTTCTGACATTTTCAAGCAAATCCCGATATTCTATCGCCTTTTCAAATTCCATCTTTTCGGATGCGGACGTCATTTTTTCTTCGAGATATTTCATAACCGGTTCATACTGCCCATTTAAAAATCCGACTGCTTTTTTTACCGATTCCTGATAATCCGACTGTGAAATATATCCCTGACAGGGTGCATCACATTGATGAATATGGTAATAGAGACAGGGCCGGTCTTTTCCGATATCATGCGGCAGTCTGCGGCTGCATGCCCGAATCTTATAAATCTTGCGTATCAGCTCTATCGTATCCTTGACTGCACCCGCGCTTGTAAAAGGGCCGAAATACTTGCTTTTATCTTTTTTCATCTGTCGTGAAAAAATGATTCTGGGATAATCTTCCGATACAGTGACCTTGATATAGGGATAAGTCTTATCATCCTTGAGCATCGTATTGTAGCGCGGTTTGTGCTCCTTGATAAGATTGCACTCAAGGACCAGTGCTTCCAGTTCCGAATCGGTCACAATATACTCGAATCTGGCTATTTTTGATACCATCTGTCTGATTTTTGCTGTCTTATCACGGCTGCTCTGAAAATACTGGCGCACTCGGTTTTTAAGGCTTATTGCCTTTCCGACATAAATAATGGCATCCTTTTCATCATGCATGATGTAAACCCCGGGCTGGCCCGGGAGTTTTTTTAATTCTTCTTCTATCTGAAACATTTCAAATCATCCACTTTTACTGTCTTTTATATCTGAGGCGCGGAGCATCATATCTTTGCTGCATCCTTATGCATTGACGAATTGCATCCAGTTCCTCCTCAACACTGCCTCCGACCGGATTCATGTCCAGACAAAAGCATATGCTGTCGAGATCCTGTCTGGTCACTTTTCCGCTCATCTGCTGCAGTATCTCCAGTTTCCCTTCTGTAGTGTCCTGATCCAAAAACTCTTCCACCAGAGGATGAAGTTCAACCTCCTCCGGGAAATCATTTTTTTTGCCATACTGATTCGGATATTCTTTTTTGTGATATTCTTTTTCATGATATTTTTCGTCCCGAGACATACGGCTCACCGCGACCTCATCTTCCGGTTCTGCATCATAAAAGTTCTCTTCGTTATTATCCGTCAAAACGCGCTCAAATCGGTATGTTTGTCTGACATCGGGATATTTCGCCCTGTCAACTTTTTCCATAAACATGGAAAGTGGACGTACCCAGACACCATAATCTCCGTAAAGCGCCTGATAAACCACCATTTTTTCTCCGGTTTCAGAATGTTTGCCCACCGCAAGAATCTGATATTCTTTATTTTTAAAATGCCGGTATCTTTCCCCCGGCTTTGGAATTTCACGCATAATCGATACCTCCTACGTCAAACCATTATAACACTTTTTTCGTCATTTTTTACGATTTTGAAATTTTTTCATTTTTCCTCTACTCAAACAGAATATTTTGTAGGATAATTGAAAGAATGATAAAAACGCAGAATGGAGGATTAGATGAAAATCGGTTTTGACAATAACAAATATCTGAAAACGCAGTCTGAGCACATCCGCGAACGCATCAACCAGTTCGGCGACAAGCTCTATCTTGAATTTGGCGGAAAATTATTTGATGACTACCACGCTTCCCGCGTGCTTCCCGGTTTCGAACCCGACAGCAAATTACGTATGCTGCTGCAGTTGGCTGATCAGGCGGAAATCGTTATAGTTATCAGCGCTGCCGATATTGAAAAAAACAAGGTCCGTTCTGACCTTGGCATTACATATGACGTAGACGTACTCCGTCTGATTCAGTCCTTTACCGATACCGGACTTTATGTCGGAAGCGTCGTAATTACACACTATTCCGGCCAGATTACCGCTGATACATTCAAACATAAGCTTGAATCCATGGGAATCAAGGTTTACAAGCATTATACAATTGACGGATATCCGGGAAATGTTCCACTGATCGTAAGTGACGATGGATACGGAAAAAATGATTATATCGAAACAAAGCGTCCGCTGGTTGTGGTTACCGCACCGGGACCGGGAAGCGGAAAAATGGCGACCTGCCTTTCCCAGCTTTACCATGAAAACAAGCGCGGCATCAAGGCCGGATATGCCAAATTTGAGACTTTTCCAATCTGGAATATCCCATTAAAGCATCCTGTCAATTTGGCATACGAGGCGGCCACTGCCGACTTAAATGATGTAAACATGATCGACCCGTTTCATCTGGAAGCCTACGGTGTGACTACCGTCAACTACAACCGTGATATCGAGATTTTCCCGGTTTTAAGTGCTATTTTTGAAGGAATATACGGTGAAAACCCATACAAATCTCCTACCGATATGGGCGTCAACATGGCTGGAAACTGCATTTTCGATGATGAGGTCTGCTGTGAAGCTTCACGTCAGGAGATCCTGCGCCGTTACTATCAGGCATTAAACCGTGTTGTGAAAGAAGATGCCGGTAAAGACGAGGTTTACAAAATCGAGCTTCTCATGAAACAGGCCAAACTAACCACCGACATGCGCAAAGTTGTTCCGGCAGCTCTGAAACGTGCAAAAGAAACCGGTGCACCGGCGGCTGCCATCGAACTTCCTGACGGTACCATAACAACAGGTAAGACAACCAATCTGCTCGGTGCTTCTGCTGCCCTGCTTTTGAACGCTGTCAAGGTTCTTGGAAACATTCCGCATGACGAACATCTGATCTCTCCGATAGCTATCGAACCTATCCAAAAGCTGAAAGTCGAATACCTCGGAAGCCACAACCCGCGTCTTCATACAGATGAAGTCCTGATCGCACTTTCCATGTGTGCGGCCACAAATAAACATGCCCAAACCGCTCTGGAGCAGCTTGAGAAGCTTCGCGGCTGTCAGGTTCATACTTCGGTCATACTGTCCGATGTTGACACAAAAACCTTCAAACGTCTGGGAATTGAGCTTACCTCAGAGCCGGTATATGAGCATAACCGGCTGTATCAGTAATACTCTGACAATACTTTCATAATAAGTCCAAAACAGCCTACGGTATTTAGCAACTATGCTTCATACTGTAGGCTGTTTTACAGATTCATATCTCTATAATTCTTTAAATTAAATCTGTTCCATATTTTCGTCAGATGAGCTTTCGCTGCTTATCTCCTTCTCATCATGACTTTCTAAAGAATTTTCTTCAGGAATTTCTTTGGAATTATCCTCAGGAATTTCCTTGGATTTCTCATCATCTTCCGTATCCGGTATTCCCTTTACCTCATGGAAAATCTTCATGAATTCTTTACCGGTGATCGTCTCCTTCTCAATCAGGAAAGCTGCAATCTTATCCAGTGATTCACGATTCTCGCTAAGCAGACGTTTTGCCTCCTCATAGGAATCCTTTAAAATCTGCATAACCTCATGGTCTACTTCTGCCGCCGTCATATCACTGCAATTCATGACAGTTCTGCCGTTTAAATACTGATTTTCCCGACTTTCAAGCCCCATCAGGCCAAATTTCTTTGACATACCGTATTGAGTAACCATCGCTCTGGCGATTCTGGTTGCTTTCTCGATATCATTGGATGCACCGGTAGTCACGGTATCAAAAACAATCTCCTCGGCGGCACGTCCGCCCAGGTATCCGACTAACATTGCCCGGATTTCCTTTTCAGTATTCAAATACTTCTCTTCCTCAGGTACCTGCATTACATAACCGAGAGCACCCATCGTACGAGGCACAATGGTAATCTTCTGTACCGGCTCGGAATCCTTCTGCAGAGCGCTGACCAGTGCATGGCCAACCTCGTGATATGAAACAATACGGCGCTCTTCCTGACTCAGAATACGGTCTTTTTTCTCTTTTCCGACTAAAACCAGCTCCACGGCTTCAAAAAGGTCCTTCTGTGAAACAGCTTTTCTGCCCTTCTTTACAGCGGTGATAGCAGCTTCATTCATCATATTTGCAAGATCGGCGCCTACAGCCCCCGATGTGGCAAGGGCTATCTCATCAAAATCAACCGTCTCATCAAGCTTCACATCCTTGGAGTGTACCTTTAAAATCTGTACACGTCCTTTAAGATCCGGTTTGTCTACAATGATTCTTCTGTCAAAACGTCCCGGACGAAGCAGTGCCGGGTCGAGAATCTCAGGCCTGTTTGTAGCTGCCATAACAAGAAGTCCCTTGGAAGAATCAAAACCATCCATCTCAGAGAGAAGCTGATTTAATGTCTGCTCACGCTCATCGTTGCCTCCGAGTCTGGAGTCACGGCTTTTACCTATCGCGTCTACCTCATCGATAAAGATAATACACGGAGCAGCCTGCTGTGCCTGTTTGAACAGGTCACGCACTCGCGATGCACCTACTCCGACAAACATCTCCACAAAATCAGAACCTGACAGTGAGAAAAACGGAACTTTCGCCTCACCGGCTACCGCCTTGGCAAGAAGTGTTTTACCGGTTCCCGGAGGGCCTACTAAAAGCGCTCCCTTGGGAAGCTTAGCACCAATCTTTGTATATTTACCGGGATTATGCAGGAAATCCACGATTTCAGTCAGTGACTCCTTCGCTTCGTCTTCACCTGCAACATCCTTAAATGTGATTCCTGTTTCTTTCTGCACATATACTTTTGCATTGCTTTTGCCGACACCCATGATGCCGCCTCCGCCGCCCATGCGCTTCATCATCATATTGAAAATGACAAACATCGCGGCAATCGGAAGAATCCATTCGATCAAAAGCACGATGATACTTCCCGTGGCATCAACTTCGGCCTGTTCGTAAGTCGTAACGCCTGCATCCTCAAGCTTCTGCTCAAGATCCGGATCATCTATCGGAATTGTATAATACTCCATTCCTACTAAATTTCCGTACTTACCCTGACTTCCTCCATATTTTTTAGAGCTTTCCTTCGGAGTGATCTGAATTTTTCCATTTCCAATCACGACTGACTCAACCTCTTTGTCCTTCAGCATCTGATTAAACTCACTGTATGGCATCTTGTGAGTGCGGCTGCCCTGCCAGAGGTTATGCATCATCGCTACGCAAAGCAGCGTAAACAGCATTGTCATGATCAAAACTACGTAGTTCTGACCGCGGGGATTTTTTCCGTTTTTATTCTGATTTTCCCTGTTATCCATACACTTTCTCCATTCTGTGTCACTGTACATCGAAAAAATATGAGCGTAACATTTTTTCGCGTACCCTTTTCCATTATAGTGTCAGATTCCGTATAAATCAAGAAGTGTAAATATTAAAAAGAAATAAACATTCTACTGCTATATCAAATAAAGACCGCCTGAACCAGAAACATATAAAAAACTGTTCCTGCTCCGATACTTAAGAGCGAATTTCTTTTCCATACATGAAGTATTGCAACAAGTGCACATGCTAAAAATTCCGGCAGTCCGAACGGTGCCTTAAAAACAGAAATACTTTTAAGACAATACACGACTAAAAGCCCCATTGTTGCATATGGAAGCACACGTCCCAGATATTCGACATAGCCCGGCATTTTTTTACCGTTCGGAAACAGTATAAATGGCAGAAACCTCATCAAAATCGTTCCGGCTGCCATCACAAGTGTTAATATAAGAGTACTGTTATTTTGCATAATCATCTTTCTCCTCGGATATTTTAGGAATTTCCCTGTGATATGATATCGCTGATATCGATAAAATAGCAGCCATCGTCGGTATGATAAATGCATTCTGTCCGAATATTACAAGACAGATTACCGAACAAACAACACCTGTCAATGCCGGCCAGTGGCGTTTTTGCCCGATCCATTGTTCAGTAAAAATCATAACAAAGAGTGCCGTAAGTGCGAAATCAAGCCCCTTCGTATTAAAATTTATCACACTGCCCAGTGCTGCGCCCACTATGGTTCCGATAAGCCAGTAAACCTGGTCCAGAAAGCTCATCCAGAAATAGACCCACTCTACCGAGATTTCTTTCGGCGGCTGCTCCTCGCAGACTATCGAAAATGTTTCATCAGTCAGTGAGAAAATAAGATACGGCTTTAATTTACTGCTTATATTCTGATATTTCCCAAGCATTGAAATACCGTAAAATACATGTCTGGCACTGATCATGATTGACATCACAAATGCTATCACCGGGCTGATTGAAGCCGCCAGAAAATTAACGCCGACAAATTCCAGGCTTCCGGTATATACAATAAGACTGTTTAATGCGGCAAGCCATATACCAAATCCATTGACACTCATCAAAATTCCATATGCCATCCCCAGAAACACATAGCCAACCATAATCGGAACAGTTTTGGGAAAGGCATAAAAAAATGCTTTTTTCACTTTTAATCTGCTGTCTATTTCTTGTTTTTCCATTTGTTTTACTCCACGTTTATAACTATTCTAAAGGTTGCCGCATAGTTACGATTTGACTAAATTTGTGTTTTCTTGTAAAATCTTTTCGTACTTTCGGCAATGAAATAACTCACATATAAAGGAACCATAAATGAGAAATTCTAACAACTTAAACAAACCATATTCCGTCTGTCAAAGCGCCCAGCCCGACGACCATTTATTCACATATCAAAGCTGCCGCTGCTGCCCCAGAAACTGTATGGTTGATCGCACAAAAAGCGAAGGTTTTTGTCACAGTCCCGCCGGTATCAGGGCCGCGCGAGCTGCGCTTCATCCCTGGGAAGAGCCGTGTATCAGCGGCCTTCACGGAAGCGGTACCATATTTTTTTCCGGCTGCACACTGCGCTGCTGTTTCTGCCAGAACTACCGGATAAGCAGTGAAAATTTTGGTAAAGATATTTCCGAAACACGCCTGGAAGAAATATTTCTTGAGCTGCAATCTCAGGGTGCGCACAATATCAATCTGGTGACGCCCACCGAGTATCTGCCCTCACTTTTGCCGGTCTTAAAAAAGGTCAAACCGAAGCTTTCCATACCCATAGTCTACAATTGCGGTGGCTATGAAACGCTTGATGCAGTAGATGCACTGGCTCCATACATTGATATCTGGCTTCCTGACTTAAAATACTGCTCTTCTGAACTGTCTGCACGCTATTCCGGTGCAGCCGACTACTTTAAGATAGCATCCGCGGCGATTTTACACATGATCGAACTCACCGGTTCTCTTGTATTTGAAGACTTTTCAGAAAATAATCAAACCTGTCAGCTTTTAAAACGCGGTGTGATCATTCGTCATATGGTCCTCCCCGGACATAAAGACGACTCCATAAGACTCTTGCACTGGATTCAAGACAATCTTCCCAACGGACACTTTCTGATAAGCCTTATGAGCCAGTATACGCCGTACTACAAAAGCAGCGAATATCCCGAAATCAACCGCCGCATCACCAGCTACGAATACCAAAAGGTTGTCGATACCGCGCTCGACTTTGGACTTACCATGGGCTTCATGCAGGAAAAAAGCAGTGCGAAAGAAGAATACACGCCGCCCTTTGAATTGCAAGGAATTTAAGAATTTTATTTTCCTTGCTATTCTTATGATTTTCCAGTATAATTCAGATATCGGTGTACATTTACACTCACTTCTTTAAAATTCATACAGGATATTTTGCTTCTGTACACAAGCTATCCTATCGATATCATCATATGACAGCTTCATGTCAGCATATCAGCATATTTTCACCTCTCTAATTTCCTGTATTTTTTTACAAGGCAATCTTTTTTCATATCTTTTTTTCACGACTGCTTCTCAAATAATATTCTATATTTATTTCACAAAATTCTATTTCAGGAGGTAATCTATGGTCTATGAAACTTTTTTGAATACTATTCACTCTATGGTACAGGCACGTCTGCAGCAGGATGCCAGCGTATCTCTTCGAAGAATACTTAAAAATAACGGAATCATGCTGGACGGGCTCAGTTTTACCAAAACAGGTTCCAGGCTTTCGCCAACTGTATATTTGAATGCATATTATAATGAGGCAGAAGAAGGGATGCCTCTGTCTCTCATCACGGACCAGATAATGATGGTTTACGAAACAAATCCGGGATTTTCAGAAAATGTATGCGATGAAATGCATGATTTAGATACCATACGCGATAAAATTGCATACAAGCTAATCAATACCGAAAAAAACAAAAGACTCCTCTTAAATGTTCCTCATATTCCATATCTCGATCTGTCGATTGTATTCTATCTTATACTCCAGGATAGTGATAACGGTCAGATGACCACACTTATTCAGAATGAGCATCTTTCGATGTGGAATATTTCTCTTGAAGAACTCGTCCTATTGGCAGAAAAAAACACTCCAAAACTGCTGCCTCATCATATCAGTTCCATCGAATCTGTTCTTAAAGAATTTGACCTTGATGAAATCATTGATACAAATCATTTTCCATCTGTTAATCTCTATGTTCTTACAAATTCCCGGGGTATAAACGGTGCAGCCTGCATGCTGTATCCGCAGGTATTGAAAAATTTTTCAGAAGATCTGGGTGAAGACCTGATTGTACTGCCGTCAAGTATCCATGAAATTTTGCTTACTCCTGTAAATCTCTCCATTTCTCATGAGGAATTGAACGAAATGGTTCAGACCATCAACCGGTCCGAAGTACCGGCAGAAGACTGTCTGTCCGACCATATTTATTATTTCAGCCGCATTAAAGGCTGCCTTTATCTTCCTAATGATTTTTCAAAGATGCCCTTTTGTGCACAAGACGAAACATTGAATCCACTATAAATATGGCTACAGCCATCGCACCTGCTATCTGAAGAGTCTGAACCAGATAATAATTGGACCAGCCGCTCTTCCCTTGTATCAGAAAATATACACTGCGGTATATAGAAGCGCCCGGAACTGTCGGCAAAATTCCCGCTACAAGAAAAATCGTGACGGGCGCTTTTAAAAGCCGCGCAAATATCTGGCTTAAAAGTGCTGCTGAAAGGCTTGAAAAAAAAGCCGCCGCAACAAGAGATGTTCCTGACTGCATCGTTATAAGATAAGCCAGCCATCCCGATCCTCCGGTTATACCGGCATAAATGAGATATTTGCCAGGCATATCAAGAAGCAGGGAAAATCCCAAAACAGCCATAAATGCACCAATGCTTTGAACTATCAATTCTCTTAACACATCTATCATACCTTTCCGCTTGCAAAACCTACAGCTGCCATTGCCATACCAACGCCGGATGCAACTGCCAACGCAACCACTATCGCTTCAGCCATACGCGCGACACCTGAACTGTAATCTCCATTAAGCGTATCACGAATCGCTTCTGTAAATGTAACCCCAGGCACCAGCGGCATGATGGAGCTGATAATAACTACATCAAGGTCCATTCCCGGGAAAACACCTCCACTCAGCAAATATGCCGTGGCCGCCAACACAAATGCCCCCAGTGCATTCGTACAGAAATCATTTAATCTTAAAAATAATGAGGTTCGCAGTACAAATGCAAGAATAACACCGGCAACAGCAGCTATAAGACATTCCGCAGGTCCTCCGCCAAACATAACGGCAAAAGAGCCGGTCGATACTGCATAGCAGACGCATTTTTTCCAAAATCCGTACAATGTTGTCTTTGCAATCTGGTCAAGGCATTTTTTAGCCTCAGCAACTGAAAGCTTTCCATTGCAAAATTCTCTTGAAACATTATTTACCTGATAAATCCGATTCAGGTTGGTTGAGCGATTTTCAATACGCTTTACAAGTGTGATCGGTGGACCGGATGGTTCTGCAATCGTTGCCACAATTCCGGTAGTCACGACAAATACATCTACTCGTACATTTCCTGAATTTTTCAGAATACGGCAGATCGTATCCTCTACCCTGTACACTTCAGCTCCGCTCTCAAGCATGATTTCTCCTGCCCTCACAGCCATTTCCATAAGTGCATCATATTTCATCCACATCATCCTTTGACTTTAAAACAGATATTTTTTAAGGCTCTGCACCGCCATAACTGACTTATCACTTTTCCAGATCTAAAAGCATTTTCTTTACTTCAACCATGCGATCACGCAGTACCACGGCTTCCTCAAAATTAAGCTCTGCCGCCGCCTGATTCATCTTCTTTGTCAGTTCTTTTACAACCTTTTCGAGTTCAGTGCGATCCATCGACTCAAGATCCTTAGTTACCTTGTTTGTGACAGTTTCAGCTGCCTGAGAGATTGTAATCAGATCCCTGACTGCCTTTTTTATGGTTGTCGGCGTAATATGATGTTCATCATTGTAAGCCTTTTGTATCTCGCGTCTTCTGGCAGTTTCTTCTATCGCCGCCTTCATAGAATCCGTAATCGAGTCCGCATACATGATAACATGTCCCTCGCTGTTGCGGGCTGCACGTCCTATTGTCTGAATAAGAGAAGTTTCCGAACGGAGGAATCCCTCTTTATCTGCATCCAGAATCGCCACCAGAGATATCTCGGGAATATCCAGGCCCTCACGGAGCAGGTTAATGCCTACAAGGACATCAAATACATTAAGCCTCATATCACGTATAATCTGGGCCCGTTCCAGTGTATCTATATCTGAATGCAGATATTTTACGCGTATACCCGCATCTCTCATATAGTCAGTCAGATCCTCTGCCATTCTCTTTGTCAGGGTTGTAACAAGTACTTTGAATCCGCGCTCTGTTTCCTTGTTGACCTCAGAAATCAAGTCATCAATCTGTCCCTCAACCGGTCTTACATCAATCGGTGGGTCGAGAAGACCAGTCGGCCGGATCACCTGCTGTGCCCTGAGCAGTTCATGCTCTGCTTCATATGGCCCCGGAGTAGCCGATACACATAAAATCTGATCTAGCTTGCTCTCAAACTCATCAAAATTAAGCGGTCGGTTGTCGAGTGCTGACGGCAGACGAAAGCCATATTCCACCAGAGTTTTCTTGCGGGATCGATCCCCTGCATACATGCCCCTTACCTGTGGCAGTGTAATATGTGACTCATCCACAATTACCAGAAATTCATCCGGAAAATAATCCATCAATGTACAAGGCGGCTCTCCCGGCTTTGAACCGACCAGATGTCTCGAATAGTTCTCAATTCCGGAGCAAAAACCTGTTTCCCGCATCATCTCCACATCAAAATTTGTCCTCTCGGCGATCCTCTGTGCCTCTAAAAGTTTATCTTCGCTCTTAAAATACGCCACCTGCTCCTTCATTTCCTCCAGGATATTCTTGGTCGCAATCTCCATTCGGTCCTTTGGAATTACATAATGCGAGGCCGGAAATATGGCAACATGTCCCAATTGTGCCTTAACCTCTCCTGTCAGTGTATCAATCTCCGAGATACGATCCACCTCATCTCCGAAAAATTCAATGCGGTATGCATCTCCGCCAGAATAAGCCGGATATACCTCCAGCACGTCGCCCCGCACTCTGAAAGAACCGCGTTTGAAATCACAGTCATTTCTGCTGTACTGAATCTCTATCAGCTTATGGACAACCTCATCACGATCCTTTTCCATCCCCGGGCGCAGAGAGACAACCATATTCTTATAATCGATCGGACTTCCCAAACCATAAATACACGAAACCGATGCTACAATGATCACATCATGTCTCTCGGAAAGGGCTGCGGTAGCCGAATGCCGCAGCTTATCGATCTCATCATTGACAGAAGAATCCTTCTCAATATATGTATCGGTAGACGGAACATAGGCTTCCGGCTGGTAGTAATCATAATAGGAGACAAAGTATTCCACCGCGTTATTCGGGAAAAATTCTTTCATCTCGGAATAAAGCTGAGCTGCCAATGTCTTATTATGTGCAATAACCAAGGTTGGTTTATTAAGTTTCTGTATAACATTTGCCATCGTAAATGTTTTTCCGGAACCTGTAACCCCCAGTAACGTCTGGAACTGATTTCCTTCTTTAAAGCCGCGAACAAGCTGGTCAATCGCCTGCGGCTGATCTCCGGTCGGGCTGTATTCCGACACTAATTCAAAATGATCCATTTTTTCACCTGATTCAATGTTAGCTTGTTTTTCTTTTGGAGTCATTATGTCATAGACTCACGAACCTCGTGCTGACGCACTTCACTGCCTGCTAACGCAGGCGGTTCGTTCGTTAATGGTCCAAGAAAAACAAATGTCTGCTGCGCAGCCGCTTGTTTTTCTTTTGGACTCATTATATCAAAAGTACCTGTCCGTGTATAGTGAAGAGCAGGCATGATTATTTCAAAAACTAATCCTCAATAAATCCTTTTATTTTCATACGTTTTCCGTCTGTCCACACATTTACCGCACCTGAATCCGCCGTTCTCCAAAGCTTAGTTCCCGTATGGCTTAATCTTTCCAAAGTTTCCTGAGCCGGATGTCCGTAAGTATTCCCATCGCCGTAGGAAAGCACTGTATACTCAGGCATATAATAATTCAGAAAATCTTCCGAGGACGAGCCGCCTGATCCGTGATGTGCCGCTTTTAAAAACGTAACAGGCCTGCTATCATCCGCTTTTTGCCCATCTTCATTGTTAGCAAAACCTCTTTCCCTCAGTAATATTTCTCTTTCATCATCTGTCCCAATATCTCCTGTAAGAAGCATATTGAAGTTTTCATATGTCACATAAAAAACAAGAGAATGGCTGTTTCTTTCTTCTTCTGACTTTTCACCCTCTTCGGGATATATGCATTTAAGTGTCAGCTTCTTTGTCTGTATCTGTTGATCTCGATGCAGATAATAGACTTTTGCCCCTCTTTTTATAGCAAGAGCTTCGATTTTTTCATATGTCTCCTGCCCTTTTCCTGCTGCCGGAAGGGCCAGATTATCAACCCTGATATCCGGTTCTTCTTTAAGAAGCCACTCAATTCCGTTTATATGATCGGCATCTGCATGACTTACTAAAATCCAATCAAGTCTCCCAATACCCTGACTTTTCAGAAACGGAGTCAAAACATTCTTTCCGATTTTCTTATCCTGACTGCTGCCGCAATCTGAAAGAATCGTGGCTTCATTGGTTCGCATCAATACTCCGTCCCCCTGCCCGACATCCAGGAAGCAAACGCGCAGGCCATGAACCGGATTTATCATTAAAAATAAAACCGCCGCTCCCGTCAATGCCATATCAGTGATTTTCTCTGTATACAGTGACAATCTCTCTCCCAAATTTCCCATAATATACACATATCTTATAAGCAATATAAGATAAAAAACAATTATTTTCCATATTTCCGGACGTCCGGGAATAAGCGTATGAAAAGGAAATTGTTCAGCCCGTATACAAAGCCATTCATATAAATGAAAAATATAATGTCCCGGTCCCGTAGCTGCGGCAGCGGCCAATTTCACACCGGGAAGTCCGACACTGTAAATTCCAAGTGCAAGAATCCCGCTGCCGGCTGCATATGCCAAAAGCGGAATCACGACCAGATTCAACACAATTCCAAGGAGGGGAAATGAATAGTAATGATACAGTTGTATCGGCATGGTATATATCTGTATCGCCATGCTGATCGCAATCGTTTCATTCAGCGCATTAACTTTAAAATTACTGAAAGAGCAGGCATTATTTCTATTTTCTTCCTGTTCTTTTCTCCTCCTTATCTTCTCCCTCATAAGCTCAGTCTCGACTCCGATTGCCGCAACCGCACCATAAGAAAGCTGCAAAGCGGCTGAAAAAAGAAGATAAGGTGACTGCCATGCCTGCAAAATAAGTGACAATGAGAGTGCACTCAGCAAATCATAGCTTCTTCCCAGATATGATGCCAGGCAGGACACCTCCACCATAAAAACCGCCCTGAAAACCGATGCACCGAAGCCTGTTACAAATCCATAAAAGGTAAGAAGAGCTGACGCACATATACCTGCCATTGCATATGATACACCGAAATATCTCATAATTCCATACAAGCTCATGCCAATCAGTGATACATGAAGTCCGCTGACCGCCAGAATATGCGCAATGCCATTATCCTGAAAACGTTCTTTAAGCTCTTGTGAAAGTTCCGATTTATCTCCGAGCAATACTGCCATAAATATTCCGGCATCATCCTTATCACATATTTCCTGAAATACCTTTCCTGCATATCTTCTGAAACGTTCTGTCTGCCTCACAAGAGGCGAAGCTTTTTCTTCTAAAATATCAATATGATATGCCGTCACCTTGGTGCTGATTCCCAAGCCTCGATAATACATCCAATATGAAAACTGACCCGGATTTCGCGCTTTTTCCGGAAATTCTGCCATACCGGTAAGATAAATCCTGCTTCCGCTGTGAAATCGTTCATCAGATTCTGTCAAAGCAGATTCTGTCAAAGCAACATCATCTGACAGAGCACTCTCAAATGAAACGATTACCTTTCTTACTTTTATTTTTTCACTGTTTGAATAAAATTTCTTTTTTAGTCCGGATTTTTTTATTTCATCTGAGTTCATCTCGTCTGCGGTTTCTTTTGTGTGAGGCATCATATAAACATCCCCAAGAATCACACTGCACCATCCGTTTTTTTCTGAAAACGAATCAACTGTTCCAAGCAGTCTGACATCTGCAGATCCTTCATTATTTCGAATATATTGTTCCAGTGCATCAGGGCGCATTTCTGCTTTCATACGTCCAAAACCCGCTAGTAAACATAAAAAAAGCAGAAGAAATCGGCATAGTATCGCATTCTTCCGTTTTCTGATATATTTTGCATCAGTTTGGAAGTTCGACTCTACCCGTTCTTCTGCTCTTTTTATGACAGCAAATCCCCAAAACACTGCTGTTATTATAAACCACACCGTCATGTCTTTTTGGTACGCTGCGACCTCTCCAAGTACGAAAGCCACCATCATCCACACAATCGGCCTTTTTATAATCAGATTCCTCTTTTCTGCCGTACTATGAAAGTGCTGCCATAATGTCGTCGACACCAGACAGGTAACTTCCAGTTATACCGCCATCTCATTACTTTGCTATATACTTTTCATCTCTCTCAAACGGCTGCGACAATGAAATTACATTTCTGTACATTACATCGGCAGAACCATTGATCGTTATCTGAACCTTATTTACCGTCTGAAGTTCCGTCAGTGAATCCACAATCGCATAAACCGGAATGTACTCTGCCACATCGATATCACCGGAGACAAAGCCGCTGTCCAGGTTAACATAACATGTGTTGTCCGTCAGCGACACATTTAATATCTTGGTGTTTTTCGGCATTACCGAAAGTCCTCCGTTTTGCGAACCCGCAAGCAGCTGCTCCACTACCAGGCGTTCCAGAGACGTATTCATACTGTGAAATACCTCTCTCTTCTCTGCCACCAGAGTATCTTTTTCCTCACCGGCAAAATAAAGCGTCAGCTCTACTTTTTCATAGGAATTTACATCTGAAATACTGTCAACGAAATCACTGCCGGCAATCGCGCCCACAGGATTGCCATGGGTATCGAGAAGCGGCTGCCCTTCACACTCGATGCTGATGTAATCAATTCCGTCTAACTGCGTAAATGTTTTGGCCAGAGCCTCGCGGCATAAAATTTCTCTTGATGCCTTCATACCTGCATATTCCTGATTAAAATTCAGAGTCAGCACATTTTCATTGCGATGAATATCCAGAAATTCGACTTTATCGCTCAATACTGCCTGGTATTCCGGATTCTCGGGTGTTTTAAGTATCTGTCCTGCCAGTTCACCGATAAGCACATCATCATCTGTTGTCTGCGTCCGGTAGGAAGTACTGACCACACCGCTGCGCGTTGAATTCAGATAATAAATCTGATACGTGCCATCTTCAGCTTCAGATTGATAAATTTCTTTCTTTTTACTGCATCCGGCAAGTACAATCATAATAACAAAGCATAAAAGCAGTAATATACCTGTCCTTCTCACCGGTCCTGCAGATTTATTCTTCTTATAAATCTTCATGTATTTTATTCCCAAGTCGCCTTATATCACTGTAATATAAGATTTCTGCCTCGTCTTCATAGTTAATACGAAACCGATACCTAAGGTTACGGAATATAATTTAACGGTATGCGCACCGTAAATGTCGTTCCTTCTCCCTCTTCACTTTTCAGACGGATCGCTCCCTGATGCAGAAGAATGATATTTTTTGTGATCGAAAGCCCCAGTCCGGTACCTCCGGTTTCACGCGACCTGGCCTTATCAACTCTGTAAAAACGTTCAAAAACCCGTTCCTGAAACTCTTTCGGAATTCCCACTCCCGTGTCAGCCACCTGAACATAAAAGAATTTATGATCTGCATCCAGAGTCAAACGGACTTTTCCTTCCTCATGATTGTATTTGATGGCGTTTTCCACAAGATTGGAGATCGCGAGGCTTAATTTTACCTCATCCACATCTGCCATAACCTCACGTTTGCTTTCATAGGTGATCTCAATGTTTCTTTTTCTGGCTATAGGAGTCAGACGTTTAAGTATCTGTTCCATCAAAAGATTGATTGATGTCTGGGTAATATTTAGGTCAGGGGATGACTTGTCCATCTTTACAAGTGTCAGCAGATCGTCTATGATCTTGCCCTCTCGATCAACCTCTTTTGAAATATCCTGCATAAATTCATGATAAAGCTCCGCGGGTGCATCTTCCATTCCCATAAGCGAATCCGCAAGTACCCTAATCGAGGTCAGAGGTGTCTTGAGCTCATGGGACACATTTGAAACAAACTCCTGACGAGACTGGTCCAGATTTTTAAGTTTACGGATAGTCTGCATGACAGCTTCTGAAATATCTCTTGTTTCGCGGTAAGTCTTCACATCTATATCCTGATCAAGATTCCCTTCCGCCACCATATCGAGCTGCTGCTGCAGTCTGCGAAACGGTCTCAAGAGACAGGCGGCAACAAGGAAATCAGCTATAAGGATAAAGCAAAACATCACAAGTTGCAAGAATCCCGTTTTCTGAATGATTTTTTCATGCAGTATATTCATATTTTCCGTAGATGACATCAAAAGGAGTACGCCCTGTATGCCCGACTTGTTTTTACTGTTTTCATCAGTCAATGAAGCATCGTCAGATGTCGTATCTGTATTCTTTACCTGAATCGGCTGCGCTATGTAAAAATATTCTTTTTTCTGATTCAGGCAGCTGGTTGTCTCCCCGTCAAGGGCCTTCAGTACATCAGATACTACAAGTGTTTTTCCCTTTGACAGGCCAAATGTATCTTTCAGCACCTTCAGGTTATCATCTACTATAACTATTCTGCCGTTCATCAAATCCGCCGTAGTGGTGAGCTCGGCATCAAGCGCCTGATTTGGGCTGCCTGATAACAATAAATTAATATAATCACTGCTTCGAATCTTGTTATTTAAAATCAGACATCGATTCTGCGCTTCGGACATACGTTCTTCCACATTGATCTGGTCAAAATAACCTGCTGTAAAACGCACCTGTATAAGCAACGGAACAAGTGTTAAAAAAAGGAAGGAAATAATGAGCGGAACCTTCATTCCCGCGGTTCTCTCTATGGTCCTCCATATTTTTATTCGGTTTTCTTTAAATTTTATCATGATTCAAGCTTTTTTGATGCTGCAATTGCCAGCGCTCCGGGACCTATATGGCAGGCTACACTCAGAGATAACGGATCTACATGAACCTCTGTTTCAGGAAAAAGCTCACGAAGTTCTTCGGCAAGCTCAGCAGCCATCTCATCATTTTCGGTATGTGCCACATCTACATATGTCTTTGCCCCGTTAGTATCTGAAAATCTCTGCTCCAGATCACGCGAAATCGCTGTAATCATCGTAGATCGCGCCTGCTTCATGGTTCGTGCTTTTGCAAATGCATCGAGTTTTTCGCCCTGAATAGTCAAAACCGGTTTAATACGAAGCAGAGTCCCCAAAGCTGCGGCTGCCGGTGTGATTCTTCCGCCTTTTTTTAGATATTTAAGTGTATCAACTGTTATATAAATCGTAGAATCCGCACCGGTTTCCTCCAGCTTTTTGCAAATATCTTCCGCATTCATGCCGGACGCTGCCATATTTACCGCATCCAAAATCGCGCGTCTCTGTGTAACAGAAATACGATGATTATCCGCGACCTGCACACGCCCGTCAAAATCTTCCGCCAGCATCTTTGCAGTCTGGCATGAGCTTGACAGGCCGCTGGACATCGGAATGTGCACAAGTTCGTCATATTCTTCAAGAATCTTCTCCCAAAGATTCAATATGTTTTCGGGAGAAGGCTGTGAAGTGCTTATACTGTGGTCTCCTGCGAGATGTTCATAAAATTCTTTCTGTGTCAGATTTATATCTTCCAGATATTCTGTTCCGTCAATCATAAATGGCATCGGCAGGACATATATTCCCATTTCCTTTGCCTGCTTTTGTGTAATTCCGCTGTTGCTGTCTGTAACAACCGCTACTTTCATGCTTATTTCCTCCTGTATCTCTCTGCAAATCATAAAAAACTGCATAGATGGCTTTATTTTATACTATTTTGCCATGAAATGGAAGAGTAAAAGCATTTGTTATTTTCTATTTTACAAGAAGCGATTCTCCGGTCATCTCCTTAGGCTTTTCAAGTCCCATAAGCTCTATTAATGTCGGCACGATATCGCAGAGTCTTCCTCCCTCGCGGAGTTTATATGAAGGGTCAGCACCTACAAGTACGAAAGGAACCTGATTGGTTGTATGAGCTGTCCACGGCTCTCCCGTTGTCTCATCAACCATAAGCTCTGCATTGCCATGATCGGCACAGATGAAAAGCACTCCGCCTGCTGCCTTTACCGCATCCACGGCTCTTCCCACGCAGGCATCCACTGTCTCAATTGCCTTGATCGCTGCAGATTCCACACCGGTATGTCCTACCATATCCGGATTTGCAAAATTTATGATAATGACATCATATTTTCCGGATTCGATTGCCTCAACCAGTTTATCACATACTATCGGTGCACTCATCTCAGGCTTCAGGTCATATGTAGGTACATCCTTAGGGGACGGAACAAGTATGCGGTCCTCACCTTCGTTTGGCTCTTCCACACCTCCGTTGAAGAAAAATGTTACATGAGCGTATTTTTCTGTCTCGGCAATACGGGCCTGAGTCATATGATGTGCTGCCAGAAACTCTCCGAATGTATTTTTTATCTCTTCTTTTTTGAATGCGATGAGCTTATTTCCTATAGTCTCATCGTAGTCAGTGAAGCATACAAAAGTCAGGTCAAGCTTCTTTTCACGTTCAAATCCATTAAATCCTTCATCACAAAATGCTCTGGTGATCTCTCTTGCGCGGTCAGGTCTGAAATTAAAGAAAATAACAGAATCTCCGTCTTTGATGACAGCCACCGGTTTTTCATCCTTTTCTACATAAAAAGGTACGACAAATTCGTCATTGACTTCCTTGTCGTATGAAGCCTGGATTCCTTCGCAGGCACTCTCTGCCTTCTCGCCCTCTGCTTTTGTCAGTACATCATAAGCCTTCTGTACGCGATCCCAGTTTTTGTCACGATCCATGGCATAGTAACGTCCCATCACCGATGCTACTTCACCGACTCCTATCTCCTGCATCTTCTTTTCAAGCTCAGCTACAAAATCCTTGCCTGATGCCGGAGGTGTGTCACGTCCATCAAGGAAACAATGTACATATACCTTTTTCAGCCCCTGACGTTTTGCAAATTCCAGCAGCCCGAACAAATGAGTCAGATGACTGTGCACTCCTCCGTCAGATACCAGTCCGAACAGATGCAGTGCAGAATCATTTTTTCTGCAGTTATCGGCAGCTGCAAGGAACTCGGGATTTTCAAAAAAGTCTCCATCTTCGATGGATTTCGTAATGCGTGTCAATTCCTGATATACGATGCGTCCTGCACCCATATTTAAATGTCCGACCTCGGAATTGCCCATCTGTCCGTCAGGCAGTCCCACTGCCAGACCGCTGGCATTACCGCGTACAAACGGGCATTGGCTCATAAGCTGATCCATAATCGGTGTTTTTGCCTCACATACGGCATTATGTTCACAGGTGTTTCTCATGCCATATCCGTCAAGAATCATAAGTACAGTCGGTTTTTTCTTCATCGATTTATCTCCTCTTCCGTTGCTGCCTACAAATCCGGGTTAAGCAGCATCCTTCTGTCAGCAATGGGACTGCCACGCCCAACACGTGCGACAGCCCCATCGGTATGTTTAATATTTATTTATAATTTACAATCTTTCCAAAATCAGCCTTAAGTGAAGCACCGCC
>CAVHPN010000031.1:0-8752 GCA_963637995.1 Prevotella sp. CAG:279 | reverse complement strand
AAGTTGAAAATTATAAAGAACTTGGTCTGAATTCCGAGACAGCAGTAGTATTCAATATCACAAGCCGCGAGCAGGTTATCATCAACACCTGGTACGGCGGAGAGATGAAGAAAGGTATGTTCTCCATGATGAACTACTATCTGCCGCTTAAGGGCATCGCTTCCATGCATTGCTCTGCAAATACTGATATGAATGGCGAGAATACAGCCATTTTCTTCGGACTTTCAGGCACAGGCAAGACAACACTTTCAACAGATCCAAAGCGTCTTCTTATCGGCGATGATGAGCACGGCTGGGATGACAATGGTGTATTCAACTTCGAGGGTGGCTGCTATGCCAAGGTTATCAACCTCGATAAAGATTCCGAACCTGATATTTACAACGCAATCAAGCGCAATGCACTCCTTGAAAATGTAACTCTGGATGCAGACGGAAGGATTGATTTTGCTGATAAGAGCGTGACAGAGAACACCCGTGTATCTTATCCGATAAATCATATTGAAAATATTGTACGTCCGATATCTTCTGCACCGGCAGCTAAGAATGTTATTTTCCTTTCTGCTGATGCGTTCGGAGTACTTCCGCCGGTATCAATTTTGACACCTGAGCAGACACAGTATTATTTCTTATCCGGATTTACGGCAAAACTGGCCGGTACAGAGCGCGGCATAACTGAGCCGACACCGACATTCTCAGCTTGCTTCGGACAGGCATTCCTGGAGCTTCATCCGACCAAGTATGCAGAAGAACTGGTTAAGAAGATGGAGAAGAGCGGTGCAAAGGCATATCTGGTAAATACAGGATGGAACGGAACCGGAAAACGTATCTCCATCAAGGATACCCGCGGTATCATTGATGCAATTTTAAACGGTGATATTAATAAGGCACCTACCAAGAAGATTCCGTACTTCAATTTCGAGGTACCTACAGAACTTCCTGGTGTTGATCCGACTATTCTTGATACCCGTGACACATATGCCAATGTAGCTGACTGGGAAGAAAAAGCAAAAGATTTGGCAAATCGCTTCATCAAGAACTTTGCTAAATATGAGGGCAATGAAGCAGGTAAAGCTCTTGTGGCAGCAGGACCGCAGCTGTAAAGATACCGCCGGCACCAGACAGTAGGCTTTAAGTTGATGCAATTGCATATGTTGTCTGTGTCTGTGATGGTACTTGGCACTTATTATTGTGAATAAAATTTAAAAAAGTAAGGGATCTCCGGTTTATCTGGATGGAAGAGTGTTTCCAGTCTGAATATGCCGGAGATTTTTCGCTCTGAAAGTGTAGAGAGTGTCAAAGGCACGAAACAGCTGACTTTCAGTTACGGTGGTGCCACCGTAAAGCGATAGTACATTACAAAATGGAGGAAACCTGATTAATGAGAAAAAAGGTATATATTGCAGGCATGTGCATATTAATTTTAGCAGGAATGAGTGGATGTTCATCCAATGTGAAATCGGAATCCGAAAGCAAAGATAATAAGATAGCAGAGGAGAGCACCATAGATGCGGATGATACAGAAATGGAAGAGGAATCTGATACAGATGCAGACTTAGAATCAGCAAAGACTGATGAGGAGTTTTCATCAGATTTACTGTGTGTCTATGGCCCGGTTTCTGAGGTGGCTGAGGATTCCGTCACAATTGATAATCAGTCAGGATTTGGAAGCTTGGGAGAAATGATAATCACCTTTTCGGCTAATACGCCGATCTTTGATGCGGAAACAGGCGATCCGACAGACATGACAGAAGTTAAGAACGGTGAGGTGGTCTATGCCTACATAGGAAATGCCATGACGATGAGCGAACCACCGATCACTAACGGGGAGTTGTTCTTTATTCATTCTGATAATGTGAGTGAAATGCCTGTATATACAGAGATAGATTCAGTGGAAAAAGAAGACGATAGCAGTGAAAATACAGTTATCAAAACAAAAAATGGATCCGAATATACGATTAGTGAAGAAACGCGCATTTTGCCATATCTGACAAGAAATATAGTTACGGCAGAGGACCTTGAAAGTGGAAAGAAATGTGTGATCTGGGCTGATTCGGATGGCAAAGTATTAAAAATGATATTGTTTCAATAATGAAAAGGCTGTATGACAGGACTCGCACTGCGGCGGAAGTAAAAAGTGTCTTCGAAACTATCCGACGCAGGCGGAGAATCCTGCAAGGTATGATCCGTTAATTGTCTTTATTCAGCGATAACTGCCTTTACAATCTCTGCGATATACAGATCATGATAGTCCTTTTCCGGATAGAACTTACTGTCGGCTTCAACGTCCAGAAAATCAGAAGGAGCCATGGATGTACGGTACATTTTGCGGCAGATAAGGATAGTATCAGCCTCTTCAAAAGCCGGAACTCCATCGATGAAAATCGGAGTTAAGCCTGTTTCTTTAACTTTATCATGATCACGGCCTGAGACTGTGCCGCAAAGCTTGAGCGCATCCCTGTGTCCGTCCTTTAAGAAGCTTACCGAGAAGAGCTCTTCTTTGTCGATAAATTCCTTGGTATATCTTTGCGGACGTATATAGCAGGTAACGGTTGGTTTTCCCCAGAATACTCCTGCGCCTCCCCAGCTGGCAGTCATAGTATTAAATTTATCTTGAGTCCCGGCTGTCAGCAGCATCCAGTCAGATCCAATGCGTGTAAAAGGGTTGAAGTTTAATTCCTCAGGTTTTACTTCTTTAAAACTCATATTATAATCCTTCCTTTCGTATGACAGATAACACTTTTATTAGTACCTTAACATCATCATCTGATAAAATCAAATGAATTTTCATGAAATTCATTGACAGAGGAAGAAAAAAGATGTAGTCTTAAAAATGGAGTTAGGTTATTCTAACTGTAGTTTCAAATAACTAACTGCGTGAATAAGTCACATTTTAAAAATATGGAGTATTTTAATGATTGACTCTGAACAGTTGCAAAAGGGAGATGATAAAATGCAGCAGCGAGAACAGATTATCGATGAATTAAAAAAACGTGGAAAAAGAATAACAGACCAGAGAAAAATTATGCTGGATGTAATATTGGAAGGAAGATGGAGCAGCTGTAAGGAGATTTACTACGAGGCATCCAAACGCGATCCGGGAATCGGCAAGGCAACTGTATATCGCATGGTTGCAGTGCTTGAGGAAATAGGTGTTTTAAATCGCTGCAGGCAGTATTCATTGAGGACCGGTGATGAGCTGTCAAGTATAACTTCTGACGCTAGTTGAAAAAAAGTCTCAATAAGAAAAGTTAGGTTTGACTATCATGGGGGTAAGCTGTTAACATCTATTTGTACCTAAAAATGAGTCATTAAACACAACAATATCCGCACTGAAAAACAAATAAACTGTATTTAAATTCAGTATGCGGATATAATTTAGATAATTCACAGGAGGAAGTAATTATGATGGACATTTTTAAATTAAAGAAATTAGGTTTATTTGCGAGTGGTGTTTTGTTTGGAACAGCAGGTGTTAAGATTCTTGGCAGTGAGGATGCTAAGAAATTTTATGTAAACTGCGTAGCAGCAGGACTTCGTGCACGTGACTGTGTTATGACTACTGCAACCAACATCCAGGAAAATGCTGAAGATATTCTGGAAGAGGCTAAGCAGATCAATGAGGCACGCGGATATGAAAGCTTCGGAGAGGAAGAGGATTTCAACGAAACACAGGAAGCTTCAGAGGCTGAGACAACAGAGCAGTAATATAAATTCTTTGAAATATATGTATTGAAATGCATATATTAAAACTGAAGAGGGCTGCCGCAAGATAGCATGATTTGCTTTTTGCGGCAGCTCTTCTGTAACGGAGGAATATGAATCATGAAATTCATTATAAAACATGAAATCAAAGGAAGAATCCGTATCAGCCTGTCAAAAAAATTCCGTACAGTTCGTGAGGCAGATGTTTTAGAACAGTACCTGCTTGGAATTGATGGCGTGACGGCAGCTAAAGTTTATGAACGAACAGCAGATGCGGTTATTTATTACGAAGCAGACAGAGATGCGGTCCTTGAAAAAACGGCTGCATTTGATGGTACGATCAGCGAAAAGCAGGAGATGGCAGTAAGGAGCAGCGGACGTGCTCTTAATCAGGAATATAAGGAAAAACTTATTCAGAAAGTGATTACAAGATTTGCCACAAAGACATTTCTTCCGGCACCTGTACGCGCTGTATATACATCGATTCAGGCAGTACGCTATATAGTAAAAGGTATTCACTGCCTGGTATTTAAACGTAAACTGCATGTAGAAGTACTTGATGCGACTGCAATCGGTGTTTCCTTGATTCGACGTGATTTCAATACAGCCGGATCGGTTATGTTTTTGCTGGGAATAGGTGAGCTTCTGGAAGAATGGACTCACAAAAAATCAGTCGGAGACCTGGCAAGAAGCATGTCGCTCAATGTAGAGAAAGTCTGGAAGAAGGTTGATGATACAGAGGTTCTTGTGCCGCTTTCAGATGTGGAGGCCGGAGATGAGCTGACTGTCCATATGGGAACAGTGATACCGCTTGACGGAGTGGTAGTTAGCGGAGAGGCGATGGTAAATCAGGCGTCCATGACCGGTGAATCACAGCCTGTCAGAAAAGAACCGGGCAGCTACGTCTATGCAGGAACAGCTCTGGAAGAAGGCGAGATCACTTTTAAAGTAGAGAAATCAGCAGGATCTACCAGATATGAGAGAATTGTACAGATGATAGAAGATTCTGAAAAATTAAAGTCATCTGTTGAGGGAAAAGCATCAAATCTGGCAGATGCACTCGTACCGTGGAGTCTTGGCGGAACTGCACTTACCTATATGCTGACGCGCAATACCACGAAAGCAATTTCTATTTTGATGGTAGATTTCTCATGCGCACTTAAACTGGCCATGCCGCTTGCCGTGCTTTCTGCCATGCGTGAGGCAAGTCAGCATAGCATTACAGTAAAAGGCGGTAAATTCCTGGAGGCAGTTGCTGAGGCTGAGACAATTGTATTTGATAAAACCGGAACACTTACAAAGGCTAAACCGGTGGTTGCTGATGTGGTTTCCTTCAATGGAATGACAAAAGAAGAGCTTCTAAGAGTCGCTGCCTGTCTGGAAGAGCATTTTCCTCATTCCATGGCAAATGCTGTCGTGCAGGAGGCAAAAAAACTCAATCTGATACATGAAGAAATGCACTCCAGAGTGGATTATATCGTGGCACACGGTATAGCAACATATGTTGGCGATGACCGGGTTGTGATCGGAAGCTATCATTTTGTATTTGAAGATGAAAAGTGCATTTTGCCTGAAGACGAAAGAGAAAAATTCGATTCTTTGCCTGTAAACTGCTCTCATCTTTATATGGCAATAGGAGGAAAGCTTGCAGCGGTTATCTGCATTGAGGATCCTCTGAGAGAAGAGGCACCGGCAGTTATAAGGAAACTGAAAAAAGCGGGATTTAAACGTATTGTCATGATGACCGGTGACAGTGAGCGTACAGCGGCAGCGATTGCGAAGAAGGTCGGCGTGGATGATTATTTCTCAGAGGTACTTCCTGAGGATAAGGCACGTTTTGTCGAAGAAGAGAAGGCTAAGGGACACAAAGTTATCATGATCGGCGACGGCATCAATGATTCACCGGCCCTGTCAGCGGCAGATGCAGGAATTGCCGTAAGCGAAGGTGCGGAAATTGCTCGTGAAATCGCTGATATCATGATCAAGAAGGATTCTCTGGATGAGATTGTACTTCTTCGCAAGCTTAGCACTGATATGATGAAGCGAATTCACGGAAACTACAGATTTGTCATAAGCTTCAACCTGGGACTGATTCTTCTCGGTGTAGCCGGTATAATTACACCGTCCGTATCTGCTCTGCTGCACAATGGTTCGACACTGGCGATCAGCTTAAAGAGTATGACCAACCTGCTGCCTGAAGAAGAGGAAGATTAAGATATTTGCATTTTGACATAAACAATGGTACAATGCTGAAGGTTTAAATTGATTCAAACGGAGGACATGCGTTTCATGAAAAACGATTTATTTACAATCGGAGGCATCACAATACATGGCTACGGCTTGATGATCGGCATAGGAATCATAGCCGCTTACTGTCTGGCAGAATACAGGGCAAATAAGCGCGGCATGGATGCTGATATGATTGTATCTATAGCAATCTGCGGAGCTGTATGTGGTATCCTTGGAGCAAAACTTCTATATTATGTTACTGTTTTTGATGAAATTATTGATAATCCGAAAATTCTTTTAAATTTCAGTGATGGATTTGTGGTATACGGAGGTATTATCGGGGGTGTGCTTGGCGGATACGTTCTGAGCCGCGTAAAGCGAATATCATTTTTTAAGTATGCTGACCTTGTCATGCCTTCAATTGCACTGGCACAGGGATTTGGCCGCATAGGCTGTTTCCTGGCCGGCTGCTGTTATGGCATGCCCACGCACAGCCATTTTGCAATTATATTTCATGATTCAGACTTTGCACCGAACAATATCCCTTTGATACCGACACAGCTTATCTCAAGTGCGTTAGATTTTATGCACTGCCTGTTGCTTTTGTATGCTGCGAGAAAATGCAAAAAACAAGGTCAGGTGTTGTCACTTTACCTGATATGTTACAGCGTCGGCCGTTTCGTACTGGAATTTTTCCGCGGAGATCTGAATCGCGGTGCTGTCGGATTGCTTTCGACTTCGCAGTTTATCTCCCTGTTCATATTTGTAATAGGAAGTGCGATGTTTGCGTTATGTCAAAAGTACAGTGCTAACATTAAAAAGGAAAGTTAATATATTATGATACAGGATATTGCCCCACATCGCTATGATAATAGCTACTATATAAAGAAACCGTCTGCAGACGACTTTGTATTTTGTATTCAGAAAAACAAGATCATGCTGAAAGAAATTTTCGGAAATTGTGAATATCAGGTTCCGCGATTTGAAGAAATAGAGACAGCCGCACAGAAACTGTCAGAGAGAGCGATATATCTTTTTTCGATAGACGAGAAACCATATTTTTTGATTAACGTGCCGGAAGATGAAGCAGAAAAATTTGTCGCATTGCAGAGTGATTTCGCATGGAAAACACCGACAGATATTCGTTCGATGGAACCGAAGTATCAGGCATTTGCAGCTATTACAGCACTGCAACTGTGGCGTTGGAGACAGAGCAGAAGATTTTGCGGACGCTGCGGGGCAAAGACAGAGGACAGTAAGACTGAACGTGCGCTTGTATGCCCGGTTTGCAAACAGACAGAATATCCGAAGATTTCGCCTGCGGTTATAGTAGCCATCACAAACGGAGATAAGCTCCTTATGTCCAGGTATCGTGTAAATCACAGCACATACAGAGGATATGCGCTTATTGCCGGATTTGTGGAGATTGGGGAAACCTTTGAAGATACGATTCACCGCGAAGTTATGGAAGAGGTCGGACTTAAGGTTAAGAATATCCGCTATTTTAAAAGTCAGCCCTGGGCATTTACCGACACTGAAATGATAGGATTTTTTGCGGATCTGGACGGAAATGACAGCATAAAACTTCAGGAAGATGAACTTTCTGAGGCCGGATGGTTCACACGGGATGAGATCCCGGATGAGACTCGCTTTATAAGTGTCGGAACTGAGATGAAGATGTATTTTAAATATGGAGAAGGATGGGAGAAGAAAATACCTGCCCATATACATTAATCCATATCCCAGAGGAATGGAAAGCATTCCTTTTAATTAGTTGACAAACAGCCGATAGGTTGCTATTATTGAAACTAAACATAAAAGGTCAAAAGGGTGTCGGACGCTTAATCGGTGAACGGCCATGACATACAATAGCAAGGTGGGAAAATTGCATGAGCAGAATTGTTTTATCACTGCTGGTAGATAACACTGCCGGTGTTTTGAGCCGAGTGGCCGGACTTTTCAGCCGCCGCGGTTATAATATTGAGAGTCTTACAGTTGGTGTGACAGCTGATCCAAGATACTCACGCATGACGGTGGTATCATTTGGTGATCATCAGGTACTTGAGCAGATCCAGAAACAGCTTGGAAAGCTTGAGGATGTACATGACATCAAAGAACTGAAGGATGGACATTCCGTATATCGCGAGCTTATGCTCGTCAAGGTACGTGCCAATGCCAGTCAGCGTATGGCAATCAATGCTATCTCGGAGATTTTCCGTGCATCGATTGTCGATGTGGGTAAGGATTCTGTTACTGTTATGCTGACGGGAGATCAGTCTAAGCAGGATGCACTTATCAATCTGCTTGATGATTATGAGATTCTGGAATTAGCCAGAACCGGTCTTACCGGTCTTTCCAGAGGAGCGGATGATGTCCGCTATTTACCTTAATTTTGTTTACAAAGTCCGGTCCAAAGACGCACTGAGAGGCGCCGGTCTGTACTTTATAATATTTTGATAATACTTTGTTAGATCCAAGGAGGAAAATTGAAAATGGCAGCTAAGATTTACTATCAGGAAGATTGTAATTTATCCTTATTAGAGGGACAGAAGATTGCTATCATCGGATACGGTAGCCAGGGTCATGCACATGCACTGAACTTAAAGGAATCCGGATGCGATGTTATCATCGGACTTTACGAAGGCAGCAAGTCCTGGGCAAAAGCAGAGGCACAGGGATTTAAAGTATATACCGCAGCAGAGGCTGCTAAACAGGCTGACATCATCATGATTCTTATCAATGATGAGCTGCAGGCTGATATGTATAAGAAAGATATCGAGCCAAACCTGGAAGAGGGCAACATGCTGATGTTCGCTCATGG
>CAVHPN010000030.1:0-34699 GCA_963637995.1 Prevotella sp. CAG:279 | reverse complement strand
CACGCGACCTCTGCGTCCCGAACGCAGCGCTCTACCAAACTGAGCCACGCCTCGACATGTTCTTGCCTCAGAAACTCTTTTTCATCAGCGACCTCTATATACTACCACAACAACAAATGTAATGCAAGCTTTTTTTACGAAAAAGTCTACAATAATACTTATAAGCATATAAGAATAGCTTATATAATTTGAAATGAAATTGCACTGTACTGTAAAACTCCCATGCTGTCCGACAACACATGTTCTGAAAGTCAGTTGATTTATGTCTTCGACACTTCCGTAACTGCCGCCTGACAACATTTTCAGAATATTTAACGCCCTTTTTACGGTAAATTATCAAGTTATTAACGTATATTTCGAAATTCTTATTAAAATCGTAAGAAACCGAAAGGATGATTAAGGTCTTGCTAAGGATAACCCAAAACTCTTTTCATTTGAAAACAGATGAATAAAATAGTGTTAGAGCGTGACGGATGAAAAAAACGTTACAACAGAATAAGATGAGGAGGAATCAGTATGAACATTATTGCAGCAATTTTATTCGGAATATATGGAGTTATTGGAGGTGTCAGCACCATAGTATGTACAGTGAGCATCCCCGGAATTATTATATGGAAGTTTTATCGCAAAGCCAAATATCATAAAGCAATGACTGATTGATACATTGTTGTAAAAAATTTGGAAAAATGCATTAAAAAAGTCGCCCGGACCACATGGCCTGAGCGACTTTTTTGTTCGTTTTTTTAGTCTATTTTAATATACGACATATACATCAGCACTTTGTCTTCCGTATTGTAATGCCTGATTATGTGAATTGAAGAATATATCAAGCTTGTTTCCGCGGATACCGCTTCCGCTGTCCTCGACAGTATATATTGTACCGCCTATTCTAAGCTTTGTTCCCAGCGGAAAGACACTTAGATCAGCGGAGATGGTGTGACCTGCCTGTGGGATGGTTCCGGATTTAGTACGATTTTTGCCTCCGCGGCAGCACTTGCGGCAGCTGCAGTAAGCTGTGGTTGTAAAACGTCCGGCGTAAATCTCACAGGGAGTGTCGGGACAGTCTTGGGATGAGGAATCAGTTGATTCTGATTCATTTGCCTCTAAAGAGGAATCTGATTCGGCTGCTTCTAATACTGAATATTCTGAAGAATTATTTCCCTGGGCTGTTACATTCTCAGCTGCTATATTCTCGGACGTTGCATTCTCATTAGTCACATCTTCGGAGGCCTCTTCGGAAATATTATTTCCTTTCTTAATTAATTCGGGATCAGAAGCCGGACCTGATGGTACCTTGGCTGAACCGGTAACTGAATCCTCATTGGATTGGACTGATTGTTCGGCGTCAGTCTGTGATATAAGTGCGTTTTCTGTATCTGATGTGGCTGCCTGCACACTTATGGTGCCTGCCATGATACAGACCAGACTGATTGCCGCATGGGCGAGTCCTCGCCTTATAGGTCTAATCATATTCATAAAATAAAATCCTTTCAAAAAAAGTTGTTGCAACTGCTCAGAGCGACCTTGAAAATGCCTTATATTTCGCCTGACAGCTGCAAATGTTGCAATAAAATTACAAATGTTATAATGTGTTACTATTATATTACAAAAATGTTAAATGTCAAGTCTGCGAAAAAAACAAAAAAAATATTGACAAAAACTTGTTCAAGTAATATAGTATGAGATGTAGATATTAGCACTCTGACAAGTTGAGTGCTAACAAGAACAAACAGAGCTTTGATAAAAGCTGCAGATGTACGGAAGGAGAGGTTAGATGGAACTGGATGAAAGGAAAGAGAAGATTTTAAAAGCAATTATCCAGAACTATCTGGAGACCGGTGAACCGGTGGGTTCCAGGACAATCTCCAAGTATTCTGATTTAAAACTCAGTTCGGCGACGATCCGAAATGAAATGTCGGATTTGGAGGAACTGGGATATATCATTCAGCCCCATACATCGGCAGGAAGGATTCCTTCGGATAAGGGCTATCGATTTTATGTAGATCAGCTTATTCAGGAAAAAGAGACTGAGGTCACGCAGGTGCGTGATGTGGTTATCCAGAGAGTCGACAGGATAGAGCTCCTTTTAAAACAGATGGCGAAGATATTGGCGAACAATACAAATTACGCGACACTGATCAGCGGTCCCCAGTATCATCAGACAAAGATCAAGTTTATACAGCTTTCCTGTGTGGAGGCAGGCAAACTTCTTATTGTTACGGTTTTAGAGGGAAATATCATTAAAAACTCAATTGTATCGCTTGATGCAGAACTGACGGATGATGACATCTTAAGCCTGAATATTCTGCTTAACAGCGGACTCAACGGACTTACGATGGAGCAGATTAATCTGGATGTTATAACCCGGATGAAAGGTCAGGCAGGAGAGCGCAGCCATATTGTTGATGTTGTATTAAGTGAGGTGGCAGATGCGATTCGCTCAGGCGAGGAGGATTTGCAGATATATACTGAGGGTACGACGAATATATTTAAGTATCCGGAATTGAGCGACGGTAATAAAGCCAGTCAGCTCATCGGAACATTAGAGCAGAAGGAACTTTGGAGAGAAATTCTCACAGATGACGATGCTGACAGCGACAGCAAAAATGAGATTCAGGTTTATATCGGAAGCGAGACTCAGGTTCAGTCGATGAAGGATTGCAGTATTGTTACAGCTAATTATGAACTGGGTGACGGGCTTCGCGGAACGATAGGAATTGTCGGACCGAAGCGTATGGATTATGATAAGGTCGTATCGACGCTGCGCTCATTAAAGAGCCAGTTGGATCAGACATTCAATCATAAAGATACAAAATAGTATCGGAATGTAAAATAAAGAGGTGACAGACATGGCGAAAACAGACATAGATTCTAAAGCAGCTGAGGCTGCAAAAGAGGAAGAAGTAAAAGAAAACGATGCCCAGGTTGAAAAGGCTGAGCAGAAAGATGAACAGAAAGAACAGAAGTCTTCGGCCAAAGCTGGAGAGAAGTCTGAAGCTGCAGATTCAACTGAAAAAGCTTCAGAAACTGTAGAAAAGGAAAAAAAAGGGTTGTTTTCCAAAAAGAAAGATAAGAAGGATGAGCAGATTGAGGAGCTCACGGATCGCCTGAAGCGCACGATGGCTGAATTTGATAATTTCCGTAAAAGGACAGAAAAAGAAAAATCAGCCATGTATGAAATCGGTGCGAAAGATATAATCGAGAAGATTCTGCCGGTTGTTGATAATTTCGAACGCGGACTTACGATTATCCCGGAAGGAGAGAAAAAGAGCGCGTTCGCAGACGGCATGGATAAGGTTTATAAACAGCTTTTGAAGGTATTGGATGATGCAGGCGTTAAACCGATAGAGGCTGTCGGACAGCCGTTTGACCCTAATTTCCACAATGCCGTGATGCATATCGAAGATGAAAATCTCGGCGATAATGTGGTGGCAGAAGAATTTCAGAAGGGATATATATACCGCGAGAGTGTAGTTCGCCACAGCATGGTAAAGGTGGCTAATTAAATTCGGTAACATATTAACTACCGTCACGGATAATCCGGTGTCGGTGATTATTTGACATAAAAGAGACATTTTGGTGGCAGAACCGATGCCTTATCAGGCAGAGGAAATGTCAGAAAAAGATAATTTCAGGAGGAAATAACTATGAGTAAGATTATTGGTATTGACTTAGGTACTACAAATAGCTGTGTAGCCGTTATGGAAGGTGGTAAACCGGTTGTTATCGCAAATACAGAAGGTATCCGTACAACACCGTCTGTTGTAGCATTTACAAAGACAGGCGAGAGACTTGTAGGTGAACCTGCAAAACGTCAGGCAGTTACAAATGCCGAGAAGACAATTTCTTCCATCAAGAGACATATGGGAAGTGATTATAAGGTAACTATCGATGACAAAAAATACACTCCTCAGGAGATTTCAGCGATGATTCTGCAGAAGCTTAAGGCAGATGCAGAAAGCTATCTTGGCGAGAAAGTAAGCGAGGCAGTTATTACTGTTCCGGCTTATTTCAACGATGCACAGCGTCAGGCAACCAAGGATGCAGGTAAGATTGCAGGACTTGATGTAAAGAGAATTATCAACGAGCCGACTGCTGCAGCACTTGCATATGGACTTGACAATGAAAAAGAACAGAAGATCATGGTATATGACTTAGGCGGCGGTACATTCGATGTTTCCATCATTGAGATTGGTGATGGTGTTATCGAGGTTCTGGCTACTAACGGTGATACACATCTGGGCGGTGATGATTTTGATAATCGTATCACACAGTGGATGATTGATGAGTTTAAGAAGGCTGAAGGTGTGGACCTTTCCGGCGATAAGATGGCTCTTCAGAGACTGAAAGAGGCAGCAGAGAAGGCTAAAAAGGAACTTTCCTCAGCTACCACAACCAATATTAACCTTCCGTTCATCACTGCAACAAACGATGGCCCGAAACATTTGGACATGAACCTGAGCAGAGCAAAATTTGATGAACTTACAAGAGATCTGATCGAAAGAACCGCTGTTCCGGTACAGAATGCACTTAAAGATGCAGGTATTACCGCAGCAGAACTTGGTAAAGTACTTCTGGTAGGCGGTTCGACACGTATGTTGGCAGCTCAGGATGAAGTAAAACGTCTGACAGGTAAGGAACCGAGCAAATCCCTTAACCCGGATGAATGCGTAGCTATCGGTGCAGCTATCCAGGGTGGTAAGCTCGCAGGCGATGCCGGTGCAGGTGATATTCTTCTGCTTGATGTAACACCGCTTTCACTTTCAATTGAAACCATGGGTGGTGTAGCTACAAGACTTATTGAGAGAAATACTACAATTCCTACAAAGAAGAGCCAGGTATTCTCAACTGCAGCTGACAACCAGACCGCTGTAGATATCCATGTTGTACAGGGCGAGAGACAGTTTGCAAAGGATAATAAGACACTGGGAACCTTCCGTCTGGATGGTATTCTTCCGGCTAGAAGAGGTGTTCCGCAGATTGAGGTTACATTTGATATCGATGCAAATGGTATCGTAAATGTATCAGCTAAGGATCTGGGTACAGGAAAAGAACAGCATATCACGATTACATCAGGCTCCAATATGTCTGATTCCGATATCGATAAGGCAGTCAAAGAGGCCGCTGAATACGAGGCACAGGATAAGAAGAGAAAAGAGGGCATTGATGCAAGAAATGAGGCTGACTCCATGGTATTCCAGACAGAGAAAGCTCTGCAAGATGTAGGAGATAAGATTGATGCAAATGATAAGGCATCGGTAGAAGCTGACTTAAATGCACTGAAAGAGGCTATCAATAAGGCTCCAATCGATCAGATGACAGATGCCCAGGTTGATGAGATCAAGGCAGGTAAGGAAAAACTGATGAACAGTGCACAGGCTCTCTTCAGCAAGGTTTATGAGCAGGCTCAGGCAGCAGGAGCCCAGGGTGGCGCTGATGCAGGAAATGCAGCTCATGATGATAATGTAGTTGACGGTGACTTCAAAGAGGTATAATATGATGTGATACCGGGCTGAAAATTTGATGTCTGACGCAAGCTTGCTTGCAGGAGAAGTTCTGACCTTGGTAGACGCCAAAAACATGAGTAAGCAGCCATTTTTCAAAGAAAAATGAGCGGATTACGAATGTTTTTGAGGGTGCTATGTGCCAGTGGCACATGCTTAGCACCGACCGGAGCGGAGCGTAGATGCGGGAGCACGCTAGTGCGGAGCAATCCGTGGTATCAAGGTATCAAAGATAAAATGCACTGAGGGGCTGTTGCAGGAAACTGCGGCAGACCCCCAATTTGTTGGGAAGGAATAGCTGAAATGGCAGAAAGTAAGAGAGATTACTATGAGGTCTTAGGCGTCTCAAAAGATGCAGACGACGCGACACTCAAAAAAGCATACAGAACCCTGGCCAAAAAGTATCATCCGGATGCCAATCCGGGAAATCAGGAGGCAGCCGATAAATTTAAGGAGGCATCAGAGGCGTACAGCGTACTGAGTGATCCGGAGAAGAGACGTCAGTATGATCAGTTCGGCCATGCGGCCTTCGATGGAGGTGCCGGCGGCGCCGGTGGATTTGGCGGTTTTGATTTTAACGGTGCCGATATGAGTGATATCTTCGGAGATATCTTCGGAGATTTCTTTGGAGGCGGACGCAGCAGAAGCAGCAGAAGCAACGGGCCGATGCGCGGTGCTGATGTGAGAACCAGTGTCCGTGTCACATTTGAAGAGGCAATTTTTGGATGTGAGAAAGAGCTGGATTTAAATTTAAAAGAAACATGTGAGAAATGTCACGGAACCGGAGCTAAGCCTGGTACTTCGCCGATTACCTGCCCTAAGTGCAATGGTAAAGGTAAGATTATGTATACACAGCAGTCAATACTTGGCATGATACAGAATGTACAGACCTGTCCGGATTGTAACGGAAAAGGAAAGATTGTAAAGGATAAGTGCCCTGACTGTTATGGAAGTGGCTATGTATCCAAGAGAAAGAAGATCAAGGTTAAAATTCCGGCCGGTATTGACAATGGTCAGATGCTTAGAGACCGTGGTAACGGAGAACCCGGATCTAATGGAGGCCCGAGGGGAGACCTGCTTGTAGAGGTGGTTGTATCACAGCACCCGGTATTCAAACGTCAGGATACTACAATATATTCAACCGTTCCGATTTCGTTCGTGAAGGCGGCTCTTGGCGGAACAATCAGTATAAAGACCGTGGACGGAGATCTGGAGTATGAGGTTAAACCGGGAACTCAGACAGATACGAGAGTACGACTGAAGGGAAAAGGTGTTCCTTCACTGAGAAACCGCAATGTGCGCGGTGATCATTTTGTTACACTGGTGGTCCAGGTTCCGGAGCGCATGACAGAAGCCCAGAAAGAGGCACTCAGAAAATTTGATGATGCAATGAACGGAATCTCTTCAGAGGGTGAAAAACATAAGAAGAAAGGCGGCCTGTTTGGAAAATTGTAGAAATGGGCTGTAAATATTTTAGCAAAAGGGCGTGTGAAAAATGAAAATTCATTTTTTGCACGCCTTTTATGTTCAGAGTTAAAAAGACCGCATTTTGTAAGTTGACTTAATAAAAAAACTTATATACAATTGAGTAATGATCCAGAGTTGGATAGTTACAAGGGGAGAATAGGAAAATGGCAGAGAAAAACGGGAATTTGAAAGAAAATTCACGTTCCGGCAGTCGCGAGCCGGAGAGACGAAAAACAGCGATGAACAGTAATGACATAGTTTTGGAGGACGAAGATTATCTGGATGAACCGGATGATGAAGAGTCTGAAGATGATTATTACCTGGATGATGATTATCTGGACGATGATTTTGATGGAGACGATTATCCGGATGAATATGAACATTTGAAAAAAGGCAGTCATCATAGAGAACTGAATTCCGGACGGGATGAAGAATATCCTGACAGAGATATGGAAGAACAGATTTTGAGGGATGCTGAGCTTGACATGGCAAAAAAGCATCACTCAGAACATAGAAAAACAGGTCCGGAAACAGGGAATAAGCACGAAAAGGCTTATGAAAGAGCGGAAGAAGAATCTGAAAATGAATCGATAGAAGAATCGTCAGATACGGTTGACAGAAAGCGCAGCCGTGCGCGTGGAAATAAAGGCGCCGGCGCGGTACATGAAAATGTTCACCATAATCCGCAGCAGGAAAAGGAATCCGGAAAGAGAAAATCTCAAAAAGAAAGTATCCATGAAAAAGATATTCAGCATAGTGAAAGTGGAAAAGATGTAAAGAAAAAAGGTAAAAAGGCAGGCATAATAGCGGCATGTACAGCAGGCATTTTGCTTGTGGCAGCAGGCGGAGTATATGCGGGAATTTCGCAAAGATATAAGACACATTTTTTTCCGAATACACTGATCAATGGGGTTGATGCTTCCGGGAAGACAGCTGCACAGGTGCAGGATCTTATCTCTGCAGGGATAGACGGATATACGCTGACTCTTGAAGAGAGAAATGAGCAGAAGGAAAATATTGCCGGAGCAGATATTAAGCTGTGTGCGGAATTTGACGGAAGCCTTGAAAAAATGGTAGCGGCACAAAATCCATTTTCATGGATTTTACATATGAAACATGAAGAATATACGATTGAAACCATGGTTGCATATGATGATGCGGCACTGAATAACCAGATTCAGAGTTTATCATGTTTAAATCCGGATAATATGGTCGAGCCTGTAAATGCAAAAATTTCGGAATATGTTTCAGGACAGGGATATTCGATAGTACCTGAACAGGAAGGCACCGCAATTGAAGAAGATAAGCTGACGCAGGCGATAATTGATGCAATAGAAAATCTTCAGAGCACATTATCTTTGGAGGAGGCTGATGTATACAAAAAACCGACTGTTTTGCAGAATGATGAGTCTTTAGCCGAGCAGCTTGAAAAGATAAATCAATATGCAAATATGAGTGTGACTTATCAATTCGGAGATTCTACAGAGGTGCTCAGTGGAGATAGGATACATGAATGGCTGATTTCCAATGAAGACGGAACTGTTTCCGTAGATTCGGCTAAGGTGGCTGAATATGTTGCAGAGCTGGCTAATGCGCATAACACTTCCAATAAAGCAAAAACGCTGAAAACATCGTATGGTTCTACGATTCAGGTGAGCGGAGGAACATATGGATGGAAGATTAATCAGGCGGCCGAGACGGCAGCTCTTGCAGCCATTATTACATCGGGTGAGAGTACAACCAGAGAACCAGAGTATTCCCAGAAAGCTGCAAGTCACGGAACCAATGATTACGGAGATACTTATGTTGAGATAAACCTGACAGGACAGCACCTGTTTTACTATAAAGAAGGAAAACTGGTTGTTGAGTCTGATTTTGTGTCAGGCAACCTTTCAAAGGGATGGGGAACACCGGCCGGAACATATCCGCTCGCATATAAACAGAGAAATGCCGTCCTTAAGGGAGCCAATTACAGGACACCGGTAAGCTACTGGATGCCTTTTAATAATGGTATCGGTTTGCATGATGCTAACTGGAGAAGCAGCTTCGGAGGTACAATTTATAAGACCAACGGATCTCACGGCTGTATTAACCTGCCTCCGGCTGTGGCAAAGACGATTTTTGAAAATATTTCAGCCGGAACTCCGATAATCTGCTATAATCTGGCAGGAACTGAGAAGACCACAACTTCAGGCACCGCAAAACCGGCGGAAACCAAGGCAGCGGAAACAAAACCGGCAGAAACTGTCGCACCGACTGTAGCCCCGACAGCAGCAGAAACTGCGGCTTCGACAACGGCTCCTACACAGTCAGGCCCGGGAGGTACAACGACAACTGGGGCGCAGTCAGGACCGGGTGCGACAACTGTGGCTCCGACGACAGCCGCTACTGTCGCACCGACTGCAGCTCCGACACAAACAGAGATAAAATCGCCTGAAACATCGGCTTCTACACAGTCAGGTCCGGGCGGCCCGGGAGCGGACAACAACTTCAGCTCATCAGGTCCGGGAGCACAGTAAAGGTGACATGCCGATTCGGAAAAAATCGTATTAAAACTGCATAAAGTGATTTACACTGAAAAAATATTGTGATATACTGAGCCAGTATGAGTTCGCCGATGCCCAGTTTTTTGAGGACTCCGACATAAACTTAGCATTCGGTAAGGAATAATTATTTAAAAGGAGGAAATCACGATGATTTCAAAGGAAAAGAAAGCAGCTATTATCGAAAAGTACGGAAGAAAAGCAGGCGATACAGGTTCACCTGAGGTTCAGATCGCAATTCTGACAGCAAGAATCGCTGAGCTTACAGAGCATTTAAAGACTAATCAGAAGGATCATCATTCTCGCCGCGGTCTTCTTAAGATGGTAGGACAGAGACGTGGTCTTCTGGATTACTTAAAGAAATCCGACCTTGAAGGATACCGTGCTCTTATCGAGAAGTTAGGCATCAGAAAGTAATTAATAGCAAGACACATAGGGTGGAGCAATCCACCCTAGTTGTTTATGTAGAAGAAAGATCCGAGACCGCTGCTGTACCCACAAGATGACCGCCTTTCAGTCATGGTAGTGTCACTGTCTGGCGGCATGTCAGTTTTAATCAGGCAGTATGTCAGTTTGCGGGCAGAGCAGTAGTTTCGGTGCTGCTGTTTATCAGATTTTTTTAAACTGCTGAAAACAGCAAAATTTCGGTTCTTCTGCATGACATGATGAAAGGAGACAAAATGTACAAGAGTTTTTCAATGGAACTGGCCGGCAGAACACTTACGGTAGATGTTGGCCGTGTGGCAGCTCAGGCAAATGGCGCTGCATTTATGCATTATGGTGACACAACAGTATTATCTACTGCTACGGCTTCAGATAAGCCGCGTGATGGTATCGATTTCTTCCCTTTAAGCGTAGAGTTCGAAGAGAAGATGTATTCAGTCGGAAAAATCCCGGGCGGATTTAATAAGAGAGAGGGAAAGGCATCTGAGAATGCAGTTCTGACAGCACGTGTTATCGATCGTCCTATGCGTCCGCTGTTTCCGAAGGACTATCGCAACGATGTTACACTGAACAACCTGGTTTTATCTGTTGATCCTGATTGCAGTCCGGAATATACGGCAATGTTAGGATCTGCAATCGCAACCTGCATTTCAGATATTCCATTTGATGGTCCGTGTGCTACAACCCAGGTTGGTTTGATAGATGGTGAGTTTATCATCAATCCTACCAGTGCCCAGAAAAAAGTGTCTGACATGGCTCTGACAGTTGCGTCTACACGTGAGAAAGTTATCATGATTGAGGCCGGTGCTAAAGAAGTTCCGGAAAATATCATGATCGACGCAATTTTTAAAGCACATGAAGTAAATCAGGAGATCATCAAGTTTATCGACGGAATCGTAGCTGAGTGCGGAAAAGAAAAACATTCCTACGAAAGCTGTGCTGTTCCGGAGGAACTGTTTGCAGCAATCCGCGAGCTGGTTCCGCAGGAAGAGATGGAAGCTGCTGTATTTACAGACGAGAAGCAGAAGAGAGAAGAGAATATCCGTGTGATCACAGAACGCCTGGAAGAGGCATTTGCCGATAATGAGGAGTGGCTGGCAGTTCTGGGAGAGGCTGTATATCAGTATCAGAAGAAGACTGTAAGAAAGATGATCCTCAAGGATCACAAGCGTCCGGACGGCCGCAAAATCACAGAGATTCGTCCGCTGGCAGCAGAGATCGATATTCTGCCTCGTGTACACGGTTCAGGTATGTTTACACGTGGCCAGACACAGATTTTGAATATCTGTACACTGGCTCCGCTTTCAGAAGCACAGAAGATTGATGGATTGGATGAAAACGAGACATCCAAGAGATATATGCATCATTACAATTTCCCGTCCTATTCTGTGGGTGAGACAAAGCCTTCAAGAGGACCGGGACGCCGTGAGATCGGTCATGGTGCACTTGCGGAAAGAGCACTTCTGCCGGTACTTCCGACTCCGGAAGAGTTCCCATATGCAATCCGCACTGTATCTGAGACTATGGAGTCCAATGGTTCCACATCACAGGCAAGTATCTGTGCATCCACCCTGTCACTGATGGCAGCAGGTGTACCGATCAAGGCACCGGTAGCCGGTATTTCATGCGGTCTGGTAACAGGCGATACAGATGATGATTACATCGTTCTGACTGATATCCAGGGTCTCGAAGATTTCTTCGGAGATATGGACTTCAAGGTAGGCGGTACACATAAGGGTATCACATCTATCCAGATGGATATCAAGATTCACGGTCTTACACGCCCGATTATCGAGGAGGCAATTGCCAAGACAAGAGAGGCAAGACTGTACATCCTTGATGAGGTTATGGCTCCGGTTATTTCCGAACCGAGAAAGACAGTTGGCAAGTATGCACCGAAGATCGTTCAGATTTCTATCGATCCGCAGAAGATTGGCGATGTTGTCGGCAAACAGGGCAAGGTAATCAACAAGATTATCGAGCAGACCGGTGTTAAGATCGATATTGAGGACGATGGAAGCGTATCCGTATGTGGCACCGATCAGGAGATGATTGATAAGGCAGTTGCTATTATCAAAGGCATCGTAACAGATATTGAGCCTGGACAGATTCTGAAAGGAAAAGTTGTACGAATCATGAACTTTGGTGCATTCGTAGAGCTTGCACCGAATAAAGATGGTATGGTACATATCTCCAAGCTTTCAGATAAGCGTGTAGCAAAAGTTGAGGATGTTGTAAATATCGGAGATGAGGTTACCGTTAAGGTTGTTGAGGTTGATAAGATGGGCCGCATCAACCTGAGCATGAAACCGGGAGATCTGGCATAAAACTATAACCATCGGTATAGAGTGATATCTTAAGTTGAGAGATTTCATAATGTTAACAAAATTTGCCTGCATCACTGCAGCGCAGACCAGATAAAGATAGGAATGCTGCAAAGCAGAGGAGCAATCGGCTTCTGTTTTGTGGTGTTCCTTTTTCTTTTTAAGTGTCAAAGGCACAAAATAACTGACTTTCAGACATTTTGTTGTCAGGAGGTATTTCTTTGCTAGAGATAAAAAATATAGAGAAAAGATACCGCCGGCGGATAATTTTGGATAAGGTTTCATTTGTGGCAAAACCGGGACAGTGCATCGGTATATTGGGCGGAAATGGGTGCGGTAAGACAACGCTGCTTTCTATTATTGCCGGTATTCAAAAACCTGATAGGGGAAGTATCAGTATTGACGGATGTCAGGCTGCAGGCAAATATCGATTATTAGAAGAAAAAATTGCCTATGTACCTCAGGAAAATCCGCTTATTCCCGAACTTACGGCATTGGACAATTATCGCCTTTGGTTTCGTGGAAAAAGAAAAGATATGGAACGGGATCTGGAGTGTGGAGTGGGTCGTGCCCTGGGAATTGACAAATTTTTAAAAACACGGGCCGGACGGCTCTCAGGCGGTGAAAAAAAGAGACTGAGTATCGCAGCGGCACTTTCGGGACGCGCGGATATTCTGATTATGGATGAACCCGGAGCGGCACTTGATTTAGAGGCAAAAGAACAGATCCTTACATATGTAAGAACTTACGTAAAAGCAGGCGGAACAGTATTGCTTACATCACATGAGATGGGAGAAATTCAGGCATGTACCGATTTATATATATTAAAAAACGGCATGCTTGTTTCCGCAAAACAGGGACTTTCGGCAGCCGAAATTGTAAAGCTTTTTTAGAATGATTAAATATTTGCGATTTTTAGCCCATGAGAAAATAATAAGTATAATGGAGGAGTTACAGTATGGAGAAGGAAAACATTAAAGGGTCACTTAATCCTGCCGAGGCAGCCGCACAGGCGTTGACGGGGGGCCAAGAAGCTTCGGAAGGAGAAAATGGTGCGAGTGGTTCAAATTCTGCTCAAAATGGTACAGAGAACAAGAATACAGGCAGAAAAAAATGGCTGGTTCCGGCAGGCGTGGCGGCAGCGGTTGTTGTGGTCGGCGGTGGTGTCATACTTACCAGTCGGGCGGATCCCAAGGATACTGTTATAGATGCATTTAAAAGTATCACGGCAGAAGGACAGTTAAATCCTGTTGAGGAGATATTCGGAACTGAAAATTTAAGCGAGCTTTTGCTTAACGGTTCAGTTCAGACCGGCATGGAATTAACCCTATCCGGAAGTTCTGATAAGACTCTGAATGATATAAGCGGTGCCGGTGTGGGCCTTGATCTGAAACGTGATGTGGACAACAAACAGCAGCAGGTGGAACTTTCTGTTAAATATGGCGGAGGAGAACTGGCAGATGCGCAGCTTTATATGGATGAAACACAGTTTATGGCTGCAGTTCCGGCACTTTCCGGCAAAGTATTTACGCTCGATTATGCCAATGATCTTGAAAGTCAGCTTGCAAATTCACCATATGCAAAAACAATGCTGGAAAAGCAGGGTATCGACATAGAAAAATTTGCAAAATACCTTGAACAGAACAGGGAAACTTTTTCAGATAAGAATGCCATACTGGATTTAAAAGAACTCTGGAGCCGATATAAAGAAGAGAGTGCGGCACTTGATAATCTTAAGGCAGCGATGACAGTCACAAAGAGTGAGAAAAAAGAATTCACGATTGACGGAAAAAGCCAGAAATGCCACGGTTATCACGTAATATTGCCTAAAGACGAACTTATTAATTTTGTTAAGACAACAAAAGAGTTCCTGCTCAATGATGATACATTAAAACAGGATGTTGTAAGTTATTTCGAGATGGCGGCAGGTGCCGGTGAGATCTACTCGGCCGGGAAAGATGGTGCAATTGATCCTGAAGAAAAGCAGAAAGAACTCTGGTCAAAGACAGAGGAAATGTTTGATGAACTGGAAAAAAACATGGAAAATTCTGCGGGTGATGTAACTCTTGATGTCTATGTGAGAAAAGACGGAAAAATGGCCGGATTTTCTTATGAAACAGAGGCACTCATCAATGAAAAAACAATCCGCTTATACGGAGACATCACATTTAGCGGTGGTTACAATATGCTCTCCAATGTAGACGGAACGATGTATATCGAAAATGATGAGGGCAAGCAGATGAAATTCTCGCTTGACAAGACCGGAAACTATGAAGCAGGTAAAAACTGGGACAGCAAACTCATAGCGACGGTTGAAGATGACGATAATAAATATCAGTTTATTCTTGACGGAGATTATCAGATTGCAAATGGCAGTTATGAGGTTAAGATGGATCTTCAAAGTGATGAAGTATCTCAGTTCGCCCTTTCGCTAAACGGCACTGTTGAAGAACTTGTAAAGGGAGAGAGAGTTGACGCAAGTATTGATTCTCTTCGTTTGGATACATTGATTTTAGATGAGGGAAATACCTACGTTGAATTTTCGGGAACATGCTATATAAAACCTCTTGAGGATGAAATTTCAAAACCGAACGGGGATGTCTTTGACGTACTGGCATCAACTGAGGAAGAATATGCAAATGTTGTTTCCGAAATAACCGGTAACCTGTTTGGAATTCTTATGAAGGTTATGATGTAGATGACAATGTAAGGATAATAAAATGGCATCTCACCTGATGGTGACACCAACATAAACAAAAATGCGAATTTATATTTTATATCTGTATCTGACGGGGAAACGTATGCTCCGTCAGATGCCATATTTACTGGCAGGAGTGGCAGTCATGATAGTGTTGGCTGCTACAGCGGCCTATTCGGCATCCAGGGTGCTTTACGGAGAAAAAAAACTTCAAAAAATCGAGGTAGGAGTGATACTCCCTGAGGATGACTCACTTTCAGAAAAAGTGACCAAAATGATTGCCTCTCTGGACAGTGTGGAGAGTCTGTGCAATTTTGAATATCTGGACAGTGATAAAGCCTTTGAAGAGATGAAAAAGGGAAATCTGCAGGCAGTGCTTGAGGTGCCGTCAGGCATGGCACATGGAATTCTTGATGGTACGAACCAGCCCGCAACCATCTGGTTTGCGGATGAAAGCAAAATAGAGGGAGCTGTATTCAGGGAACTGGCAAATTCCGGCAGTTCTGTGCTAGGAACATCACAGGCGGCTATCTATGCAGTGGATGAATTTCTCGAAAATCATGGACATAAAGAGCAGATCTCCCTGTCAGAACAGGATTTAAACCGTATATTTTTAAAGTATGCCATGAACCGTGAGACATTGTACCGCAAAATGATGGTTAGTGCTGCCGGGGATGTGTCGGTAGCAGTATTTTACGGAATTTCTGGAATAGTATTTCTAATGATTATTACGGGAATTCCGGCAGCAGCCTTTTTAACACCCCATACTGCTGCAGTAGAACAGGGGCTTTGCCGTATCGGAATCGGCAGATGGTATCAGCTCTTGAGCAGGCTGTTGTGGATGACTGTTTTTTTGATGGCGGTCACGGCAGCTGCTTATATCCGGGCGGCACGAAAAGGTTATGCATTTATGGGAAATGAGGAGTTGGCGGCATGGCTGATTATCTGCATGTCAATTTCGGCATGGATTATGCTCTTTTATGAGTTGTGCAGAAGTTCGGCAGCTGCAATACTGACTCTCTTTGCAGTAAATATAGTATTGCTTTTCCTTTCAGGAGGAATCATCCCTTCAGTCTTTTTACCTGAAATAGTTCAGAAGTTCGGCAAAATGACGGTGACAGCTCTTTGGATGGATGGAATTCGTTTTATAGCGTCCGGTGAAAAGAGCAGCGCGATATCAATATTAGCAAAGATTTCGGCATCAGCTTTTGTGTTTTATATATTGTCGGTATTTGCCGGAAAAAGGAGGAGTTGACAGATGCGAAAGGTTGCGACCTGGTTTTGTATGTTCAGGCTGACGCTGCAGCGTGCTTTTTGTCGACCGGTATTTATACTTTTTCTTGTGATATTTCCCATCACATCAGCGGCACTGCATCATATAGAAAAACAGGATTCCGGTCTTATAGCAGCGGCGCTTTACACCGGGGGCGATTCATGGAATCAGGAGATTGCCCAAAAACTTGAGGCTGATAAAGACTCTTTCAATTTCTATCTTTGTGATACAGAAGAAATGGCAAAAAAAGATGTCATGACAGGACAGGCAGAATGCGCATACCTTTTTCCCGATAATCTAAAGGAACGGCTTGACAGCGGAAATTATAAAAATGCAGTTACTGTTCTTATATCACCCTCCACAGTTGCGGAAAAGATAATATCGGAGAAGGTTTTTTCCGTATTGTTTGAAGTGTACGGAAGAGAACTTCTGGCTGATTACGGCAAAAACGGTGCGGCATTTCAGAATGTCATGAAAAACCTTAAATCGTCCAAAGAACAGGAAGATACCGTTGCAGAGCTTTTGAAGCTGTATGATAAATTTAAAAGTGACGGAAGCACGTTCAGCTTTAATTATCGGACACTTCAGGGAGATAATAAAAGTAATGCGACATCTATGAAAGTAGTATTTCCGGTAAGAGGTATTGCGGCAGTCTTTATATTTATCATGGGACTTGCAGCGGCCGTCATGGCAGGTGAAGACTCGGAAAACGGACTTTATGCGGCGGTCAGAGACAGTGAGAAAAGGTTTCTTCAGACAGCTGAGATTGCAGCTTTTACATTTATGACTGCTATATCGGCATTTGCTGCGCTGCTGTGTAGCGGTAATGTGAACGGATTGCCTTATGAGGTGGTAAATCTGACTATATACATTGTGGCAGTGACAGCATATTCATTTTTATGCCTGATGATCTTCAAAAAGCCAGGACCTGTGGCAGCCTTGATTCCAGTTTTTATACTGGGATGCATACTTATATGTCCGATTTTTTTCGATATATCAGTCTTTTTCCCGGAATCAGTCATACTTAGAAAGATACTGCCGCCGTGGTGGTATTTAAGAATCACAATGAGCTAGTTTATTGTTCAAAAAAGATTGATATTTTTTTATTCAATTATTATAATGGAATGAGATTGTGCTCCGGCACTTTTTTCGTCTGCAGTGGATAGCTTTTGCAACGTGATTCATCCGGTATCGTGTCTCGATCTGCCGGATGTTTTCATGAAAAGGATAAGAAAGAGTGAACACAAGTTCCTCTTTTGGTGGGGGAGACATGAATGTTAGAAGAAGAGAAAAAAGAAGAGCTTTTGGAGCTGGCATCAGAGAAGAAGTATCGTGAGCTTAAAAGTAAGCTTATCGAGATGAATGAGGTCGATATTGCATCATTTATAGAGGAACTTGATTCGGAGAAGACGGTGGTGGTCTTTCGTATGCTGCCCAAGGAGCTGGCATCGGAGGTGTTTGCCTGCCTTGAGGTTGAACAGCAGCAGCATATCATAACCAGTATTACCGATAATGAACTTCGTGCGATTATTGATGATCTGTATGTGGATGATGCGGTTGATATGCTTGAAGAGCTGCCTGCGACGATCGTGAGGAGGGTTTTGCTGAATTCAAGCCCTGATACGAGAAAATTGATTAATCAGTTTCTCAATTATCCTGAAAACAGTGCAGGAAGTGTCATGACGGCTGAGTATGTGGGCCTGCGCAAGAATATGACAGTCGAACAGGCCTTTGCCTATATCCGCAAGTATGGTGTGGATAAGGAAACGATCTATACCTGCTATGTCATGGATGAAAAAAGACGTCTTGAGGGCGTCGTGACGGTCAAGGATCTGCTGATGAATGCCTATGAGGCATTGGTCGGAGATATTATGGATCCAAATGTCATAAAGGCGTATACGACAGAGGATCAGGAAAAAGTCGTTGAGACATTTAATGAATACAATCTTCTGAGCCTTCCGGTAGTGGACGGTGAAGACCGTCTGGTCGGCATCATAACCGTTGATGATGTCATGGACGTTATGGAACAGGAAGCGACAGAGGACTTTGAGAAGATGGCAGCCATGCTGCCGAGTGAGAAGCCGTATTTGAAAACCGGTGTATTCCAGCTTGCCAGAAACCGCATCCCATGGCTTATGATCCTTATGCTTAGCAGTATGGTGACGGGAGGAATATTGCTTAAATATGAAAATGCATTTTCTGTTATACCGCTGCTGGTTACATTTATCCCGATGCTGATGGATACGGGGGGAAATTCCGGAAGTCAGGCAAGTACCATGATTATCCGTGGTATGGCTGTCGGAGAGGTGGAACCGTCTGATATCCTGAAGGTTATGTGGAAGGAAATACGCGTAGGAGTGCTTTGCGGGTTATCACTGGCGCTTGTTAATTTTATCCGCCTGATGATCCAGTATCCGGGGCAGTTACTCATCTGCCTGACAGTTGTCGTGAGCCTGTTTTTCACGGTAATTATTGCAAAAACCATCGGATGTGTCCTGCCGATCGCCGCAAAGGCGATACATCTTGACCCGGCTATCATGGCATCACCGATGATCACGACGATAGTTGATGCATGCAGTCTGATGATTTATTTCCAGCTGGCATGCCGTTTGCTCAATATGAAAGCCTGAGAGATATCAGGAAACTATGATATGTGTCAAAAATATCGGCAGGATACTGCAGCAAAACCGCAGCCTGCCTGATGGATACAAATAGATATTTAATGATGGATACAAATAGATATTTAATTAAGTAGATATTTAATAAAAAAGAAAGGAAAAACTGTCCGTGAATTCAGAGTCTGGAAATTTTGTAACCAGACTGATGTGATAAATAATTTCCGGACAGCCGTGTGAAGTATATGACAAAAATCAGAACAAGATACGCCCCGAGCCCGACAGGCAAGATGCATGTAGGTAACTTAAGAACCGCATTATATGCATATCTTATCGCAAAACATGAGGACGGAGATTTTATTTTAAGAATCGAAGATACCGATCAGGAACGTTTCGTAGAGGGAGCAACCGAGATTATCTATAATACGATGCGGGATACAGGTCTTAAGCATGATGAAGGTCCGGATATCGGTGGCCCGGTGGGACCTTATGTGCAGAGCGATCGACAGAAACAGGGCATTTATATGGAATATGCCAAGAAATTGATCGACAAGGGCGAAGCCTACTACTGTTTCTGTGATCAGGAGCGTTTAAACAGCCTTAAGAGAGAAGTAAACGGTGAGGAGATCATGACATATGATAAGCACTGCCTGCATCTTTCAAAGGAAGAAGTAGAGTCTAATTTAAAGGCAGGCAAGCCGTTCGTCATTCGTCAGAATAACCCGACAGAAGGAAAAACCACATTCCATGATGAGATTTACGGAGATATTTCCGTAGATAACTCAGAGTTGGATGACATGGTTTTGATTAAATCCGATGGATTTCCGACCTACAACTTTGCCAATGTAGTAGATGATCATTTACAGAAGATCACACATGTGGTCCGCGGAAATGAATACCTTTCATCATCTCCGAAATATAACAGACTTTATGATGCATTCGGATGGGAAGTTCCGGTATATGTACACTGCCCGACCATCACTAATGAGGAACACAAGAAATTAAGCAAGAGAAGCGGACATTCTTCATATCAGGATCTGATTGATCAGGGCTTTGTTTCAGAGGCAGTTGTCAATTTCGTGGCTTTACTGGGCTGGTCTCCGGAAAGCAATCAGGAGATTTTTTCATTGGATGAGCTTGTAAAAGAGTTCAATTATAAAAATATCAGCAAATCTCCGGCTGTGTTTGACATGGTAAAACTGAAATGGATGAACGGCGAATACATCAAAGCCATGGATTTTGATAAATTCTATGAGATGGCAGAGCCGTATATTAAAAAAGTCATTACAAAGGATCTGGATCTGAAGAAGATTGCGGCCATGGTTAAGACAAGAATCGAGATTTTTCCGGATATCGAGGGACATATTGATTTCTTCGAGACATTGCCGGAATACGATCCACAGATGTATGTTCACAAAAAGATGAAGACCAATCTGGAGACTTCACTTAAAGTACTTGAAGATGTTTTACCGATTCTGGAAGCTCAGGAAGATTACTCCAATGATGCGCTGTATGCAGCACTTTCAGAATATGTTTCAAAAGAAGGCGTAAAGACAGGCTTTGTTATGTGGCCGGTTCGTACCGCTGTATCAGGCAAGCAGATGACACCGGCAGGTGCAACGGAGATTATGGAGGTTCTCGGAAAAGAAGAGTCTCTTAATCGTATCAGGAAAGGTATAGAGCTTCTTAAAGCACAGCTGTAAAATGGGATTTAGTAAAGCACAGGAACAGGCAATTTGTCATAAAAACGGCCCTATGATGGTACTGGCAGGACCCGGTTCGGGAAAAACAACTGTAATTACCCATCGGGTCAGGTACCTGACAGAGCGCTGTAATGTAAATCCGAGCGATGTCCTTGTCATCACATTTACCAGAGCGGCAGCGGAGGAAATGCGGGAGAGATATGAAAAGCTGACCAGTGAGAAAACAGGGGTTACATTTGGAACATTTCATTCAATTTTTTTCAGGATATTGAAGCTGGCATATCGCTACACCGCAGAAAGTATTGTCCGTGAAGAACAGCAGATGAATTTTGTGCGCGAATTGACACACAAGGCGGGACTTGAACCTGAGGATGAAAACGAATTTGCTTCCTCGATCTTAAGTGAGATAAGCTCTGTCAAGGGTGAACAGATAGATCTGGCGCATTATTACTCAAAAAACTGTCCTGACGCCGTATTCAGACAGCTTTATACCGGATATGAAGATAAGATGCGGCGAAGCGGACTTATCGATTTCGATGATATGATGGTTCTCTGTCTGGAACTTTTCACGCAGAGAAAAGATATACTGTCTGCATGGCAGAAAAGGTATCGATATATTCTGATTGATGAGTTTCAGGATATAAATCGCCTGCAGTATGAGATTGTGAGAATGCTGGCACTGCCGGATAACAATCTTTTTATTGTTGGCGATGACGATCAGTCGATTTACAGATTTCGCGGGGCAAAGCCGGAGATCATGCTCGGATTTGAGAAGGATTATCCTGATGCCTGCCGGGTACTCCTCGATGTAAATTACCGCAGTACCGAGGAGATAGTAAGACCGGCGCTTCGGCTGATTCAGGAAAATGAAAAGCGTTTTTCAAAAGAAATAAAGACAACCGGACGTCACGGAAAAGAAATCATCACCAAGCTCTGGCAAAATCCGGGAGAAGAAAACCTGGCGATCACACGGGAAATACAGATATATCTGGAAGCGGGCGTGAAGCCCGGCGATATAGCAGTGCTTTACAGGACCAATGCAGGACCGCGTTTCCTTATAGAAAAACTTATGGAGTATAACCTGCCTTTTCGCACCAGGGATTCGGTACCGAACCTTTATGAACACTGGATTTCAAAAAATATTCTCACATATATTCGCATAGCCATGGGGAGCAGATCGCGTGAGGATGTCATGCAGATAATAAACAGGCCGAAACGTTATATCGGCCGCGATGCAATGCCTGATGAGAAGGTATCCTTTGAGGCAATGAAAGCTTTCTATACGGATAAGGAATGGATTGCAGATAGAATCGAGAGTCTGGAAGGTGATCTTCGAGCTGTTGCACGCATGTCCCCTGTGGCAGCGGTGAATTATATCCGTCATGGGATGGGATATGACGGATATCTAAGCGAATATGCAGCCTTTCGCCGGATGAAGCCGGAGGAGCTTTTGGAAACTGCCGATGAACTCAGAGAAAGTGCGGCTCAGTTCAAGACATTTGATGAGTGGTTTACCCATATCGAAGATTATAAGGAAGAGCTGCTTAAACAGGCATTAAAACGGCAGACTGAGACAGATGCCATCACTCTGGCCACTATGCATAGCTCAAAAGGACTTGAATTTCCCGTAGTATTTATTCTAGATGCAAATGAGGGAATCACACCTCACAATCGTGCCCTGCTGGATGAAGATATGGAAGAAGAGCGCAGGCTTTTTTACGTGGCCATGACTCGTGCCAAGACACGGCTTCATGTATATGCCGTGCGTGAAAGATATCATAAAAAGACAGAGGTATCCCAGTTTGTCTGGGAATATCTGGGACAGGAATCGCAAAAATAGATACATGATGCTTATAATTGACTTAAAGGGGCAGGATTTGTATGGGATGTATACATCTTTATTGCGGTGAAGGAAAAGGAAAGACAACGGCGGCAATCGGACTTGCAATCAGGATGGCAGGAAACCGAAAAAAGGTTGTTGTTGCCAGATTTTTGAAAACAGAATATTCAGGAGAGGTTGAAATCCTTAAAAACATTCCTGAAGTGACGATGATTCCCTGTGAAAAGTCATTTGGATTCACATGGAAGATGACAGATGAGGTAAAAAAAGAGGCAGCAGCCTATTATAAAGACATGTTACAGAAGGCATGTGAAGAGGCTGTGAGGAAATGTGTTGAACCTGAATATCGTGATAAAAATATGACGGATGAATCATGTGATGTTTTGTTGGTTTTGGATGAGGTATGTGCTTCACTTTCATCAGGACTTATTGAACTTAGGGAGATTCTTACTTTCATTGATAACAGACCACAAAATCTGGAAGTTGTTATGACAGGCCGTAAACCACCCGAAGAGCTTCTTTTACGGGCAGATTATGTGACAGAGATGAAAAAGATAAAGCATCCGTTTGATAAACAAATCATGGCGCGCAGAGGAATTGAATATTAATTAACAGTATTAAGTGATAAGGAGGAAATCGTATGCCGAGTTTTTGGGATCGTATTAAACAGGCTTTTGGCGGAAAAAGTTCAAAGGGAGATTATGATTTTGATGAGGATTTGAACTTTATTAATGAAGAAGACAGAGATGCTACACTGTACAGCGAACTTGGGGATGAAAATGATCAGCTGGTAGACTTTATGGAAGAGTTTGTTCCGGACGATCCTGATGCAGAACTGGATGATGAAACTAAGGAGGCTAACAGATCACTGGGACGTCAGCTTTATGACAGGGCAGCGAATATAGCAAAGAATTTCAAATATAAGGATCGCGATTCCACGATGCAGTCACTGGGTCTTAAGGTAACGGGACATAATCTTACTGATAAGTGGAAAGGCTCAGGAGATGGAATTAAGACCAGTGTCAATTTTATGCAGATGGCATCATGCGAGATCGCAAAAGAGATTATTGAAAATGATGCAATGCATACAGAAAAAGAGCAGGCTGATATTTTAAAGAAAGCATCATTTCGTTTCAATATGGACGATTTTGAGAAGGGTTTTTATAAAGGAGCTGACAGCAAGGTAAGAGATCTTTGTGATGAGAATGAAATTCATGCATATATGGAAAATATGCGTGCATTTTGTGAAGGCGGAAGGATTGAGAAATCTTTGGCAGATCTGGCAGTTGACCGCAAATTGGAACCGGAAGCTTATCCGATCAGAGATCAATTGACGGAAATGCGGAAAAACTTCCGTTATAACATCAAAAACAATCAGGCTGGATTGACAAAAAATGGTGTTCTTCCGATGTTTCGCAAAGAAGATCTGGAAGAGATGAACAAATTATGCAATGATTATTTTAAGGAAAACGGATATAAGAATACACCTTCAAACAAGGCAATACGTGACATAAAAAAGTCGGTTGACAGGGCAAGACTGTTCCGTTATAACCATCCGGCCAAGAGATCGCTTGCAGAAACAAATGAAAAAAATCAAATGATGCAGGAGAACCTTGCAAGTATCGGAGAACGACTGAAAGAGGTCTCAGATGGCAGTAAATCAAAACAATTCAGAGCTCTGCAGGATGCTCTGACCGCATTAAATGAAAAGGACGTATCAAAATGGTCAAAAGAAGAACGGGAGCACCTTCGCGATGTTGCCAGAGACTATATTGATGCTAAAAAGAGCGGATTCCTTTCCGGTGGTTCGACGCGTCGTACAGATAAGGGGCAGATTCGCTTTGATATAGCCGGGGAAATCCTGAATCTGTGCGAAGGAGACCTTATGAAACCTTCAGAAAGTAAGGCTGAAAGAAAAGCCCGCATGGTAAAAGAAGGTGTAATAAAACAGTCAAGCTATAAGGACATTGTGGCGCAGCATAATAAGGGAAAAGAGATATTTACCGAAGCAGATAAGAAGAGAGAAAGAGAAAAGCTTGCTGCATATGTGTACAAACAACAGGCAATGAGTGAAGAGGCCCGGAAACAAAGAGGCAGAGGAATGGGGGAATGATCATGCAATGCATGAACATTAACAATAAAGGGTCCAAAGCTTGATTTTTAGATGATATTTTGATAGAGTGAATTCAGAAACAAAAAATAGTAAAAGGAAAAGAGGTAGATTATGGCAGAGAACAAGGATATGATTCAGGAAGAGATCGATGACAGTGATGAGATGACCGTGACACTGACACTGGATGACGGAAGAGATGTTGAGTGCGTTGTTCTGACTATCTTCCCGGCAGGAGGCAAGGATTACATTGCACTTCTTCCGATGGATGATATCGAGGCAGAAGACGGAGATGTATATCTTTACCGCTACACAGAAGATGAGAATGGACAGCCAAATCTCGAAAACATCGAAGATGACGATGAATATGAGGTTGTAGCTGATGCATTTGACGAGCTTCTGGATGAGCAGGAGTATGACGAGCTGGTCGGTGAGGATGAGCTGGAGCAGTAACAATCCTTAGACTTTAAAATCTTGGATTTGTTGCCCAGGTATCGCTATATCAGGTTGTAGTAAATCACAGCATTCAGAGACAAAAGTAATTCATATATGACTGTGTCACCGTCAGGTGACGTGTCAGTGATTACTTAATCATTGACGCCCAGACATATCGCAGGCAGAGGCAGCGAGGTGGCTGGGCGTTTCGTCTATCCAAATCACAGCACTATCTGAAAGGTGGAATTATGTCACTTCAATTTATAATCGGTGGTTCCGGTTCGGGAAAAACGCATATACTATATGAAAATCTTATACGTCAGTCTATGGAGGAACCTGACGGTCGATTTTTTGCGCTTGTACCGGAACAGTTTACGATGCAGACTCAGAAAAAGATTGTTATGATGCATCCGAATCACGGGGTAATGAATATCGATATTGTCAGTTTTGAACGTCTGGCATACAGGATATTTGAGGAGCTGGCAGTTGAAAATCTGTCGGTACTGGATGACATGGGAAAATCTATGGTCCTGCGACGTGTTTCGTCCGGTGTACAGGATAAACTCGGCATTTTTGGAAGGCATTTGGAAAAGCCCGGTTTTATCAGTGAGATCAAATCAATGCTGTCTGAGTTTTTTCAATACGGAATTACAGAAGAAAAGCTCGAAGCATTGATTGGAGAGACCGAAAGTCCGCTTCTTCATCGCAAACTTATGGACATGCAGATTTTATATCATGCATTTAAGGAGTACACCGATAAAAAGGTTATCGTAAAAGAAGAAATATTAAGCCTGTTATGCCGCGTGCTGCCGCAGTCACGGCTGATACGTGACAGTGTTGTCACATTGGACGGATATACAGGCTTTACGCCGATCCAATATGAACTTCTGGAACTTTTACTCAAATATTGCCGTAAGGTAATCGTAACAGTAACAATGGATCCGCAGGACAATCCCTACCGGGAAAGCACAAAACAGCATCTGTTTTATATGAGTTCTCATACAGTCTGCCGCATGATTGATTTGGCATCAGCTGTCGGATGCGGCCAGGATGAGGATATACTCTTGAAAAGCAGACCGCTTTGGCGATTTAAAGACAGCCCTGAACTGGAATTTATCGAGCGGGAACTGTTCAGATACAGAGGTAGAGTCTATGACCAGAAAATTGGGAAAACAGAGGCTAGAGATAAGGATAAAGATAAAGAGAAAGCGTGCCTCCATCTTATAGAGGCTGCGACACCCCAGTCGGAAATTTCATTTATATGCGGAGAGATTAGACGATTAGTGTCCATGGAGGGAATACGTTATCGCGAGATCGCCGTGATAACCGGCGACCTGGAAACATATTCGAGAGAAATATTGCGGCAGTTTGAAAAAAATCAGATTCCTTGTTTCATAGATTACAAGAAAAACATTCTCAGTAATCCTATGGTGGAGCTTATCCGTGCTGCACTGGAGGTCGTGCAGTCAGGCTTTTCCTATGAATCGGTATTCAGATTTTTGAAAACAGGTTTGACTCTTCCACAAGGCGAGGGATTTTCTGATTTACTTTTTCAGGCGGAAAATTATGTGATTGCACTGGGAATTCGCGGCTTTAAGCGATGGAACAGCACATGGGACCGTGTATACAGAGGAGCAGAACTTATTAATCTTGACGAACTAAATAAGTTCAGAGAGGCGGTAATTACTCCGTTTTTACCGATGCGTGAGGTATTTTTAAATCGAAAATCATCGGTCAAAGAACGGACTGAGGCTCTGGTACATTTTCTGGAAGCACTTGAGATAGAGCAGAAACTGGCTGATATGACCGTACAATTTGAAAATATGGGTAATATGAGCCTTGCAAAGGAATACAGTCAGGTATATGGGCTGGTTATGGACCTGTTTGACAGAACAGTGGCACTCCTCGGCGATGAGGTCATGGGACAGCATGAATATGCACAGATACTTGATGCGGGATTTGCCGAGATCAAGGTGGGACTTATTCCGGCTGTTGTAGACAGAGTTGTTGTCGGAGACATCACCAGAACCCGCCTGTCAGATATAAAAGTACTTTTCTTTGCTGGAGTTAATGAAGGCATTGTTCCGTCGGTGTCAGGCCGTGGCGGAATACTGTCAGAAGCAGAAAGAAGATCACTTCATGAAATGCATGTCGAGCTGGCTCCTACGGCCAGGGAAGAGAGCTTTCTGCAGCGTTTTTATCTCTATCTTGCACTGACAAAACCGTCAGAATACCTGTATCTGTCCTGTGCGGCCTCATCGGCGGACGGAAAGGCCGTGCGGCCGTCAAGTCTTATCGTGCAGCTTATGAAGATGTTTCCGCAAAAACAGCTAGGGCAGCCTGAAGAGGAAAATGAGGCGCTCTTCTCGCCTGAACTTGGCATGAGCTGGGTACTTAAAAAGCTTCATGATGATAAATGCACAGAGAATGATCGTTTTATAGCCTTGTACCGGCATTTTATGCATGAGGACAAGTACAGGGATGAACTTGACGGGTATGCAGATGCTGCTTTTTATACTTATAAGGATAAAGGTATAGGAAAAGTGGCTGCGAGATCATTGTACAGTCCCATTTTGCGGGGCAGTGTGACAAGAATGGAGCTTTATGCATCATGTGCATATGCGCATTTTCTTTCCTATGGTCTGGAATTGTCAGAGCGGCAGACATATGAGATTGCTCCTGCTGACATTGGAAACCTGTTTCATGAAGCTATAGATGCATATTTTACCCGCATGAAAGAGGAAAACAGATCATTTTCTGATATTTCCGATGAAGAACGTCAGAAGATAACTGCGGAGTGTGTAAGAAAAGTTACGGAAGAATATGGAAATTCGATTCTTGAAAGTTCGCATCGGAACATGTATCTGGAACGAAAGGTTTTAAGAATCACCGATCGCACCATATGGGCGCTGACCGAACAGCTCAAAAAAGGAGATTTTGAACCGACGGGTTTTGAAGTCAGCTTTTCGCCTATTGATCATCTGAAGGCAATGCAGATAAAAATTTCGGATGATGAGGAAATAAGTCTCAGAGGGCGCATAGACAGAATAGATCTCTGTGAGGATGGAGATAAGCTGTATCTGAAAATTATTGATTATAAGACAGGCAAAACAAAGTTTGATCTGATGAGTATTTATTATGGTTTACAATTGCAGCTGGTGGTATATATGGATGCTGCATTGGAGAAAACAGGCCGGGAACATCCGGATAAAACCGTGGTGCCGGCGGGACTGTTTTATTATCATATTGAAGATCCGATGGTGGACAGAAAGCCTGCAGAATCAGATAAAGAGACAAATGCCGATATTTTGAGGGAATTGCGCATGAACGGACTTGTCAATGCGGATAAAGAAGCACTTGTTCATCTTGACCGAAGGCTGGGTGAAGAATCAACGACTGATTCAGATGTTGTGCCGGTATCAATCAAAAATGACGATATAGTTGAAAGACGTTCACAGACGGCAGGAGAAGAAAGATTCCGTGTGCTCGGAGACTTTGTCAATCGCAAAATAAAGCATATGGGACGAGAAATTCTGGACGGAAATATAGCGGTAGCTCCATTTAAGAGCGGTCAGAAAACAGCATGTGACTATTGTCCGTACCACGGCGCATGTGGTTTTGATCTTAAGACTGATGGTTATAAGTATCGCAGATTTGAAAAGATTTCACCTGAAGATATTTGGGAAAATATGGGAAAAACCGGAAAAGAAAGGGATAAAAATGGCAGTGAATTGGACCAGGGAACAGAAGCAGGTAATTGAAGGCAGAAATAAGAGCCTTCTGGTATCTGCGGCTGCGGGAAGCGGTAAGACTGCAGTGCTTGTAGAACGCATCATCCGTATGATTACGGAAGGCGATAATCCAAAGGATATAGACAGACTGCTGGTCATGACTTTCACAAGGGCAGCAGCTTCTGAGATGAGAGAACGGATTCAGGCGGCAATCGAGAAAAAACTGGAAGATGATCCGGATAATGAACATTTAAGACAGCAGACGGTGCTGGTCCAGTTTGCCCAGATAACAACGATTGACAGTTTTTGCCTGTATATCATACGCGAACATTTCGACAGACTTGACATAGATCCCGGATTTCGAGTAGGCGACGAAGGCGAGATGCTTCTTATGCGTGCTGATGTCATGGAAGAGCTGCTGGAAGACTATTACAGGGATGGTGGGGAAAAGTATGAGAAATTTGTGGATTCCTATGCCATCGGAAAGGCAGACGGTGGAATATCTGACTATGTGATGCAGGTTTATAATTTTGCCCAGAGTAATCCGTGGCCGGAAGAATGGTATGAAAAATGCCGCAGCGAGCTGGCCCTTACCGAACAGGGGAAACTTGATCGGACAGAATGGATGCGATTTTTGCTGCATGATATAAAGCTTCAGGCATTTGAATGGAAAGCACAGCTTAGCGAGGCATTGGAGATATGTATGGAAACCGGAGGACCGATGCCGTATATGCCCATGATAGAAGAGGATTTGCGCCATGTACAGGAGGTGTGCGACGCAGAAGAATCTTATGAAGCTGTCTTTGATGCTCTGGGGAAATTTACCTTTTCAAGACTGGCGGCGATACGCAGCAAGAATACTGAGGTAGATACCGAGAAAAAGACATTGGTATCAGACTGGCGCGGCAGAGTCAAAAAGGCAGTCGAAAAATTAAAGGGAGAGTATATGTTTGCATCTTTCACTCAGATGCTTGATGACCTTGAAGCGGGAAAAGATAACATTTTGGAACTTTTAGAGCTTTCAGAAGAGTTCGGAAGGCGTTTTCAGGCAAAAAAGAAAGAGAAAAACATAGTAGATTTCAACGATTTGGAACATTTTGTGCTGGAAATACTGACAGATCGAAAGGAAAAAACGGTAGATAAAGAATCATATAAAGGACCAGATAAAAACGGCATTGCAGAGCATATACCGGGAGCAGTGGCGGATGAGCTGGCAGCACAGTATGATGAAATTCTGGTTGATGAATATCAGGACAGCAACCTGGTTCAGGAAACACTTATTAACTGCATAAGCGGTGAAAGATTTGGATACCCGAATGTATTTATGGTAGGAGATGTAAAACAGAGTATATATAAATTCCGTCTTGCAAGACCTGAGCTTTTTCTGGAAAAATACCACACTTATACATCGGAGGAGGGTTCACATCAAAAGATCGAGCTTCATCAGAATTTCAGAAGCCGGGAACATGTCCTTGAGTCGATAAATGCAATATTTTACCGTATAATGACGGAAAAACTGGGAAATATATCTTATACAGAGGATGCGGCACTGCATCCGGGGGCAGTGTTTGAGGAAAGAACCGGAACTGATGAATTAAAGACGGAACTTTTTATTGCAGACATATCCGCGCAATCTCAAAAGAAAAATGATACAAAAGAAGCTTCTGATGGAAATGGTTCTGACACAGATCTTGATGATGAAATGGCCGATTTTACCGCAAGAGAGCTTGAGGCTCGCATGATTGCAGGAAAAATTCGGGAGATGACCGATCCACAAAGTGGCATCACGATCTGGGATAAAGAATCAGGTACCTATCGTCGCGCACAGTACGGCGACATAGTGATTTTACTCAGGAGTGTCAACGGTTGGGCTGAGGAGTTTACAGAAGTTTTATCTGCGCAGGGTATTCCGGTGGCAGCAGAGTCGCGTACAGGATATTTTAATACTCTGGAAGTTGAAACGATACTGAATCTATTGGCCGTAATCGATAATCCGATGCAGGATATTCCTCTGGCTTCGGTTCTTAAATCTCCGTTCGGCGGGCTTACAGATGAGGAGATGGCCTGGATTGTGGCAGAACACAAGGCCGGAACAGAAAGAACTCGTGAGGGAGGACTGTACCGTGCAGTTGCGGAATATATGGATGATCAGGAAGAACCAAAAATCGGGGAACATGAGCAGACTGACAAAGAAAATTTATTGAAAAAGCTGAAGCTATTCAAAAAGAAAGAAATATATCCGAAATTAAAAAGACTTTTTGAACTTATAGATTCTCTCAGAAGAGAGGCGGTTTATCTGTCCATGCATGAACTTCTCTATCGCATCTATGATAAAACAGGATATTACCGTTATGTGTCGGCACTTCCGGGCGGCGCAGGACGTAAGGGCAATCTTGATATGCTGGTTGAAAAGGCAGCAGCTTATGAGTCAACAAGTTACAAAGGGGTATTTCATTTTATCAGATATATCGAAAAATTAAAAAAATATAATACTGATTTTGGCGAAGCCACGGTGGCGGATTCACAAGGAACCGTAGTTCGAATCATGAGTATTCACAAAAGCAAGGGATTGGAATTTCCGATTGTTTTTGTGGCAGGGCTCGGTAAAATTTTTAATAAACAGGATACCAGGGGCAAGCTCCTTATAGATGCAGATCTTGGTATAGGAACGGATTATCTTGACAGTGAAAAACGCATAAAGGGTCCTACACTTAAGAAAAATGTGATGAAGCGTCGAATGGAGCTTGATGCGCTGGGGGAGGAACTTCGTGTGCTTTATGTTGCTCTTACCAGGGCTAAAGAAAAACTTATTTTGACAGCTTCTTCCAAAAAGGTTGAGGAACGTATGGCAAAGTGGAGTATGGTGGCAGCCGCGGGAGGAGAAATCCCGTATACTGTTCTTACACTGGCGTCCTCATATCTTGACTGGATTCTTATGAGTATTCCGGAAAAAAATCCGTGGATTAAATATCATACGGAGACTTTTTCAGATCAGTTGGACAGGGAAATCGGGACACAGATACTTAAGAATCTGTCCAGAGAAAGGCTTAAATGGCTGGCCAAAGAACCTGCAGAAAAAACTGAACAAATCAGGCAGATTGATGAGATTATAAATAATTCCTACAATTTTGAATATTCTTATCCTGATGATCTTCGCCTCAACACAAAGATGTCTGTATCAGAAATTAAGAAAAAGAGTATGGAGACGGAAGAAGAGGAGACGGTATTTCTTCCGACACTTCCGGTATTTATGGAGAAGGAGCAGGAGGAAAAGAGCGGCGCAGCGAGAGGTACGGCTTATCACCGTGTTTTGCAATACCTGCCTTTTGAGCAGACTTTATCAAGAGCGCAGCTTGAGGCATTTCCTGAAAAACTTGTAAAAGAGGGACGTATGGACTCTGAATCAGCGCTACTTGTTCGTGGATATGTGCTTGAAAAACTGACAAACAGCTCCCTTGGAAAACGCATGCAGAAGGCAGCTTTAGCAGGAAAACTTTACCGTGAAAAGCAATTTGTCATAGGCATTCCGGCAAGGGAAATGGGAGAGTGGAATTCAGATGAGAGGGTCCTGATCCAGGGTATCATCGATGCTTTTTTTGAAGAAGACGGGAATCTGATTCTGGTGGATTATAAGACAGACCATGTGGACAGTCCTGAGATACTGATTAAGCGTTATGAGTCCCAGATAAAGTATTATACCAGGGCTCTTGAGCAGATGACAGGAAAGAAAGTTGCAGAGAAATACCTCTATTCGTTCCGATTTGGAGAGATTAAGGTTATATAGTTGGAAACGATTGATGCATGATTGATGCATGGATATGTGAATATAAAAGAAACCAAGAGAATGTGCCGGGACACATTCTCTTGATGGGTTAACTGATGAAAAGAATCCTGCTTGCGGGATTTTTCGCCTGTGACGGGTCGCTTTAGCTGTACAATTCCGATTCGCATCTTCGCGTATAGTTTTGTTCAAGCATGGCAACATGTGAAAGAAATGCTTCGTTATCAAAGTATTTAGCACCGGCAGGACAAATCTTTATGCATGCCTGACATTTGATGCATATACCGCTGCAGGTGTCCGGCGCGTCAGCCGGGATGGAACCCATGGGACAGACAGAAGCGCATACGCCGCAGCCGGTGCATTTATCAGGGTCAGTGACGGGCTTAGCTTTCAGAAATACAGCCGGTTTACCATCAGTTCCCAGCGGAGTATAATAATGATCGACCGGGTCATCGCCGGGAACTGTGACGGGTGTTGGAATTTCCGTAAGAGAAACTATTTTATTTGCGATTTCGACACCGAAATCATGGATTTTTGCAAGATCCTCAGCGTTTGGACGTCCTGTTGCGAGCTTGCTGCTGAATACGTGTTCGGTAGGAATTCCGGCGCCTGCAATGGTATGAAAACCATGTGCTTCCAACTCATTTCTAAGTTCTATGAGTCCGTTGTCAAAGCTGCGGTTTCCGAATACGGCTACCGGTACAGCGAGTGCACCATTTCCTTCGAAGTGAGTCTGAACGAATGGAAGCATCTTATTTGGAATACGTCCGGCATATACCGGGGTGCCCATGACAAGCAGATCGCCTTCATTGTATGTGTGAACCAGATCACGGCTGTCAGGAAGCGTGAAATCATAGAAATCAGCGGATACTTTGAGGGTATCTGCAATGGCATTGGCAAGCGTTGTAATTACTTTTTTCGTATTGCCTGTAGGACTGAAATAAACTGCATATACGTGATTGATTTTCATGGAAATACCTTCTCTCTTAGATAATTAAAATACCTGTTGATAGTAGGTATTTTAATGTGTGGCGTAGGGATTGTCAATAAAGCGGAAAGGTTAATTGATGGTAAATTTTCATATTTGAAAGTCAGCTGTCTATGTGCCGTGTGAAGAGTAACGATTTGACAAAATAAATGTAAGCAGTATAAAATAGGCATTAAAGGGATTACAGACACTTATATCATGACATTGATTTGTACGTGTGTATATGTGGATACACTAAACAGAAAGTTACGCAGGTAGTAAGAAAGGCCGGGAACTACAGAATGGAAACTGCAATTACAGGATCACAGCGGAGAAAGAAAATATTGGAGATGCTCAGAAGTTCGTCTGTACCGCTTTCCGGGAGTGCATTGGGGCGGGCAGCAGGTGTGAGCCGTCAGGTAGTGGTACAGGATATTGCACTTTTGCGAACAGAAGGGTATCCTGTGCTTGCAACTGCACGTGGCTATATGCTTGAAACGGCCCATCGTGCAGAAAGGCTGTTTAAGGTATGCCATACTACAGAACAGACAAGAGAAGAACTCAACGCTATCGTTGATTTGGGCGCAGAAGTACTTGATGTCATGATAAATCATCGCATTTACGGAAAAATGTCCGCACCGCTCAATATTCGCAGCAGGCGGGATGTCGAAAGCTTTATGGAAAATATACGGACAGGACGCTCGGCGCCTCTTTTGAATATTACCTCGGGTTATCATTTTCATCATGTGGCAGCTGATCAGGAGGAGGTACTCACGGAGATAGAGATTACACTGAGGAATAAGGGTTTTCTGGCAGAGTTTCTTCCTTATGAGATGGAAGAGATGGAAGAGTAGTGAGATGCAATCATCAGGCATCAAGGTTGGTACTGTTTTTGGAGACAAACTGTTCAGAGCCAACCTCCAAAATGCTTCGCATTTCGTCGGTGTGGCGTATCCGCCAAATAAAATTTCAAAATCAGCCCTGTAAATGCAAGCATTTCCATGGCTGATTTATAAAATTTTGCTTGGCTCTGAACAGTTACAAATTTTTGTAATTTTTTTAAAAAATATGAAACTTTTTGTTGACAATCGGTTAAGGATGTTATATACTAGCTTTGCTGTCGACGAGACAGACGAGCGGCTGGCAGAAAAGGTCAGGTGCGGGAACGGTTAGGTGCCGGGCAATACGGTCAGAATCGCAAAATGAATATGAGTCTGTAGCTCAGCTGGATAGAGCAACGGCCTTCTAAGCCGTGGGTCGGGGG
>CAVHPN010000029.1:87595-104884 GCA_963637995.1 Prevotella sp. CAG:279 | reverse complement strand
AGGTCAGAAATTCGACGCAAGCTTGCTTGCAGGAGAAGTTGTGACCTTGGGACCCCAACATCATTTTATCTTTCAAAAACGTCTCGATCATTGATTATACCATTGTAAATACAGTATATCAAGAGAAAACGTGGCTATAAGTACCTACCCGCATACAGTTACACAAATAACAATTATCTAAACCACTTTATGCCTCAACCATCTGCGGCTCATAAAGCGGACTGTGAATACGATTCCACGGATTGTCCAATCCGTAAACATGCCGATCCATACGGCGATCGGTCCAAATCCATGGACACGGCAAAGGTATACGCATAAAGTTACACGAAAAACCCACATACTGATGCAGGAAAGAATCATAGAAAAACGCACATCACCCGCTGCTCGCATCCCATATGCCGGGATAAACGCCGGTGTCCATACTATCGGTTTTACCACTGTAATCCAGCCAACCATATAGAGGCACATTTTTGCACTCTCTGTCTCCATGCCGCCCAAAACAGTGATCGGTTTAGTTGCCGCAAATACCAGTGCACAGCTTGCAATGATTACTATCTCGGAAATTATTGTCAGCTTCTTGATGTAATAAATTGCCTCATCTTTTCTGCCGGCTCCGAGGCACTGACCGACGACAGTCATCATGCCTATTCCGATACCAAGGGCAGCTATACCATTGAGATTTTCCAGGATATTCGTCATCGCCTGGGCTGCAATCGCAATGGTTCCAAGAGTAGAAACCGTGGACTGGATTGCCAGTTTTCCGAATTGGAACATTGCATTTTCAATGCCGTTCGGTATTCCAAGCGATAGGATTCTCATAATTCTGCGTCCATCCGGACGTATGTGAAGATAATTATTCACCGTAATCTGCTGGTCTGGTTTCCTTAAGAAAGCAAATACAGCGGCTGCTGATATCACCCTTGATCCAAGCGTTGCAATGGCGGCGCCTGCGACACCCATGTGAAATATCCATATAAGCACAGCGTTTCCGGCAATATTCAGGCAGTTTGAGATGACTGCGATGGTCATCGGAAGTCTCGTATTGCCCTGAGCACGGTAAATCGACGAACCTGCATCATATAGAGCTATAAACGGGAACGATATTGCAGTGTAAAAGAAATAAATCTGAGCCGCCTGCATGACATCAGCTTCAACACTGCCGAATATCAGGCTTAAAAGCGGCCCTCTTGTCAGAAGGCATATCGCCATGACGGCTGTCGAAATAAATGCCACTACAAAGGCAAGCTGTCTGGCCGATTCTTCCGCATTTTTCTTGTCTTTCTGTCCGATATACTGGGAGCAGACGATTGTTCCTCCTGCTGCCAGCGCATAAAACGCCTGTATAACCAGAATATTGATGGAATCGACGAGAGAAACCGCAGAAATCGCTGCCGATCCCACATTGCTGACCATAATGCTGTCCGCCGTTCCCATAAGCGAATTTAAAATCTGCTCCACAACCAGCGGAACAAGAAGGATCCGCAAATCACGGTTACTGAAAATATGCCCTGTATTTTTTGATTGTTCCGAATTCATAATACTTTATGGAAATAAATCCGTTCATCTCCTCTCGATGGCTGAAGAATAGCTTAAAATGTTAACGTTCCATTCTGTCAGACCTCATCTGCATCAGTTTTTGTCAGAAGAACGCAGGTCTCCACATGACCGCTCATTCCGAACATGTCGCAGCATCTCACACGCTTTGGTACATATCCTCTTTCTCCGAGATATTTCACATCCCGCGCCAATGTTGCAGAATCGCAGCTTACATAGACCACACGCTTCGGCTGCATTTTCACGATTGTATCAAGGCAGACGCTGTCACAACCCTTACGAGGTGGATCGACTACGATGACATCGGCATAGACCTGATTTTTCTCATACTCCCTCGGAAGTACCTCTTCGGCTTTTCCGACGAAAAACTCGACATTTTCCATTCCGTTCAGTGCCGCATTGCGACGGGCATCCTCGATCGCCTGCGGCACAATCTCCACGCCGTACACTTTTCCTGCCTTCTGCGCCAGAAAAAGTGAAATGGTCCCGATTCCGCAGTAGAGATCCCAAACGGTTTCACCACCGGTAAGACCCGCGTATTCCAGGGCAGTGCCATAAAGTTTCTCTGTCTGCACCGGGTTGACCTGATAGAAGGAAAGCGGTGAAATCTGATAAGATACATTTCCGATTTTATCTGTGATATAGCCCGGTCCGTATAAATTTACAAGCTCGGCGCCAAGAATCACATTCGTTTTTTCCTGATTGATATTGCAGGAAATGCTGGTCATACCGGTAACTTCTTTTAGTCGCTCTATAAAAATATCTGCATGCGGCAGCTTCTTTCCGTTGATGACAAGACAGACCATCAGCTCACCACTTGAAAATCCTTTTCTAATCAGTGCATGACGAATCAGGCCCCTGTGATTTTCCTCATCATATGGTGAAATATGATATTCTTCCATAATTTTCCTGATAATATCAAGAATTACCGCATTTTCCTCGACTCCCAGCAGACAATCTTCGGTCTCGACGATATGATGAGTGCGTCCCGCATAAAATCCTGCGATAATTTTCCCATCTTTGTCATATCCAAACGGGAACTGTGCCTTGTTGCGATAGCGCCACAGATGATCCATCCCCAGGATTGGTTCCATGATGATGGTTTTATCCACATTATCATCCGCTTCATTCGGCAGGCGCAGATTCTCAAAACCGCCGATTCTGCGCAGGTTATTATATACTTTGCGTTCTTTAAAATGAAGCTGTGCCTCATAGCTCATCATCTGCAGTTGGCAGCCGCCGCACTGTCTCGCCACCGGACACTTCGGTGTCACGCGGTCTTTGGACGGTTCCAGTACCTCCATCAGACGGGCAAATCCATAGTTTTTTTTCATTTTCATTGCCCGTGCCCGGATTCTGTCTCCGATCACAGCGTCCTTTACAAACCAGATATATCCATCCCGCTTTCCGATTCCGGCTCCATCTTCGCTCATGTCCTCGATTGTCAGTTCAAATTCATCATTTTTCCTGATTTCCACGTTTTTTACTCCTATTTCTCATTCAAATAATGCGCTCTTTCTCCGCCAATATATTTAAGTCTGGTTCTGGCACAGGTTACATGGGCACCTCCAATGGCCCGGGTCGAAGTTCGCACCGGAACTGCCACCGGGCGAAGATGCATTCCGATAAATGTATCACCGATGTCAATTCCGGCATGGGCCTTAATCTCCTCGACAGCCACGGGATTTTCAAAACCTGCGTAGGCTGCTGTTGCAAATGAGCCTCCCGCCTTCAGCTGCGGCACTACATTGACCATCTGAAGGCCATATTTTTCTGCTGCTTCCTCTTCCACGATAAGGGCTCTGTTGAGATGCTCACAGCACTGCGCTGCCAGATAAATCCCCTGTGATTTTGTAATTGAATAAAGCTCCTCAAATACCGCCTTTCCGATATCTGCACTTGAATATGAACCAATCTTATGTGATGCAATCTCGCTGGATGAACATCCGACTACCAGAATCTGTCCTTTTTTCATGTTTGCAGCTTCAAGAAGTTCTCCCAATGTGATGCGCACCTCCCGGCGAATCTCTTTTATCTGGCTTTCTGTCTCTGTTTCCTTTGATATTCCCTCTGCACTCATCCTGCTGCCTCCTGCTTCAATGATATGATACTAAAGTCAAAAAAACTGCGGATTATACAGGCCGGGCCCGCCGCAGTTTTTCCAGTCTATAAGTTAACATTTACATCATTTCCGGTAAAATTTCTGAATCAAATCAAGCCTTGCAGTCATTCCTCCAAGCAGCATATCAGCCGCTGCAAAAGCTGCCATCGTCTCAACCACAACAACTGCTCTTGGAACAATGATCGGATCGTGACGTCCCTTGATGCTTATGTCTATCTCTTCGTTGCTCTTACTTACGGTTCTCTGCATGGCCGCAATCGACGGAGTCGGTTTAAACGCAGCTCTGAACACAACTTCGCTTCCATCCGTCATACCGCCCAAAATTCCGCCTGCATGGTTTGTCGCTTTCCCGACACTTCCGTCCGGATTTATGATAAAGGCATCATTATTTTCGCTTCCCGACATCTGCGAAGCATGAAAACCTTCTCCAATCTCAAACCCCTTTACGGCACCTATCGAGCAGATCGCCTTAGCCAGGTTTGCATTAAACTTGTCAAACACCGGATCGCCAAGACCTGCCGGAAGGTCTGAAATTACGCATTCCACTATGCCGCCTGCCGAATCCATCTCTGTCATCTTTTGTTCCAGATACGCCTCTGCCTCAGCTGCTGCAGCGGCATCCGGCATATAGAGCTTATTATTCTCACATTCTGCCAAATCAAAACGTTCCGGATTTACCGCAATCGGTCCGATCGCCTTTGTGTAAGCCTTTACCTGAATATTTAAAGATTCCAGTATTTTCGCCGCGATGGCACCTGCTGCCACGCGTCCGATAGTCTCACGTCCGGAGGAGCGTCCGCCGCCCCGGTAATCTCTGAAACCATATTTTTCATCAAAGGTGTAATCCGCATGGCCCGGCCGATAATACGATGCAATCTCACTATAATCCTTCGAATGCTGATCCTGATTTCTTACCATCATTGAGATCGGTGTTCCGGTCGTTAGTCCCTCAAAAACGCCAGACAGGATTTCAACCGTATCACTCTCATTGCGCTTTGTGGTAAAGCGGCTCTGCCCAGGTTTTCGCCTGTCAAGATATTTCTGAATATCATCCTCGCAAAGTTCAAGCCCCGCAGGGCATCCGTCCACAACCACGCCCACACCGGCTCCGTGAGACTCGCCCCACGTTGTCATTGTCAGTATTTTTCCGTATGTTGATCCTGCCATTATCGCTGCTGCTCCTTCTGCTGTCTGGATTTATCACTAGATGCACGTTTGCTGTGAACCTTTGTAATCACACAGCAGTTAGGCTCATTAACCGAAATACTGCGTCCGCTCATCACAAGCAGTTTCTCTTTATATTCTATCCTGAAGAATGAAATACTGTTGCTTGCATGGTTGATTGATGCCAAATGATTTCCATCCGGGAATATAGCTATATCCTTTGGATAATCACCGCTGATCGGCAGACAGCAGAGTAGCTTCAAAAGTCCAGTCTCGCTATCCCGCTCATATACGCTTACGGAATTGTCACCGGCATTGCTACAGAAGAGGTGTGTCTCATCCTCCGACATACGGATCGTGCATGCTGCTGTCAGCTGACTGCTGCGTTCCGGTGCTGTTGATGAAATAGTCTGAATTTTTTCAATTTTCGGCACACGTTCCCCTGTTTCATATGTATATACATCTATGACATTTTTAATTTCATACATCAGATATAAGAATTTTCCGTCCTTGCTGAACATGAAATGTCTCGGACCTGATTCAAGATCACATCGAATCGCATCAACCTGGGAAAGAGTTCCTTTCTCACCATCGAAACGATAAATCTTTACCTGATCAATTCCCAAATCGGCTACCAGCAGAAATTTTCCGTCAGGTGTGCGTTCCGCACAGCTAACATGCGGCCTGAATGTACGTTCTGCCACGCTTCCGAGGCCTTTATGGTATACACCGTCTGTCACTTCCCCGACAGATCCATCCTCATTGATCCTGACCACCGTCTCCTTGCCGTCATGATAACCGGATACGAAGATAAATTTATCCTCTGCATCAGTTGAAATATGGCATCCTCTCATGGCCTTTATATTGGCACTGTTCACACGGCTGAGTGCACCATTTTCCAAAATGCGGAAGGCCACTACGCCCTCATCCGCAATCGAATAAAGCATCTTTCCGTCATGGGACACCGTCAGATAAGAAGAGTTATCCACCTCAACCTCACATCGGTAGATAAACTTTCCCTTCTCGACATCCACATCATATACGGTTATTCCCTTTGCCTGTCCATTGTATGAATATGAGCCAACATAAGCCATATACTTATCCTGCATGAAATATTCCTCCTTATATCCCCCTGAATCCTTTTGCTTTCCCTATATTCTAGCATTATAATGCATATTTTGCACCCATTATTTTCACAATAATGTTACTCATGTCCGGCCATGCTGCCTCCCTTTACAAGTCACGCAATCATAAAGGTTAATCATAAGTGTATAAATTTACCCCGTTTTTCCTTGACACCTCTGTAACAATCTGTATAATAGATACTCGGAAGTCGGTTTATTATTTCTAAACAAAAAGATTAATTTTACATTCATTTTAGAATTTCTAAACTTTCATTTTACTAATGAAAGGGGGGGCGATTTTTGTTGAGTATCGGAGGAAAACTAAAGGAGCTGCGGGTTTTAAAGGGACTTACGCAGGAGGAACTGGCCGATCGCGCTGAGCTGTCGAAAGGATTTATTTCGCAGGTGGAGCGTGATCTGACTTCACCGTCCATCGCCACACTGATGGATATACTCCAGTGTCTCGGTACAACCATCGGAGAATTCTTCAATGAGACTCCTGAAGAGCAGATTGTTTTTGAAAAAAATGATTATTTTGTCAAGGAAGATTCGGAACTTAAAAATGAAATTCAGTGGATCATCCCGAACGCCCAGAAAAACACCATGGAGCCGATACGGCTGACACTGGGTGTCGGCGGTTCCACCTATCCGGACAGTCCCCATGAGGGTGAAGAATTCGGATATGTGCTCTCGGGCAGCATCCTGATTCATCTGGGCAATAAAACATACAAGGCAAAAAAGGGAGAATCCTTTTACTATACCAGTGACAAGACACATTATCTCGAAAGCCGTTCCGGTGCAGTGGTCCTCTGGGTCAGCTCACCGCCGAGCTTCTGATAATATAATAACTATATCTTACGGAGGAAACACATGAGCCAGCCATTAATCGATTTACAGCATATTTCAAAACGTTTTGACGACACTCTGGTCCTGGATGACCTTAGTCTTTCAGTGAAGGAAAATTCCTTTGTAACCCTCTTAGGCCCCAGCGGCTGTGGCAAGACTACCACGCTGCGCATCATAGGCGGATTTGAATCTCCAAACACCGGAAAAGTCATTTTCGGTGGTGAAGACATCACGAAACTTCCGCCCAACAAGAGACAGTTAAATACCGTATTTCAGAAATACGCACTTTTTCCGCACATGAGCATAGCGGATAATATCGCATTTGGTCTGAAAATCAAGAATAAATCAAAATCATATATTGATGACAAAATTAAGTACGCTTTAAAGCTTGTAAACCTAAACGGTTTTGAGCACCGCAGCATCGACTCACTAAGCGGCGGTCAGCAGCAGCGTATCGCCATAGCCCGCGCTATCGTAAACGAGCCGAAGGTTCTGCTTCTTGATGAGCCGCTCGGTGCCCTTGATTTGAAGCTTCGTCAGGATATGCAGTATGAGCTTATACGTCTTAAAAATGAGCTTGGCATTACCTTTATCTATGTCACACACGATCAGGAAGAGGCGCTTACGATGTCAGATACCATCGTAGTCATGAATCAGGGTTATATCCAGCAGATGGGTTCTCCGGAACAGATCTACAATGAGCCGGAAAATGCATTTGTTGCCGATTTCATCGGCGAGAGCAATATCGTCGACGGCCTGATGATTCGTGATGAGCTGGTAGAGATCTTCGGTGCGAAATTTGCCTGCGTTGATAAGGGTTTCGGAACCAACCAGCCTGTTGACGTTGTCATCCGTCCGGAGGACATTGACCTTGTAAAGCCTGAGGAAGGGACTCTTCAGGGTGTCGTCACTCACCTGATCTTCAAGGGTGTTCACTACGAGATGGAAGTCACCACCCCGAACGGCTATGAGTGGCTGGTTCACAGCACCGATATGTTCCCGGTAGGCGAAAAGGTCGGCATCCATGTAGATCCGTTTGACATCCAGATCATGAACAAGCCTGAGTCAGAGGACGAGGAAGCTGTGGGTGTGAATGAATAGAAAGGAGTCGAAATCAATATGAAATCAAACATGAAACGGCTCTTGGCCGGTCCCTATATTCTCTGGATGATCGGTTTTACCATCATACCGCTCCTTCTGATCGTATACTACGGTCTGACAACCAAAAGCGGTGCTTTTACACTGACAAATGTATGTTCCATTGTAACCCCCGAGCACTTAAAGGCGTTGCTTTTGTCTCTGGGGCTCTCTCTGGCCGCCACTGCCATCTGCCTGATTTTGTCCTATCCGCTGGCATTGGTACTGCGCCGCCGCGGCATCGGTTCCGGCAGCTTTATGGTATTTGTATTTATTCTGCCCATGTGGATGAACTTCCTGCTGCGCACCCTCGCGTGGCAGACACTTTTGGAGAAAAACGGTGTCATAAACGGCATTCTTTCCTTTCTCCATCTGCCGAATATCGCCATAATCAATACACCAGGGGCGATCATTCTGGGTATGGTATATAACTTCCTGCCATTTATGATTCTCCCGATTTATAATGTACTGGCAAAAATCGATGACAATACCATCAATGCTGCCAAGGATCTGGGCGCCAACGATTTCCAGACACTTATTCACATCTGGATTCCTTTAAGCATCCCTGGCATCATCAGCGGCATAACCATGGTATTTGTTCCGGCGCTGACGACCTTCGTCATCTCCAGCTTACTGGGCGGCAGCAAGATTCTGCTTATCGGAAATGTCATCGAGCAGGAATTTACCAAAGGCAGCAACTGGCACTTAGGCTCCGGTCTTTCGCTGGTTCTGATGATTTTCATTTTACTTAGCATGGCGCTGATCGCCAAATATGATAAAGAAGGGGAGGGCAATGCGTTCTGATGAAACATAACCGCTTAAAACAGTTTTTCCAGGACTTTTACCTGGTGCTCATCCTGCTCTTTTTATACATTCCGATCGTAACCATGATCGTTTTGTCATTTAACAATACAAAATCCAGGACGGTATGGGGCGGTTTTACCACCCGCTGGTACACTCAGATGTTTCAGGATTCAACCATTATGAATGCCTTAAACAATACACTGCTCATCGCCTTTGCATCGGCCCTTATTGCGACTGTCATCGGCACTATCGCCGCCATAGGCATCAGCAGCATGAAGCGTATTCCCCGCACCATCGTCATGGGAATCAACAATATACCGATGCTTAACTCCGATATCGTGACCGGCATCTCACTGATGCTGGCATTCATCGCCTTCGGCATATCTCTGGGATTTAAGACCGTGCTTATCGCGCACATCACCTTCAATATTCCGTATGTAATCTTGAGCGTCATGCCGAAACTCAAGCAGACTAACCGCTATACCTACGAGGCCGCCATGGACCTCGGTGCAAGCCCGCTTTATGCCTTCTTTAAGGTTGTATTCCCCGACATCGTCCCCGGTATACTGTCTGGCTTTCTGATGGCATTTACCATGTCGCTGGATGATTTTATCATCACTCACTTTACAAGAGGTGCCGGTATCGATACACTGTCCACGCTTATCTACAGCCAGGTGCGCCGCGGCATACAGCCGACGATGTACGCCCTGTCCACACTGATTTTCGTGGTGGTTCTGGTTCTTCTGCTTATTACAAACTTTGCACCGGATAAAAAATCCACCGGCAAGGCGACTGCCGTCGACGCAGAGACCATCAGGCGCCGTAAACTCAGCAGCCACATCAAAAACGGTGTTCTTGGACTCGCCTGCACTCTGATTCTCCTTGTTGTCGGTGTCAGCACCTACGTCCGTTATACCACGGCTCATTCCAATGAGCTCTACGTCTACAATGCCGGCGAATACATTGATCCGGATCTTATCGAGGAATTTGAGGAAGAAACCGGCATAAAAGTAACCTATGACGTATTTGAGACACTGGAGGAAATGTATCCGGTCATCGAGGCCGGTGCCGTAAACTATGATGTCGTCTGCCCTTCAGATTATATGATTCAGAAGATGAAGGAAAATGACCTGCTCGCCGAGCTGAACTTTGACAACATTCCGAATGTCAAGAACATCGACCCGCAGTACATGGAGATGTCAAAGCAGTTTGACCCCGAAAACAAATATTCCGTTCCATACACCTGGGGTACCGTCGGAATTCTTTACAATACCAAACTTATCGAAGAAAAGGGACTTCCGGTTCCGACCAAATGGTCCGATCTGTGGAATCCGGCCTATAAGGGCGAGATCCTTATGCAGGACAGCGTCCGCGACGCCTTCATGGTAGCGCTCAAAAAAGACGGTTTTTCCGCAAACTCCACCGATGAGTCAGAACTTTCGCAGGCCAAACAGGATCTGATTGACCAGAAACCGCTGGTACAGGCCTACGTTATCGATCAGGTACGCGACAAGATGATCGGCGGTGAAGCTGCCATCGGCGTTATCTACTCCGGTGAAATTCTTTATATTCAGGAGGAAGTTGCAGCACAGAACCTTCCATTTTCTCTGGAATATGTAATCCCTGAGGAGGGAACAAACGTCTGGATCGATTCCTGGGTTGTTCCGAAAAACGCGAAAAACAAGGAAAATGCAGAAAAATGGATCAATTTCCTCTGTCGACCGGACGTAGCACTCAAAAACTTTGAATACATCACTTACGCGACTCCAAACAAGGCCGCCAAGGAAATGCTTGATGAGGAAACGCAGAACAACAAGGCCGTCTTCCCGGATACGGAGCAGCTTAAAAACTGTGAGGTTTACCGATATCTCGGTGATGAGGCAGACGAAATTTACAACAGTCTGTGGAAAGAAGTCAAATCAAATTAAAACAAGCCCAAAGCTGCAGTTCAAAAAAATGAGCTGCAGCTTTTTGTTGTCCTACATTTGTCCTACATAATATGCTATACTATAATAGTCCAAAAGAAAAACAAACCGGCTGCGCTGCAGCCTTTTTAAAGGAGGTTTCTATGCCAGTATATAACGAAGCACTTTATAAGTACCTTAATTATTGCTTAGATTCACTTGCCAATGAATTTGGCAAATGTGAATTTGTCATGAGACTCAACAAATTTATTGAGTCGATGCCTGATGAGGCCGATAAGAATGCCATCATAAAATGCACGCAGGACTACTTTATACCGCGCAATGAAGATAATATCGACGAACAGCTTTTAGGTTTGCGCAAGGGAACCATGATCGCTTTGCTCAACGGTTATGCTTCTGCTTACCAACGCATGGACAATAAATCGTTACAATATCTGCAGGAATTCACGGATCTGAACAACTGTAAACTTATTGTGTGGGATTCACTGTTCGGACAGCATCAAAATAATTCACTTCCGGCACCACTCAGTAAAGGTGAATATGTTACGAAAGATAGCGTAAAACCCCATTCAAGCAAAATACTTGATCAGAATGGCAATACACTTGTTGATTTCACAAAGATTCCAAAAAGCGCAACACTCCGGCTATTGGAAGAACAGGGCAAGGACCTTCCTAAAGGACTTAAAAAGAGAGATGCCTCTCTTCTGAATACTTTCATGGCAAATCCGCCACAAGAGCCTGCATTCAATCAGAAAGAGCTCCTGACTGTCGAGCAGAAATTACAGAACTTCCAGAAAGCAATTAATCCCGACAAAGAATTCAAGTATGAGGATCAATATGAAAATGAAAAAATGAATGTTCTGAAGTCATTAAGTGAGATCCTCCTCTACACCAACCAGGTAAAAAACAATCTTATCGAAATTGATTCGATTGAAAATCCGGGTCGTGAAAGCAGGGCTCGCCAAAAGCAGGACATTGCAGACAAAAGAGAAGAATATCGCAAAATGGCGGAAGATTATGAAAGGGGACGTAAAGAGTACGGGCTAATGAAACGTGCGATTAGCCAAATGGAGGAAAAATACAATCCGGAAAACGGCCGTCCCATGCCGAAAAATCTGAGATCTAAGATCCGCACTCCATTACAGCTTAAGAAAAAACTTCTGCAGGCACAAATCAAACGTCTGACCGCCAAAAATAAGAAACTAGAAAAAGCAACCTTTAAATATCAAAAAAAACTAGATGCAGATAATAAGGCGGCAAAAAGAAACTACAAACTTGCACTGGGTAACCTTTACGATCTTCTCCATGACTGCTTTGATGCAAGTCATGACTTTAACCGCAAAGATGTTAAGCTTACAGACATCCGTGCATCAGCCGATAGCGCTTACCGCGAACTGAATACTTATATTAAAAATACCAGCATGTGGGATGCGCGCAACTGGTTCGGCAAAAGACACCAACGATACGCTGCAGCAAAAAGAGCACGACATACTCTTGCATGCCTGCTGGTAAATTTCGATAAACTGAAAGATAAGAAAGTGCTCTGCCGTTACTACACGCTTATGGCAGACGGAACCATAAAAAGTAACCGAGATATGACAGATAACATCGATATAGAGCAGACTGACGACATTAAAAAGAGTATCGTCAAGGACAGCAAAGATGTGACTGACGTTTCAAAAAGGAACTCCGCCCCGGCTAAGTTGGAAATGCCTAATGTGATAAATACTAATTCCAAAACGGAGGAGCCAAAGAAACCAAATTCCATCAACACTGAGATCAAAACAGCCGCAAACAAAGCAGCTGAGAACAAAAGAGTTGAGAACAAGACAGCTGAAATCAAAACAACTGAGAACAAAACTGAAATCAAGAACGAGATTACAGCTAATAAAGAGCCTGTAAAAGGCGTGCAAACAAAAGTATCTCCGAAGAATGACTCATTTTTTAACTTAGACAAGGATGCTCGCAGCAACGCGCGAAATAAAAATCGCGACATCGAATTTTTAAATGATTATGATTACAAAGTCACGCTCCTTGCCAGCAAATATCCACAGGCAGCAAAAGACATCAATTCAAATGATATCAGTGTCCTTAAGCAACTGGAAAAAAAGGTCGAAGACAACGACATCAAACGTTATCTGGAACACCGCATAAATAAGCTTAATACTATCAACGACGTTGTTAAAAAAGCGGATGAAAATATGCAAAATCGCAATGTTGAAAAAACTAACATTACGGTTGAGAATGGAAAACGGACCATCAGTGTTGACAATGTAATACAGTCCGAAGTTCAGCATACCCACAACGGCTGCTGGTCTGTCGCACTCTCCACTCTTTTAAGGCACCGCGGCGTAGAGCTGGGACAATCCGAAATCCGTGCGTACAGACCGGATGCAGAATCATTCTCCACCGCTTCCGATGAGTCTAATCGCGATGTGTCAAATCAAATCAGTGCGTTTAGCGACATGATTCACGACGTATTGCCAAATACGGCTGTAAATGAAGCCACTTATACAAATCAGCCGTCTAATCGCGCCATTCGCTACACAGAGAAAGAGAAAGCATTGGAGACCCAAGCTGTTGCCGGAAAACTCAAGAATTCTATTATCTATGGTATGGAGCAGGCCAATGGTCCTGTTGCAATCCTTATAGGTGGTCATTATCGTACTATTTACAAATTTGAAGAGGGAAGTAATCAGGACACTGTTTACATGAATGACCCATATGAGACAGCACCTGTACGCATGAGTCTGAATGAACTGGCCGGAAAAGCGATTGTAACCAAGACTGACCACACCGGTGCTGTTGTCAGCGAAAACAGTTCCTTTACAATCAGCTGGCTTCAGGACTTAAAGAATGAAAAAGGCGAAGTACAGAATACTCCATCCATGAAGGCGCATAACGTAACCTATGATAATGGAGAAATTAAAGGTGCAGATGCGAATACAAAATCCGAACATCATACATTATTAGTTTTGGGTGATAAAATTGACAAAGACGTTGCCCTCAATACTTATCTTCCGAATAAGTTGAAGGATATACAGCTTCAGAAGGAAAATAAGCTACCGGAGGTAAATGAGCTGCAGAAAGCAAATGAGCCGCAGAAGAAAGAAGTTCCCAATAAATCCGCTGTTAAAGAGGAGAATGTAGCTCAAAGCGCTCCGAAAATGGTAACAGAGACACTGATAAACGGCCAGAAAATATCTAAAGAGAGACTTTCTTTAAACGATATTACAGCAGCTAAAAATTCCGGTAAACCAAACCGAAAGAGCCTTAATCTGGAATCCAAAAAGGAGACTTCAAAAACAACAGTTACCAGTGACAAAAAAAACAAGGCTCCCGAAATGAAGCAGCCTAAATAAGACTCATAATAAATTTACTCCCTTTACTTGACAAACTCAATAACAATCAGGCCCGGCAAGATGAGATATCTTGCCGGGCCTGATTGTTTACTATCCGCACTTCATATTAACGCTGTTTTCCTTTATCCCCCTTATCCTCTTTATTTGCCTTCTTGCTTATTTCCGCATTCAGATCAGCATATGCATTCTTAGAAAAATCTTCTTTTTTCTTTGTCTTAACCGTCTTGCTATTCTTACCCAGAGATTCCTTCAGCTGATTGAAATTCAGTTTGACTCTCTTGTCATTATTAGCATCCGCCTTTGCTGCCGGTGCTTTTTCCTCAACCTGCGGCGCATCCTGCTTAAGTTCAAACTTATCCTTAAATTCAGGAAGTTCGTTCATAAGCTCCAGGATTCTGACTGTTCCCTGTTTTCTGAGGGCTCCTTCATTAGTGCCCTGATGTCCCAGCGACTGCAGTCCTTTGCTTGTCTTCAAATGACGGTTCACGTACTCGATACAGGACTGATATGCACTGTCACGCAGATTTTTCGCATCCTCTGCAGAGAGATTTTCGTTCGGATGTCCGTCCGGATGAGCCTCAAGATAGTGCTGCATGGCGGCTTTAAAATTATTGAATTTTTCATGAGAGCCAATTCCCCTGTCTTTAGAGTCTTTGACTGCATCAAATGCCTCCTTAATTTCCCGGCGGATCGCATCCTCGTGCTGTTTTACCAGTAATTCCTCCCTGAGTTCCTGCTGCTTTTTGGCCGTAGCATCCAGCTTGTCTTTCAGTTTATTATACGCATCCCTGGTCTCTGTTAAATTCTGCTCTATAAGTTTATTTTTTTCTGTGGCTTCGTCATGCAATTTCTTTATTTCATTGCTAATGGCAATTGCTTCCCTATCTTCTTTTTCAAGCTCATCATGTGCAAGAGCAGATTCCTTTTCGAGCTTCTCCTGATATTCACTCTGGAGATCATATTTTTTGGTTACCTCAGAAAGGTCTGACACACCATCTGCATCTTTACCTTCTTCCGCGTCATGCATCTTGTCCCTGAGGTCATATTCATCGGTAAAGATGCTCAACATCCTTTTATCGACCACCGCGTCCATGCTCTTTATTTTATTTTCTTTTTCACTCTTTTTATCCGAAAGTTTATGATTAGCAATCAAATCCACCGAGCCTTCGAGATCATCTCTTTTTCTTCCTAATTCTTCAAGCTTTGCATCGGTACGATTCTTAGTCTCAGCCAATTCAGACTTTTCGTGTTCATTGGCCCGTACGGTTTTCTCGTCATTGGTATGTTCTTTATCCTTTGCATCCTCAAATGCTTTTTCAGCATCTCCCTGTAATTTTTGTTTCTCCTCAACCTCTTTACTGATTGCTGTAACCTCGGATTTTTTTTCATCGACACGTGTTTTATCTACAATTTCAAGACCATCTGTATCTTCCATGGTTTTAAGTATAGATTCCCTTTTACCTACCACATATTCCTTAAGAGCATTTCGTTCACGTACGAGTTTTTCATGCACTTCATCATTTTGGGTCTTTAGTTTAGCTACCGCATTTTCTGCCATTTTCTTGTCATCGATACTTCTGGCATTCTCTTTTTCAATCCTATCTTTAAGTGAATTTTCTTCATAAAATTCCGGCAACTGTACCATTGTCTGAAGCATTTCTTTGATGACAACCTTTTCCTGATATGCCCTAAGAGCCTCTCTGGCATTCGTGCCTTCAATTTTCTTATTCAAATGATCTACATATTCTTTCGATGACACCAGGAAATTATATGACGAATTTTGTCTCTCCGATGTAGCATATTCATTATTAACATCCGAATATTTTTCAAGATAATCCTTCATATACTTCTGAAATTCCTGAGCAAATTCATCTTTTGTGCGTTCCGGATTATTCAATGTAGTGAAAGACTTATATTCGTCCTTTAATTTACTTCTGATCTTATCGAATTTTTGCTCATGTTCAATACTATCGATCAGAGTATCCATTTCTCCTACATACTTGTTTATCCAACCCATTAATTTCTTCGAACGTTCATAATAATTTTCCAGTTCTTCATCAACATGACGTACAACAGATTCCGTCACATTTTTACCGTCATAATAATCTACAACCTTCTCGGTTTTTTCCATAATTATCTTTATGACTTTATCAGTTGGCATAACGCGCTTAACATTTACAGAACTTGCCTTCAGTTCTTTCAGGATTTCTATCTGTTTACTTAAATCTTTTTCATCAAATGATCGGTCATATTTATCAAGCCATTCAATTGCAAGACTACCGGCCTGTTTTACCTTATCCCTTATTCTGCTATTTTTTCTTTCACGGTCTTCTCTTTCAAGCTTATTCTTTTCATCAAGCAATGCATCATCTAAGTTTGCCCCCGTAACCGTATATCTCTCGTTGACTAATCGATCATGACGTTTGAGCAACTCAGCAGTCTGCCTCTTCGTTTCCGCATCAGATGTCTGTTCAAGCAGTTCATCAATATTCTGTCTGAACTCTTCCATCTTATCGTAGTTTTCATTCAGAATATCCTGTCGCTTAACTATTTCATCATGCAATTCAAATAATTTGTTTCTTCTTGGCGTATAATACTTTTTCTGAAAATCTTCAAATTTTTCCGGTGCCTTTTCTCCGATAAGCTTACTTCCAGCCTGTCTTAAATCATCAAATCCCTTTTCAATTTTCTCAGAGTCATCAACAAGCTTTGCCAGCTCATCTCTGGCTGACTTAAGCTCTTTATCTATTTTCTCCTGAGCCTCTTTGCTTCTCGTCTCCTGCTCTACTGCCTGAACGGATGATTCTTTGACCGGTTCAGGTATTTCTTCTGCTTTTTCCTGAACCTCGCTGTTTTTGACCTCCTGCAATGCTGCCTGATAGGCTTCCTGATGAGTTGGCTCTGCAGCCGGTACTCTTTTTTTGATTGCTTCGGCAAGTAAAGTAAGATGATCCTTCTCAAATTCCGGAAGCTGTATCTTCTGTCCCAATGCAAGAAAACGGCATACTCTTTCGGACAGCCTCAGCTGTCCACGGTTTATTTTACCTAAATCTTGAGCCCTTGTGATTTCACTTTCAAGTTCAGCATAGTAGTCGTTTTTTTCCTCTTCACTGTATTCGCCTTCTCTTACCTCATAATAGCGTTTCCATAACTTGCGGTACACGGCTTCATCGCTCTTGTTTATCTGATTCAACAAGCCCTGTCTTGTGGCCAATGCTACAGTAAGATTCTTATTTTTATCCTGAGCCTTC